>JBBDRR010000085.1:0-7757 GCA_040905395.1 Gemmatimonadota bacterium
CCGTTCGCGCATCGTAGCCACACGGAAGTGGACAAGCGCCAAGGAGGCCCAACGATGTCCCACGAGGCGACCTCATGATCGAGGTCAACGATGTCACGAAGCGATACGGCGATACCGTCGCCGTCGACCACCTGTCGTTCGCGGTGCAGCCGGGGATCGTCACCGGCTTCCTCGGACCGAACGGGGCGGGCAAGACGACGACGATGCGCATGATCCTCGGGCTCGACCGCCCGACGTCGGGCTCGGTCATGGTGAGTGGGCGTTCCTACCAGGAACTCCCCGCGCCGATGTATGAGGTAGGCGCGCTGTTGGAGGCGAAGGCGATACAGGGCGGGCGCACCGCCCGACAGCACCTGCGCTGGATCGCGCGGGCAGGCGGGCTGCCAGCCAGCCGCGTCGATGAGGTCCTCGAGCTAGTCGGCCTGAATGAAGTCGCCAACCGCAAGGCGGATGACTTCTCGCTGGGCATGTCCCAGCGACTTGGCATCGCCACTGCGCTGCTCGGCGATCCGCGCATCCTGCTCTTCGACGAGCCGGTGAACGGACTCGACCCGGAAGGCATCCGCTGGATCCGCTCACTGCTCCAGCGCCTCGCTGCCGAGGGGCGCACGGTCTTCCTCTCCAGCCACCTGATGAGCGAGATGGAGGAGACCGCGGATCACATCCTGGTGATCGGTCGCGGCCGCCTGATCGCCGACGCTAGCATCGCCGAGTTCACACAGCGCAGCGCCGCCAGTCACGTCCGCGTGGTCTCGCCTGAGGCGGTGGAACTCGCACCGCTGCTCACGCGAGCAGGCGCGACGGTCACCCGCGGCGAGGGCGCTCTCACGGTCACCGGCATGGACGCCGGACGCATCGGCAGCCTGGCTGCCGAGCATCGCATCGAGCTGCACGAACTGACGTCGCGCCGGGCAAGCCTCGAGGCGGCGTTCATGGAACTCACACAGGGAAGCCAGGAGTACCAGGCCGGGGCGCAGGGCACCGACATGGTCTTAGAGACGGCGCAAGCGCTCGTCGGAACGGAACGACGGTCATGACCACCGGAACAGTGACCTCTGTGTCCCGAACCGCCGCGAGCACATGGCGAGCGGGGCTCTCGGACACACTCGCGGCGGAGTGGATCAAACTCACCACGCTCCGCTCGACCTACATCACCCTCGGCCTCGGCGTCGCGCTGTCGATTGCGATGACCGCACTGGTCAGCGTGGCGGTAGGCAGCACGCAGGATGAACTGCCCGCTGATCTGGCGCCGGCCACCTTCTCGCTCGTGGGGAACCTCTTCGCGCTGACGATCTCCGCAGTGTTCGGGGTCATGGTGGTCACCGGCGAGTACTCCAGCGGAATGGTCCGGCTCACACTGACCGCGACTCCGAGCCGCGGCCGCGTCTTCTGGGCCAAGTTCCTCCTCGTCACACCGATCACCCTGGTGTTTGGCTTGATCACCACGCTCGGGATGTTCCTCGTTGGGCAAGCGGTGCTCGAGGCATACGGACTGCCGGTGACGGACCTCGGCGATCCCGATGCCAGACGCATGGTGCTCGGCATGGGCGCGCTGATGCCGGTCTTCCCGCTGATCGGCCTCGCGCTGGGCTTCCTGCTACGCAGTACGGCAGGTGCGATCACCTCAGTGCTCGCGCTGCTCTGGCTACCCACCTTCCTCGTCGAGTTCTTCCCGATGTGGTGGCGTTCGAACATCTTCAGCCTGTTCCCGGGCGCTGGTGTGGACAGCCTGGCGCTCGGCCACGTAGTGGACTCGCCGGTGTACTCCGACCCGGCGATCGGCGCCCTCATCGTGGTCGCATGGATCGCGGCCTTCCTCGGCGCGGCGCACGTCTCGCTCTCGCGCCGAGATGCGTAGCGAAAACAGTGGGAGAGGCCAGTCATGAGGGATCTACAGAAGCTGGGGGGCGTCGCCGCCCTGGTCCAGGCGCTCGCCTATGCCATCGGCTTTGCCGGGCTGCTCACGCTGTTCACCGAGTACTTCATCGACGACGAGCTCGATGCCGCAGGACGGGTGGTGTTCGTCGGCGACCACCTGGCGGTGATGCAGGCGTGGTACCTCGTCCTCTACGTGGTCTTCGGTGTCGCGCTCGTGATCCTGGCGGTCGCGCTCCACGAACGCCTCAAAGGCGGAGCACCGGCGATGATGCAGATAGCCACGGTCTTCGGCCTGATCTGGGCCGGACTCGTGATTGCGAGTGGCATGATCTCCGTCGTCGGCATGGGCGCCGTTACCGATCTGTACGGATCGGATCCGGCGCTGGCCGCCACGGTCTGGCAGGCGATCGAGATCGTCGCGAACGGCATCGGCGGCGGGGTCGAGATCGTCGGCGGACTCTGGCTGCTGCTCATCAGTTGGTCGGCGTTGCGAGCGGGGGCGCTCTCCAGGGCGCTCAACTACGTCGGTATCGTCGGGGGTGGAGCGGGCATTGTCACGGTAGTCCCCGTGCTGGCTGACCTCGGAGCGATCTTCGGCGTGGGTCAGCTCGTGTGGTTCGTGTGGCTGGGAGTGCACCTGTTGCGCCACGGGTACGACGGTGGGACGAGGGCGTGACCCTCTCTCCGTGCCGCGCGGCTGGCGGTGTCGATCTCCGGCAGAGACCACCGGGGCTCCGAGGTTCTTCGCTAGCTGCTCGTCGCCGCGGCGGGAATCTGATCCGGCAGCGTCTCGAGCCCCGAACCGATGCAGAGGTATCAGATCCAAGGGAGTGGAGCGGGGATTCGACCCCGCTCCATTTGGGCGAGGAGACCGGTAACCTCGGTGGAGACGCTCCTTCTCGAACTTTCAGCGAGCGACACCTTCGCTCGGTGCTGCGTGAGTACGTTGACTACTACAACGCCACGCGGCCGCACCGAACGATCGAGATCGAGACGCCTGTCGGTTCGCGCCCGTGCAAGCTCACGGTCAGGTCGTCGCGCATCCCGTCCTCGGTGGCCTTCATCATCGCTACGAGAGGGAGGCTGCCTGATGTGATCGGGTTTTGTGGCCCCACAACATCCGACCGAGGTTAGCCGCGCCCGAGAGGCGGGTAGCCGCCGGGGTGAGCGGCCAGCGCTAGGCGCGCTTCGCGGGAACCATCTCGGTTCGGATGGTGGCGATGGCGCCCGTGTCCATCGCTGTTCGGTAGGGCAGGGCCTGACCGATGCGCAATAGTTCTTCGGCTCACTCGATGGGGCTGGTGATGCCTTCGTACTGCCGCGTCCAGTAGCAGGGGCCACGGGAGGTCTACCGACGGGATTGCGCGCGCGGCTACGATCCGCCGCGCAGCCTGCGTGCGACGCGCAGACAGAGCGAGGGGGACCGCATGCGGATCGCGGTACTGCCGGGCGACGGCATCGGGCCGGAGATCACAGCGGCGACGCTCGAGGTACTCACCGCTGCAGACCGCGATTTCAGCCTCGGGCTGGAGTTTGAGCCGCACGAGATCGGCCTCGCCAGTCTCGCCCGCACGGGCACGACGTTGCCGGATGAGGTGATCGAGGCGTGTCGCGCTGCGGACGGCATCGTCCTCGGACCGGTCTCTCACAACAACTACCCACCCCGGTCGGAGGGAGGCCGTAACCCCTCGGGCGACATGCGTCTGGCGCTGGACCTGTACGCCAATATCCGCCCGGCACGGACGCGCACGGGGATCCCCCACTGGGGCCGCACGGAGATGGACCTGGTGATCGTGCGCGAGAACACCGAGGGGTTCTATGCCGACCGAAACATGCACCTCGGCATCGGCGAGTTCATGCCGACGCCGGACGTCGCGCTGTCGGTGCGCAAGATCACAGCTCAAGGCTCGCGGCGCATCGCCGAGGCGGGGTTCCGGCTGGCGATGGCGCGCCGACAGAAGGTGACCGCCGTCCATAAGTCGAATGTGCTCCACGTGACCGAGGGGCTATTCCTCGACGAGGTGCGTGCGGTTGCTGCGCGCTACCCGGACGTCGCCTATGAGGAGCAATTGGTAGACTCGATGGCCGCGTTGCTGGTTCGTGACGCCGCTCGGTACGACGTGGTGGTCACCACGAACATGTACGGCGACATCCTCTCCGACGAGGCCTCCGAGCTATCCGGCAGCCTCGGCCTCGCCGCGTCGATCAACCATGGCGACGATCACTGCATGGCGCAGGCCCAGCATGGATCTGCGCCCGACATCGCCGGGCAGGACATCGCCAACCCGACGTCGCTGATCCTGTCTGCGGGGATGCTCCTCGGCTGGCTCGGGCAACGCCACGGGGATGACCGCTACGCCCGAGCGCAGGAAGCGATCGAGCAGGCCGTAGACACCATGCTCGCTGAGCCGTCCAGCCACACGGCTGACCTCGGCGGGGTCTTGGGGACGCGCGCGTTCACCGAGGGTGTCATCGCACGGCTCTCGGAGACGCGTGCCGAGACGGGTAGGAGTGCATCGTGATCACCGACTCACAAATCCACCTCTGGGAGGTCGACCGGCCAGACCGGCCATGGCCTCAGCCGCCACGGAACGAGCCACAGCTGCCGGACGGTTTCAGCGCCGAGCAGGCCATCGCTGCGATGGATGCAGCCGGCGTGGACCGCGCTGTGGTCGTCCCACCGACATGGGTCGGCGAGAACAACGCCACCGCACTCGAGGCCGCGGCCCGGTACCCTGAGCGCTTCGCGGTGATGGGGCGCTTCGACATCGACGCGCCTGACGCGGAGGGGCAACTGGAGCGGTGGCTGGAGCAGCCGGGGATGCTGGGCATTCGCGTCACGCTGACCCACAAGCCCCGCGCCGAGCAGCTCGACGACGGCTCGGTCGACTGGTTCTGGGCGGCCTGCGAGCGCCTCGGCATCCCGATCATGATCTTGTTCCGCGGCGCGCCGGAGCGGGCAGGGCGGCTCGCCCGCCAGTTCCCACAGTTGACGGTGATCCTGGATCACATGGCTCTCAGCCTGGACGTGCCGGGCCCAGAAGCATGGTCGATCATCGGCCAACTCACTGACCTTGCGCAGCATCCGCGCGTCCACGTGAAGGTCAGCTCCGTACCGAACTTCTCGGGCGAGGAGTACCCCCACCGGGATGTGCACGGGCACCTGCGGCGGCTCTATGAGGCGTACGGTGCCGAGCGGCTGTTCTGGGGCTCGGACGTGACGCGGCTGCGCGGCACCTACCGCGACTGCCTCCGCATGTTCCAGGAGGATCTCGACTTCCTGACCGAAGCTGACCAGGAACTCATCCTCGGCCGTGGACTCTCGAATCTGCTGGGCTGGCCAGAGGCGTAACGGGCGACGGCGCAACCGGAGGCTTTGATGATCACCGACGCACAGGTACACCTCTACGAAGCAGAGACAACTGAGCATCCCTGGCCGCACGAACCCGGCCGAGCGTCACCTCCGGTGCGGTACGCCGGGAGTTTCACACCGGAGCGGATGCTCGGTGCGATGGATGCCATTGGCGTCGACCGCGCAGTCATCGTGCCGCCAGTCTGGTGGGGTGAGGACAACAGTCCTGCCCTCGCCGCCGCAACACAGCATGGCGGACGGTTCGGCGTCATGGGACGCCTCGACCCATACGCTCCCGACGCGACTGCACGCCTCGAGCGGTGGCTGGAGCAGCCGGGGATGCTCGGCCTCCGCATGAGCGGGCGCTGGAGCAGCACACCGACGACCGCCATTGAGGCGCTCAGTGACCCGTCCCTCGAGTGGTACTGGGAGGCCTGCGAACGGCTCGGCATTCCGATCATGCTGCTCACTCAGCGCCACGTGAGCCGTCTCGCCCCCATCGCGGAACGGCACCCGAACCTCACGCTCATCGTCGACCACCTCTCGACTGAGAGAGCGCAGACGGCGGCGGAATCGTTCGTCGCCCTCGATGACGTGCTCGCCCTCGCCCGCTACCCGCGCATCTTCGTGAAGGTGGGGACGGCGCCGAACTGCTCGCACGAGGCCTACCCGTACCCGGACGTGCAGCCGTACCTCCGGCGCACCTCCGAGGCCTTTGGCCCTCAGCGCCTGCTATGGGAGGCTGACGTGACGCAATTGACGAAGGACACCTACGCCGATTGCCTACGGCTCTGGGCGGAGGGGCTCCCCTTCCTCAGCGACGACGACCGCGAGTGGGTCCTGGGCCGCGCCGCAGCCGAAGCGTTGAACTGGCCCGAGCCCTCCTGACCGATGAGCCTGGGTGGAAGTATCGAGAGGACGACGATCGATGGCGCTGTTCCTGAGCAACGAGGACGTCGCGGAACTCCTCCCGATGTCCGAATGCATCGACGTCCTCGATGACTTGTTCCGGCAGGAGTCGCAGGGGTTGGTCGAAAACATCGCCCGCCAGCGCAACCGCTACGGTGCCCTCTCGACGACGCTGATGGGTGGCGTCGCTCTCGGCTCCGAGGCATACGCGGTGCGCCATGCATCCTCGACGCTGCTCTACAGCACCGTGACCGGGAAGTTGGAGGCGGTGCTGGAGCCGGGCACGCTCGCATGGATCCGCACCGGCGCCGCGAGTGGGGTCGCCGCGAAGTACCTCGCGGAGCCAGACGCCTCCGTCGTCGGGATGCTGGGCGCGGGGCGTCAGGCTGTGACGCAGCTCCAGGCAATGTGCGAGGTACGACCCATCCGTCACATCAAGGTGTTCAGCCGCACGCCAGAGACGCGGACGGCGTTCGCGCGCGAGATGGCGGAGCAACTCGGCGTCGAGGTGGAACCGGTCGACAGCGCACGTGGAGCCGTCCAGGGCTCGCCGATCGTCGTCGCGATCACCAACGCACGTGAGCCAGTGTTTGATGGCGACGACTTGGATCCCGGCACGTGCGTCATCGCGGCTGGCTCGAACTCCTGGATGAAGCGCGAGGTCGATGTGACGACGATCCGGCGGTCAGACCTCGTCGTGGTCGACAACCTGGAGCAGGCGAAGACGGAGTGCGGCGAGTTGATGGCGGCGGCGACCACGGGCGCATTCCGGTGGCGTCAGGCGGTCGAGTTACACCAAGTGGTTGGGGGGCAGGTTCCCGGCCGCCCGTCCGCAGAGGCGATCACGCTCTTCGAAAGCCAGGGCATCGGCATTGAGGACGTGGCCGCGAGCGCCTACGTGCTGGAGAAGGCGCGGGCCGCCGAGATGGGACAGGAACTGCCCTTCTAACTGACTGAGCCGGGAGGTGACGCGGTCGACCGGTGGGAGGCCCTGAGCGCCGACTCAAACGATGGGAACCTTGACATCATCGCCGCCTGGCTCGGCTTGTCTGGCTCCCACGCCCCGCACGGGGATCACGAGTCGAGCGACACCCATCCACGAACGGGCGATAACGGTAGTTACCCACTAGGCTGTGCGATCAATTTCGATCTCATCGCCAATCTTGATCCTCATCAAGTCGTGGCCCACGGCACGAGATCTGCCAGTGGCGCGCTGCAGGAGGCCACGAGTAGCAGTTACATATCTCGTGTGCCGGCGATCAAATCGCGCTCACGCTGCAGATCATCCCGGCGCTCGCGCCCGGATTCCGTCGCTGGTGTGACCCTGCGCGGTGCGCTGTTCCACGAGCCCCAACTCCACCAGCACGACGACCTCCCTCGCTGCGGACGCGATCGTCCACGACGGGGCGTCGCTGTACAGAGGGAAGGATGAAGCGGTGTCGTGTCGGTACCGGAGCCAGTGTCGCCCACCTACCGAAGCCGCGTCCGGGAAGTGTCGTGTACGTACCGAGGCCACGGTGTCGTGGAGGTACCGAGACCTCACAGCCTCAGATTCGAATCGTGTGGAGCGGGGGACGGGATTCGAACCCGCGACCCTTTGCTTGGGAAGCAAATGCTC
>JBBDRR010000086.1:0-42009 GCA_040905395.1 Gemmatimonadota bacterium
GAGTTTTGAGTTTTGAGTTTTGAGTTTTGAGTTTTGAGTTTTGAGTTTTGAGTTTATTGGGGTGCATGGGTCAGGGGGGCGCGTTGCGCAGCCGCACGATCGACTCGATCTCGAACGCCAGCTCCTCGGGGTGGCGGCTGTCGCCGGGAATCGCGAGATCCGCGCGCCGGTAGAGCGGCTCGCGCTCCTCCAACATTTCGGAAACAGGACGGATCGGGTCGGGATGCTCCTTGAGCGGCCGATCGATCGAGTCGTCCAGTAGCCGCCGTACCGTCTCCTCCGGGGACACCCGCAGCCAGACGGAGAACGTTCCCGGCCGGATCGCCTCCAGCAGCTCGGGGTTCGTGATCCATCCGCCGCCCGGCGCCATCACCAGCCGCCTCTCCTCCGAAGCCTCTCGTGTCAGCTCCGACTCCAGCCGCCTGAAGTACTCCTCGCCTTCACCTTCTATGATCTCCCACACGCGCCGCTGCTCACGGCGCTCGATCTCGACATCGAAGTCGACGAAGTTCCAGCTCAGCCTCCGCGCCACCGACTCCCCCACCGTGCTCTTCCCCGAGCACATGTAGCCGAGCAGCACGACACGTTCGATCCGTTCCACTCCACGCCTGTTCAAGTCGCTCGGCCTTTCCCTTTCGTGGTTCCTCTACAGGGCTTGCGTCGGCTTCCGGAGCGTCGCAGAATGCGGGCCGAGCACCCATCCCGAACACCTCCCGAACCGCACCCGAGCCGTCGTGCCCAATCAGAGAGACCGCGTCGTAATGCGCCTCATCGAGGACGAGATGAAGCAGTCCTTTCTCGACTACTCGATGAGCGTCATCGTCCAGCGCGCGCTTCCCGACGTGCGCGACGGTCTCAAACCCGTGCATCGCCGCATTCTCTACTCGATGCACGAGAGCGGGCTCTCCCCGGCCCGCCCGTTCAAGAAGAGCGCAACCGTGGTGGGCGACGTGCTCGGCAAGTACCATCCGCACGGCGACTCGGCGGTCTACGACGCGATGGTCCGGATGGTCCAGGACTTCTCGCTCCGTTATCCGTTGATCACGGGGCAGGGGAACTTCGGCTCGATCGACGGGGATTCGGCGGCCGCGTACCGCTATACCGAGGCGCGGCTCGCGCCCATAGCGACCGACCTGCTGGCCGATATCGACCGGGAGACGGTCGATTTCGTGCCGAACTTCGACGATCGGCTGAAGGAGCCGGTGGTCCTGCCCGGCAGGGTTCCGAACCTGCTGATCAACGGCAGCAGCGGCATCGCGGTGGGGATGAGCACGAACATCCCGCCGCACAATCTGAGGGAGGTGGGTGCCGCCGCGATCCATCTGCTAGACCATCCGGACTGCACCGTCGAGGATCTGATGGAGCACGTGCCGGGGCCCGATTTCCCGACGGGTGGACTCATCGTCGGGCGCGAGGGGATCCGACAGGCGTACGAGACGGGGCGTGGGCGGGTTGTGATGCAGGGGCGGATCGGTCGCGAGGCGAGGCGCGGGGGCCGGGAGCAGCTGGTGATCACGGAGATCCCGTACGCCACCAGCAAGACGCGCATCATCGAGCAGATCGCGGATCTGGTGAAGAAGGGTAAGTCACCGGACATCTCGGACCTGCGGGACGAATCGGATCGGGACGGGATTCGGCTGGTGGTGGAGATGAAGCGGGGGGCTGACGCGAAGAAGGTGGTGGGGGCGCTGCTCAAGTGGACGGCGCTGCAGTCGACGTTCGGTGTGATCAGCCTTGCGCTGGACAGGGGAATCCCGCGCGAGTTCACGCTGAAGGAGATGCTGGAGCGCTATCGGGACCACCGCGTGGAGGTGATCGTCCGGCGCTCGACGTGGGAGCGGGAGCGGGCGCTGGACGAGGCGCATGTGCTCGAGGGCCTGCTGATCGCGCTGCAGAACATCGTCCGGGTGGTTGAGATCATCCGCTCCTCGCGGCGGCGCGACACGGCGGCGGAGAAGCTACGATCGGAGTTCAAGCTGTCGGAGAGACAGGCCGAGGCGATTCTCATGATGCGCCTCTACCGGCTCACACAGCTGGAAACAAAGGACCTGCGGGAGCGGCTCGAGGCGCTGCGCGCGAGGATCGACGAGCTCGACGCGATCCTGTCGGATCCGGAGCGGCAGCTCGCGGAGGTGCGGCGGGAGCTGCTGGAGGTCGTCGAAAAGTATGGCGATCGGCGGCGCACCCGGATCGTGGACGGGAAGCCCGACTCGATGATCGAGTCCATGGTGGCGCAGGAGGACGTCGTCGTCACCGTGAGCCACGAGGGGTTCGCGAAGCAGATCCCGATGTATCTGTACCGTCGTCGTATGACGAGCGGCAAGCCGATCGCGGAGATGGAGCGGTACGGAGACGACTACCTCGAGCACGTATTTCCGGCCAGCACCGCGGATCCGCTCATCTTCTTCACCGAGAAGGGGCAGGCGCACACGCTGCCCGCGGCCGAGATCCCCGAGGCGGAGCGTAGCTCACGCGGTCGCCCGCTGCAGCAGCTGCTCGGTCTTGAGCAGGGCGATCGCGTGTGCACCCTCCTCTCGCTGGCCCGCCACGCGAACGAGAGCTATCTCGTTTTCGTGACCGAAGGGGGAACGGTCAAACGAACGAGTCTCGAGCAGTTCGGGACACAGCGCAGTGGTGGGGTGAATGCGATCAATCTCCGCTCGGGTGATCGACTGATCGCGGTCTTCCCTTCGGACGGTGCCGGCGACGTGCTGCTCGTGAGCCGGGAGGGAAGGGTGATCCGATTCGCGGAGGAAGAGGTTCCGGAGATGGGGCGAACGGCGCAGGGGGTGCGCGGTATGAAGCTGCCGACTGGCGATCGGATCGTCGGTTCTACTCTCGTCCGCCGCGAGTCGCTGCTCTGTGGCGTATCCGAGAAGGGGTTCGCACGGCGCCTCTCGGTGGCGGAGTTCTCGCGTCAGAAGCGTGACGGCCGGGGGGTCGTGGGCTTCTGTGTCGAGGTCGAGAGCGGGAAGCTGGCGGGCGCAATGGAAGTCGGTGAGGGCGACGCCCTGATGCTGATCTCTGCTGGCGGGAGCCCGACTCGGCTCGAGACCGACGAGGTCCCGTTCGGCATGGCGGGCGACGTGCTCGAGAAGGTGGTGAAACTTGCCGGCGGCACCCGTCTCGCGGAGGTTACGCGCGCCGCGGGAGCGGAAGGCAAGGCTTCGGAGGACGAGACTGCCTCCGAAGCGGCGGATGCGCAGGACGACGAGGTGGAGGTCGCACAGTACGATCTGTTGGGGGAGTGATCGCAAGCAGCCTTGCGGATGCCCGAACGAGGATCGTGTCGAGTGCCGCCCCCACTGCCGGCCGTTCCGCTAGGCAGTGGGTCGTCTGGTTCGGCCCGGTCGGGGGCGGACGACACCTGCGTGGGTACTCAATAGGAAGAGGCGGGGATGCGCATCCTGATCCTGGGCGCGGGCGAAGTCGGATTCCATCTGACGCGTCAGCTGTCCGAGGAGGGCCACGACGTCGTAATCATCGAGGAGAACCGCGAGCGGGTTCGTTCGATCGAGGACGCCGTCGATGCGATGGTGATCCACGGCAACGCGGCGAGCCTCTCCACCCTCGAAAAGGCGGGGATCGAACGCACGGACCTGCTCCTGGCGGTTACGAGCCTCGATGAGATCAACCTCATGGCATGCCTTTCGGCCGCCCAGTACGAGGTGCCGATCAAGATCGCCCGCGTTTCCAAGCCCGATTACTTCGACCACACCGGCATACTACCCCCCGAGCGCCTCGGCGTGGACCGGATGATCAATCCGGAGCGCGAGTGCGCCATCGAGACGTATCAGCTCCTCCAGAGCGCGGCGGCAACGGAGTTCGCCCAGTTCGAGGGAGGGCTCGTCCAGCTGATCGGCCTCAGGGTGAAGGCCGATGCCCCGATGACCGGCAGAACGCTGGCCGAGCTGGGTGCGGATCAGCGGCGGAGCCGATACCTGGTCGCGGCGATCGTACGTGACGGCGCAACGATCGTACCTCGGGGCTCGGATCGGATCGAGGCAGGCGACCAGATCTTCGTCATCGGCGAGCCGCGCCACCTCCCCGAGATTCTTCCGGAGGCCGGGCATACCGGATTCAAGCTGCGAAGAGTCGTCATTGCGGGGGGGAGCCGCGAGGGGCTGCTGCTGGCGCAGATGCTGGAGGAGCACCGGATCGGATGCACGATCCTGGAGACGAACCGTGCCCGCGCCGTTTCACTCGCCGAGACGCTGCATTCGAGCCTCGTCCTGCACGGAGACGCCACCGACCTCGACCTGCTGGAGATGGAGGGGGTGGGCGAAGCCGACGGTTTCGTGGCGTATACCGGCAGCGACGAGACGAATCTCCTCTCGTGTCTGCTGGCGAAGAATCTCGGTACGCGGAAGGTGATTTCGCTGATCGAGCGGATGAACTACATCCCGCTCGTCGCCCGGGTGGGAGTCGATGCGGCGGTCTCGCCGCGTCTCTCGACCGTGAACGCGATACTGAGCTATGTACGACGGGGATCGGTGCTCTCGGTCGCGACTCTGAAAGGCACATCCGCAGAAGCGATCGAGTTCGACGTCGCCGCCAGCTTTCCCTATGCCGGTGTCCCGCTCTCGCAGGTGCGGTTCCCCCCCGGCAGTCTGATCGGAGCCATCATCCGAGGGGATCGCGTGATCATCGCCCGGGGGACCGATTCCATCCGCGTGGGGGATCGTGTGATCGTCTTCACGATGGCGAGCGCCATCCACGACGTGGAGGCGATCTTTGCCTAAAGGCAGATCGCGCTTGAACCTCGGTGAGGTCGTCCACGTCGTGGCTTCGATCCTCGTCGGCGTTGCCGGCGCGATCGCCCTCTGCTCTCTGGGGGGGCTTCTCCTGCGTGACGGCTCCTTCTATCCCCTCATCATCTCGGCCCTTATCGTCGGTGGCGTCGGCGCGGCCGGCCGTGCTCTGACGCGCGTTCCGCAGGATCTGAACTATCGTGAGGGATTCGCGACCGTCACCTTCGCGTGGACGGCCGTCGGCCTCGGCGGCGCGATTCCTTTCATCCTCTCGGGCGCGATCGGCTCTCCCGTCGACGCGATCTTCGAGTCGATGTCCGGCTTTACCACGACGGGGTCGACGATCCTCACCGATATCGAGGCTGTCGCTCCCGGCATTCTGCTCTGGCGTAGCCTGACCCAGTGGCTCGGCGGGATGGGAATCATCGTCCTGGGCGTCGCGGTGCTGCCGTACCTCGGCGTGGGAGGCATGCAGCTCTTTCGTGCGGAGGTGCCCGGCCCCACCAAGGACCGCCTCCGGCCGCGGATCCGCGAGACCGCGAAGCTCCTCTGGCTGGTCTACGCGGGCCTGACACTCTTGCTGGTGGTTCTGTACGTCGCCGGCGGGATGACCTTCTTCGATGCCGTCAACCACTCCCTCACGACGATGCCGAGCGGCGGATTCTCGACGAAGAACGCCTCGATGGGGGCCTACTCGCCCTTCATCCAGTGGACGGCGGTCGTCTTCATGTACCTGACAGGGATAAACTTTGCCCTCCACTACCGCGCGATGCGGACCGGGCTGAGGCCATACTGGCGCGACGGAGAGTGGCGCCTGTACTCCCTGATCATCGTCCTGGCGACACTGCCTCTCGCGCTTGCCATCCACACACCGGGCGGACCCCTCGAGCCCACCTTCCGCGACGCGATCTTTCAGGTCGTGTCGATCGTCACGACGACGGGGTATGCCAGCGCAGATTACGTTGTCTGGACGCCATTCGCGCAGATCATCCTCTTCCTCCTCTTTTTCGTCGGGGGCATGGCCGGATCGACCGCGGGGGGTCCAAAAGTCGTTCGCGTGTTGCTGATCCTGAAGCACGGATTCGGTGAGATGCGACGCTATCTGCATCCCCGGGCGATTCTCGTCACCAAGATTTCGGGGATGCCCGTCCAGTCGGAGGTGATGCTGAACGTCTTCGCGTTCATGATCCTCTACGTGGGGCTCTTCGGGGTGGGTACCCTGCTGATGACCGGTACGGGACTGTCGCTCGTGGGCGCCGCCGGGGCGGCGGCGGCGGCGATCAGCAACGTCGGTCCGGCTCTTCAGGAGTTCGGACCTATGGCCAACTACGGGTTCCTGGCCGCCTGGGGGAAGGTGGTGATGGTAGTGCTGATGCTGGTTGGTCGACTGGAGATCTACACGGTGCTGCTCCTCTTCCATCCGGGGATGTGGAAGAGATGACTATGGCGTTGGATCAGGCGGCGAGCTCGCGCTCGCCGAGCTGGGCGATATCGGCGGATCTGAGAGCACCGCCGGTGGCGAGGACGTCGATCACCCGCGTCGTGGGGGGCTGGTAGCGAAGGGCGGTCGCGCGGATTCCGAGTAGCAGATTCAGCGTGACCAGAGTGGCTGGAACGCCAGTCCGGTACAGGATACCGGAAAGCTGTTCGGCGGCGTGCCGGTCGAAGTTCCTCGCGATGACGACGACGACGTCCGGCATCTCCTCGACGGCGGCGGCCAGCGCATCGCGGGTTCGGCCGGCGATCGTGAAGCCGACCTCCGGCTCTGCGAGCACGAGGCCCTCGACGCCGCGCGTGGAGAACCGAACACACGGCTCGGAACCGATCTCCCCGATCCATCCCGTGCCGGTGATCTCCTCCACGATGCAGCGTATGCCGGAGCGGAACTCGTCGCCGGAGGACCGGCCGCGGAAGGAGAGGCGGCGCAGATAGTCGCCGAAATGCCGGTCCGGATCGAAGTGCCGGAAGTGCGGGAGAAGGCGTTCGGCGGTAGATCGATCGACCCAGCCGGTGGCGGCGAGGGCGTCGAGCAGGAACTGTCCACCGATTCCGGGCGCTGCTTCGGCCACGCGCTCGAGCGCGAACTGCATCCGCGTCTCCGCGGCCGCGAGGCGGAGGTGCTCCGGTGCCGGGCTCGCCAGTATTCGATTGAGATTTCCGAACCAGATCATGGACTTCTCTCGCTGGTCTTGTTGCGATCGTACTGCACTGCACAATGGCTACTGGCCGGAGAGTCGTCAAGACTGCGAGGTGCCGATCTGCTAAGCACTTCCGGCCCCGAAGTCACCGTTGGGATCCGTCTTGACAGCCCTGTCATGCGGTGCAATTTGATGCAGCGACCTTCCCGCACCCACGAGACTCTTGAGACCCTACCAGATCACCGTCATACCTGCCGTCGCACTGCTCGCCTCGTGCACCATCGAGGAGACGCCGCAGCAATACATCGATCACCTCACGACGCCGGCGGCAGAGATCGGCGCTTCGCAGGATGAGATCATGGCCCGGCTTCTGTCGACGGGGCCGGCCCTTCAGCGAAGGGATCGCTCGAGCCTGACGGGCGCGCTCGCACCCAGCCCGGACCTGTACGTCATCGGTCCGAGACCCGGCGAGGAGCTGACCACCGCGCAGGCCCTCGTCGATACACTTTCAACTCTCGTGCGGAGCGCCGAGATCGGCGTGGGAGAGACGGTCGTTTCGATCGGCCCGGGCAACGACGTGGCGTGGTTTCGTACCAGCTACGAAGTATCGGGTGGCGAGCCGGGGGATGAAGCGCTGAGCTTCTCGGGGGTGTTCGTGCGCGAGGGCGGAGAGTGGCGGCTCTCGCAGGGGCATCTCTCCTCGGCTACCCGTCCGTCTCCTCCTCCGGCAGAACCCGATACTGCGGCGGCAGGCGGATGACCGCGGTGTCCGCCTCCGTCGCGATGCGTCGGGTCATCGGAGGCTCGCGCAGACCCGGCTGAAACGCGAGCCTTTCCGCAGTCGCTTCCGCGAACTGATCCGCGTCGATATACCCGGCCGCCAGCAGCGCTCTCAGGACCTCGTTCCTGCGGACGCCGACCGCACCCGGCCGTTCGTCGGGGCGATCTATCCTGGGTTCCAGGAGGAGGCCCGCGAGTGAGGCGACTTCGCCGAGCGTGAGCTCCCGGGCTCGCTTGCCGAGGAATTCGGCGGCGGCGTCGTGGATACCGTAGATGCGGTATCCGCCGAGCGCGGTGCCGAGGTAGGCTCGATTCAGGAAGAGCTCCAGCAGCTGCTGCTTCGTGGCGCGCTGCTCGAGTACGGGAGCCATCACGAGCTCGCGAGCTTCCGCCCCGAGTCCGTCGTCGAGGAGGTGGATCTGGCGGACGAGCTCCCGCGGTATCGTCGTCCTGCGTTCGTCCCGCGCGCTGGTCGGTCCGCCCTCGTCGAAGCCCGGATCCACGACGATCATGAACGCTTGCGGGACGTAGGCGGGGAGGCTGTCGATCGCCACCCAGTCCGGTCGGACCAGGGCTTCCGAACGCTGCTCCAGAAGCCCTCCTCGAAGCTGTCGGTCGGCGGCGAGAGCGAACCCTCCGACGATGCCGACGATCAGGCAACCCACGACCAGAACGCCCAGCGCCGGAGGATTGCGCGCCGCCGCCGCGCGTTCACGCTGCGTCCTCGTCAGGCGTCCTCCCCGACGAGGCGCCTTCCCACCCAATCCCTTTCCGCGCTTCACTTTCCCCCTTTGTTGGTCCCTGCCCTCTTCCCGAGCGACCGGCTCGAGACGCTCAGCTGGGGGCAAATATTATTCCGAGCAGCGATATATGCGAGGGGCGCCCACCGCTGCGAAAGCTCGGCGGCCGCGGCGTTGCCAGGGAAAGAAGGACGGGTTACCGTTCAGCGGTGCAAATTGCAAGTCCTCTTCGACTTATCTGAGCTTAATGTCCAAGCTCGAATCGACATATTTCCGCCGCGGCTTCGGGCTGACCAAGGAGATCGAGCCGGTCGTCCAGGCCGAGTACCACAGCCAGCTTGTGGATCGAATCCGGGATGCGGGTAACGAGCTGGTTCTCGGCGCGGGACCCGAGTCCGTTACGGTGCGGCTGGCCGACTCCTTCGGCTTCTGCTACGGAGTCGACCGTGCCGTCGACTATGCGTATCAGACGCGCGCCAAGTTCCCCGACCGGCGCCTCTTCCTCGTGGGCGAGATCATCCATAACCCGCACGTGAACAGCCGGATGCGTCAGATGGGGATCGAGTTTCTCCATCCGGGCGACGACGGCCGCTTCGATTTCTCGGACATCCAGCCGGACGACGTGGTAATTCTACCGGCGTTCGGCGTGACGATACAGGATTTCGACATCCTCCGCGGTGTCGGTTGCTCACTCGTGGATACGACGTGCGGCAGCGTGCTGAACGTGTGGAAGCGGGTCGACCAGTATGCCCGGGACGGGTACACGGCCCTCATCCATGGCAAGTACTACCACGAGGAAACGAAGGCGACGGCGAGCCAGGTCTATCGTCACCCCGAGGGCCGCTACATCATCGTCTTCGACATGGCGGAGGCGAAGCTGGTGATGGACTACATCGAACAAACCCCCGATGCGCTCACCCGTGAGGAGTTCCTGGCGCACTTCTCCCACAAGGCCTCGCCGGGATTCGATCCCGATCGGCATCTGAGCCGCGTCGGGTGCGCGAACCAGACCACGATGCTGGCGGGCGAGTCGCTGGCGATCGCGGCCGAGACGGGCAAGGCACTCGAGCGTCGCTACGGAGGCACCCCCGACTTCGACCTCGCGAGTCGCTTCCGCTCGTTCGACACGATCTGCTCCGCCACTCAGGAGCGACAGGACGCCGTCATAGAGATGATGGAGGCGGCGGATGGACCGCCCGACATCATGGTGGTGATCGGAGGGTACAACTCGTCGAACACGAATCACCTCGCCGTCATCTGCTCGCGATATACGACGACCTACCACGTCTCCGACGCCGTCTGCATCGATCCCGAGGGTGGCAACATCCGGTTCAAGCCCAACGGCACGCCGCTCGACGCGCCTGAAATGGAGGCGGAGGAGTGGCTTCCGCCGGGGCCGCTCACCGTTGGGCTCACGGCAGGAGCCTCCACGCCGAATAACAAGATCGGCGAGGCGGTAGAGCGGATCCTGGTTACCCGCGGAATGCCTCTTCCCTAGGTTCCGGCCCTGCCACAGTGGCGGAAATGTGAAGCGCCCCGACTCAGCGACGGAGTCGGGGCGCTTCCTGCTTCGCCGGGTCACGCGCCAACCAACTACTGCCGGCGTGCTCGGGGGTCTACTCCCGCCCGGCTCCGTACCGACCGGCGCCGGCTCAGCTGGCGGAACGGCTCATAGCGTAGAGCACGACTCCGACGACCACTCCGACGGTCAGCGCGCCCCCGGCCGAGGCGAGAAGGAGGCACCCGAGGGCGAGCGGTCCACCCCCACTGATGCTCATTAGGTCCGCTTCGCTCAGAAGCTCGACCTCCATCGGTCCGGAACCCCGCAGGTCGGGAAACGCCAGTGCTGTGTTCATGCCCTGCCCCTTTCGCTTGAAGTGGAAGCGGTGCGGGGACCTGTCGTCATCCCACCAGCGCCGGACCCAGGACACCGAAGCCGATGATGAGCCCTACGATCGCCGACAGCACGAGCACGAAGACGGTGAACCCCGGGTTCTGGCGGTACGCGGCCATGATCTGGAGGAGCAACAGGTCCATGATTGATTTCTCCGTTGATGGTGACCGGGCGACAACTATCCGAACAGCGCCGGGCCCAACTTCTCGTAGCCGAAGGTAAAACCGGCTCCGAAGCAGGCGGTCAGGAATGCCACGTACCTGAGCGGGTCGGTGCCCCCCTGGACGCTCAGGTACTCCTGAGGGGTAAGCTCGACGTAGTCGAGCCGGGACGGATCTTTCATGATCGCTTCCTCCGTGGGAGTGTCAAGACGGTTCTCACGCGATGCATGGCCATGCGAGGAACAGTATGCACTCCTCCGGGGGCGATTGCGTTGCTCTCCTCTGCTGCTAATTGGCGCGTCGTTCACGATGAGACCGCGGGCGTACGTAGTATCTCCGCCCTGACCCACCGCTCGAGCAACCACTCCCAACCCAGTGTCTCCCGCACCGCTGCCGGAGTGGTGCCGAACGTCCGCTTCATCTGATGGCATAGCGCCGAATGGTCGGCGTATCCGAGCCCGCAGGCGTGCGCCAGGATCGACTTTTCGGGCTCCATCTGGATCCTGAGCGCCGCATGCAGTGCACGTGCCGCCTGCAGCCAGCGGCTCGGCGCCGGCAGACTCTTCTTCCGAAACCGAAAGCGCGTGCTCGATTCGGCTGCGCCGATCGACTTCAGAAGTGTGCCGACCTCGGTGAATCGAGGTGCTTCCGTGAAGATCTGCTCGATCAGGTGATTCAGCGTCGGGGATAGCCGCAGACCGAAGAGCGACAGCCATTCGACCACGTCCGGTCCCAGGCTCTGGGTCGTCGTCAGCGGCCTCCGGAGTGACTCGCCAAGCGGTGCGTTGCCCGCCACCACGGCCCGTATCGACGCCTTCGCCGCCTGCGCGGCGAGAAAGAGACCATCCTCGATATCGGGGCCCAGCGAGAGCACCACCGGTACCGCTGGAAGACGGTGCCTCAGACCTCGCACCGCATCCGAGCATGCGGTCCAATCGACCGTGCGGGAGGTTACGTGCAGGGCCAGCACCGAGCCGGGGACGATCTTCCCTACGTCCACCTCCCGGACCATTACCGTCGTCGCGCTCGGGGTGTACGGCGGTCTCAGATGAAGGATCGGGTAGTGCGGGCTCAACCGGTCGGACCCGGTGCCGCCTCGTGATGCGGCGATGTACGGCGGCGACGTGCGGCCAAGACGTGCCGTCTGCGGTGCATATGAGGAATTCATGATCCTGCGGATTGGGGTGGCGGGAGTCGGAGAAAGGAGGCGGATGCCCGCCGGGCAACGGCGCGGCGCGTCGCCCGACGGTGGGACCGTCCGGTCGCAGGGCAGGGGGGAATCATGCGCAGTCTGAACATCGTCGGTATCCGGTCGGAAGGAGGTGGTGGAGGGAGCGAGCCGAGAGCCCGTGGAAGGATTGGGTGGGACCCCGTCGAGAACGGCCGCCTTCGGCGCATTCGAGCCGCAGCATCACCGTCGGCGGGTCCGGAACAGGGCAACCGACAGGCCAGTCGGATCCTCGGCCTTCGACAGGGACGTAAGCCCCAGTGGGAAAACCGGATGCGACTCTTACGCAGCCGCTCCGGGAAGGCTCGACGACTGTATCCTGAGGTATCATACCCGCCGCCCCGCGGGACAGATCGTGGAGCGCTGTGTCGACAGCGTCCATGTCAACGACGACGCGCCCGGACGGTGGGGAGGATCGGTCCGGAGTCCTCGTCGTCCGTAACGGGGTGGGCGAACCGGTATTTGACGCCGTTGCGGTCATCCGGCACCCGAAGACCGATCCAGCGCGGCCCGATCCCCGAATCCTCCGCGTGACGCGGACGGTCGTCGACTGTAACCACAGGACACAACCGTGTCCCACGGAATCAAATCATTGTTCTCCGGCGGGAGCGTCTGTACATTCGGCTCACCCGTCGCCGAGGCTGCACACCTCCTCCCCCAGGGGCACTCCTGCCGATGTCCGCCCGATTCGCGATCATTGCGCTCAGCGACTCTTTCTCCGACGTCTGGCCGCAGCTGGCATCCTTCGCGGGTGGCAAGCTGGAGGTCGCCGGGACGGTAGGGGAGATCCGCTCTCTACAGGGAACGTGCGGTGTTCTGGTCGCCGCCGGTGGTGCCGAGGATACGACGGCCGCCGTGCTCCGGGAGCTGCGTGCGGCACGGGCGCCCGATGCCGTGGTCGCCGGCACGGAGATGAACTACCGGGTGGTGGCGGAGATCCTTCAGGCGGGAGCTAGCAACTACTTCGCACTGCCCTGTGATCTGGGGCTGTGCCGGAGCTGGTTCGTGGACCGGGTGGAGCGCGTCGTCGATCGCCGCAACGGCGAGATCTTCGCCGCCGACGAGCGGGAGCGATTCGACTTCTCGCGAATGATCGGAGAGAGCCCGCGGCTACAGACCGCGTTGCGACGTACCGCCCGGGTCATTCCGCGGGGAACCGCCACCATCCTGATCACGGGAGAGACGGGCACGGGAAAGGAGCTCGTCGCGCGGGCGGTTCACTACAACGGCAGCCGCGCGACCGGTCCGTTCGTAGAGATCAACTGCACGACGCTGCCCGAGAATCTGCTGGAAGCCGAATTGTTCGGGTATGAGCCCGGCGCGTTCACCGACGCCCGCCTGGCCAAGCCGGGGCTCTTCGAGGTGGCTGATGGAGGGACGCTCTTCCTGGACGAGATCGGCGATCTCTCCGGGTCCCTCCAGGCGAAGCTCCTACGGGTGCTCGAGGAGAAGCGGGTCCGGCGCCTCGGCAGTGTACGCGACGTCGACATCGACCTCCGGATCATCGCCGCAACCCACGTCGATCTGCCGGACGCCATCCGCGAAGGCCAGTTCCGCGAGGACCTCTTTTACCGCTTGAACGTCGTGCCCATCAAACTGCCGGCGCTCCGTGAACGCGGCGACGACGTCATCCTGCTCGCCGAGCACTTCCTGGACCGCTTCAGCCGGGAATACGAGATCCGCACCCCACCGCTCACCTCCGAGATTCGCCGCGCGCTGCGCGGGCACGCCTGGCCGGGCAACGTGCGCGAGCTGCGCAATGCTATCGAGCGAGCAGTGCTGCTCGGGGAAGGAAACCTGTTCGTCGACGATCTGCTTCCGGAGGACACCATCGCTTCGTCCATGCAGGGTCCCCTTCCCTTTCCGGCTTCGATGGAGGTGATCCAGCAGGCCGCCGCCCGCGCCATGGTCGACCGATGTGGGGGGAATAAGAGCGAGGCCGCGAAGGCGCTCGGCGTCAGCCGAAAGCATCTTTACTCCCTGCTCAATGCGAAGGAGGTGCGGGGTGAGTGAGGTCCATGCGGGCGTGATCATGGAGGTGAAGCAACTCTTCGAGAGGAGGCGGTATCGCGCAATTTGGCGTCTGTTGGACGAGCTCGGCCGCGATGCGTACATAAGTGAACCGGAGCTTGTTCTGATGTTAGCTGCCGCATGGCACTACCTTTTTGAAAACGGTCGTGCGCTGCAACTACTAACGGATGTACGCGATCAGTTTCATGAATCAAATAATGAGTCAGTAGTCCGTAGATGGCAGAATCTCTACGCGAACGAGTTGCTTGAAAGTGGCGAGGTCAACTTAGCGAGAGATTTGCTTCAGGAATGCCTCGCCAGCGCGGAGAGGGCTTCCCACATCCGCGTTATCGGCTATGCGGCGAATGGGTTGGGAAACGTGTTTAGCGTCAAAGGCGAGGTCGATCAGGCGATACGATACTATGGAAGGTCATTAGCGGCGATGCAGCAAATAGGTGATCGGCAAGTGGTCGGGAGCGTTCACCATAACATGGGCCTGGTGTTGCGCGAGTGGGGAAGCTACGGAAATGCTGCGAAGCACTTCAAGCTCGCCGATGACTACTTCGCGGCAGAAGCGACTCCGGAAGAGCGAGTGTTCACCTCCTCTGAGCGGGCGATGTTGTTTCTCGAGATAGGTGATGGCCAACTAGCGGAAAGCTTGGCGAGAACTGCAGTGGCTCGTGCTAATCACCTCAGCAATCTCTTTCTTTATGCAGCAGCATCCAAGGTTCTCGGGTCCATAATTCTGAGAAGACGCGGCCACCAAGAAGCTAAGCCCTACTTGGCGGATGCTTGGGAGGCTGCCGGCCGCAGCGGAAGGAAACTGCTCAAAGCAGAAACCTGTGAAGAGCTAGCCATTTTAGAAGCAATGGCCGGAGAAATGGATGCCGCCGCTAAGTACCGAAACCTTGCGGTCGAATGCTATGTTTTGATGGGAGCTCAGAAACACGCGGATCGCTTTGAAAACCGGTATAGTACTGTGGTTCCGAGTGCGGCTAGAAGCGTTTAGCCGTTGGCTTCATCGAATTGCCGTGTCGATTGCCAAAGCTCGAAACGAATGTCTTCGAAAATCTCAAACAAGTTCGGATCGAACCCACCAGTGTCATCTACCATTATCTGGTATGCTTCTTCGGGGCTGAGAGGTTCTCGATAGCTGCGCGTTGTTGTTAGAGCATCAAAAACGTCCGCAATACGCAGAATGCGGGCTGTGAATGGTATGCGGTCGCCACTTAGACCATCTGGGTAACCTGCGCCGTCCCACCTCTCATGATGCGAGCGTACCATTGGACGGATGTCCCAAGGAAACTCAATCGATGCCAACATCTCGTCACCTGCTATTGTATGCCGCTCAATTATTTCTCTTTCCTCATCAGAGAGACGCCCAGGCTTATTAAGAATTTCCTCCGGTACTTCGGTTTTGCCTACATCATGAAGAAACGCGCCCATTCGGAACCAAACCATTTCGCGTTCGGGAATCTGAGCACGCTCGGCGATACGACAAGCGTATTCGGCTACACGTCGGCAGTGCCCACTGGTATATCGGTCTTTGGCTTCAATTGACTCGCCCCACACAGCAACCAACGACAAGAAATCCCCTTCGAGTTGTGCTAGCCGTTTGTCGATATCCGCCTGTTCGTGCCTTGCCTGTAACCCCGCAAATAGCGAGTGCGCTGCATTGAGCATCTCGAGAGCTTCACGATTGCGGTCTTCGCCCCGAAGAACGAGCCCGAGTTCGCGGTATGCGTCTGCAGCGATTAGAGGATGCCCAAGCTTCGTTGCTAAGGCAACAGCCTGCCGAAAGTGAGATTCGGCGAGGTGGGGCTTACCGGTCTCACCGTAAATAACACCGTACGATTTCAGGACATCAGCCTTCAGCTGGCCGTTGTCTAGCCGGCTTGAGATTTCAAACGCTTCGTCGCAAGTGAGTCGAGCACCAATTAAATCACCCAGAGCCAGTTGCAACTCTGTCTTATTGGTCAGCACAATTCCTTCAACCTGCAGATCAGCAATGAGCCGGCAAATGTGGAGGGCTCGATCGAGGGTGTGCGCCGCGTTGGTGAAATCGCCCATATCAGTATGCAACATGCCTAGATTGTTCAAGACTCTTGCGATACGGTGCTGGTGGCTAATCGACTCGTACTCGGCTAACGCTGCCTCATAGTGTTGCAGAGCTTCCCCTAGGTCGCCACGAATGTTCGAAATGATGCCAAGATTCAACTCAACATCTCCACAAGTGCATCTATCCCCCGCTTCCGCTGCCAATTCTCTCGCTTCAGAATAATAGGTTTCCGCTTCCTCAATGAGCCCTGCCTTTTGGCTACTTATACCGAGGCCATTGAGCGCCCGGGCCGCCCGGGAGAGGTCGTCAACACGGCTGGCAACCGTTAGCGCCAAAACAAAATACTCTTCAGAAACCACCCGATCGCTGCGAGTACTGTACAGCAGCCCGAGTCGAAGTAGACTCTCGAGCAAGTCATCCACTCGACCCGTGCGCCAACTCGTCTCAAAAATCGCCTCGCATAGCTCAACCGCAGACTGCCATTGGCCAGCCTTTTTGTACGCGTCCGCGCGATCAAGGAGGAGTTGTGTACGATGAAACATGCGTTAAGCTATTAGCGACCGCCGAATAACGGAAAGGGCCCCGGATGATCCGGGACCCCTTCGATGGCGAGGGCCGTAAACCGACCTCAGGCCTAGTCTTCGCCGTTGGCGTAGACTCCGCGGTCCTGATTTGCCTCCGGCCCAACGGGGTTCTGGGCGGTGCACCCGCCAGCGAGGATCAGAATTGCGGCCGCGGCGGACAACGCCTTCGCGAGACGACGCATGGGGGCTCCTTGAGTCTGACTGGTGACGTGTGCAGCACCGGAAGTGGTGCTGCGGAAGATCCGCACATGCGGATCCCGCACTGGACGGCGCGGAGCGCCGCCAGCGAAAGCATCAATACGTCAAATTTGTGGGGATTACCCTTCGATACCGGCGCCCGCCAGACGAATCGTGCGGTGCGCTGGGAGCATGATAGCGCCGCAGCGCGGCGGTGTCAACTAAGAGCGCTTAAGGAGCGGTAGGTGGCGCAGATCAGTGGTGGCGGGACGGACGCGTCAGGACCCTGAAATTGTGGTTCCAGGTGGCGATGATACCGCCGAATCCGGCGATGAGAAGGAAGATGCCGACGAGGGTGTAGCCGACCTGTGCGCCATCGCGGCCGAAGTCACCCCAGATCGCGGCGGTGTAGAACGCGTATGCGGCGAGGGCGAGGAGGACGACCCCGATGCCGACGCCGATCGCCGTGAAGACCATCCTGGACATATCTCGAGTTCCCCGGGTTTCCGGTGGTGTGTACGTATCTTCGCGGCGAAGATATTCGCGAGTGGGCCGATTGGCCTCCGACTCGACCCAGTCGTCGTATTGCTGCCTGATCTTACCGTAGGTGCGCTCGTCGCGACTCACGCGCCGCCCTGATTGTTGAGGGCGAAGACGTACGCGGCGAGGGAGCGGACCTGTTCAGGGGTGAAGTTGCCGCCGCCCATGGGAGGCATCGCACCCGGGAACTCGACGGGGTTCGGGACACCGATCTGGATGATGGAGATGATCTCGTCGAAACCGCCTCCGATGTGGATCCACTGGCCGTCGTTGAGCTCCGGCCCCGCGGGGCTGCCGGTCCCGCCAGGTCCGTGGCAGGCGGTGCAGACGGTGCCGAACAGCTCCTGACCTTCCTCTACCATCGGCTGGGTCACCCCTGGCGGGGTGAGATCCGCCGCCAGAACCGGGGTCTCGACGGCGCCGCCCACGCCGATCCCGGCGACGAGGGGCGGGGGGTTCGGTGCGGACGCCATCGCGAGGGGTGTCCTCTCCCGGAAGCCGACCTTCTCGTAGCCGCCGCTGAAGTCACCCGGGCAAGCGGCGAGCACCGGCAGGGCCGCGAGGGTGAGAATGCCGAAAAGGCGCGGTGATCTCTTGGCCATCGTATCTAAAATGCCGGATTGAGCGGCTTGCGCCGGTGATCGCTCACGAAGTGCATCGTCTCGAAACCCGCCGCGCGCGGGACGCGCGCGAAGCGGGAAAGAGAATGTCCAGCTGCGTCCTACGCAAGATCCATGGGGACTCGGGGGAGCAGGCGAGCGATCACGTGCCCGCCGCCGACCCGTTCGCCTGCCTCGCGGCTCTCTTCAAGCGCTCCATCATCGCGTTCAATCCCACCTCGCGCGTCCCGAGACCGAGCTTGTCCATCACCTGACGGACGAAGTCCTGGGGAATCGCGAGCACGGTTTCCGGCGGCTGTCCGTTGACGGCTTCGAAGATCATGGCGAGCAGCGCACGAATGGTCGGGGCGCTTTGCGGGACGTCCGCGTAATAGTACATCTTGCCCTCCATCACTTCCGGATAGATGGCGACGGGGGTCATGCACTCGTGCACGGCGTACTCCTCGCGATCCAAGCCAGCGAAGCGCTCCGGCAGGGCAGGCAGCTTGCCCGCATACTGGACGAGGGCCTGGCGGGTCATGTCCGGGGTAAGGGTCGCGAAGCGTCGGAGGATCTTCTCGATGCCCTCCGGAATCTGGGTGCGTTCGGTGTTGTCGCTCATGCTATGTCGCAACTGGCGGAATTTGTATGGTTCATGGATCGAAAGATAAAGGTGTAGGGAAGCGAAGCAAAAGACCACGGGCTCCAGGCGGACTCGCCCGCACGCCGCCGGTCGTCCCCAATCGAGGTTGAACCCGGTACGTGTGTTGCTTCCACGACGCAGCCTGGAAGCCGAATCGCCCCCCTACGAGGACATCGCAATTGATCATCGACTGTCACACTCACCTGAACAGATACGAGGATGGGGAGTGGGCGACGCTGGAGGAGCGCTACCGCGAGTTGAAGCGCGACATGCGGGAGAACGAAGTGGACCACGCGCTCGTGCTCTCCTCATACGTCGTCTCGGACGAGCGGCCGAGCTTGCACGACATCCTGAAGGTCGTGGGCGACGATCCGCAGATCAGCGTCATCGCGGGCGTCAGCTACTACAACTACCGAGCGGCCGATCTCGCCGATCTGCGGGCGCTGCTGCGCGAGGACCGCATCAAGGGGCTGAAGCTCTATCCCGGTTACGAGGCCTTCTACGTACACGATCCACGCATGCAGGTGGTGTACGAGCTGGCGGGCGAATTCGGCGTCCCCGTCATGATCCACACCGGCGACACGTTCGACCCGAAAGGCAAGGTGAAGTACGCGCACCCGCTGGAGGTGGACGAGGTCGCCGTCGACTTCCGCGACGTCACCTTCGTGATCTGCCACCTTGGAAACCCGTGGGTCACCGACGCGATGGAGGTGATCTATAAGAACCCGAACGTGGTCGGTGACATCTCGGGTTTCACGCTGGGGCACTTCGAGGAGCGCTTCGAGCAGTACATGCTCCAAGCGGTGAAGCAGGTGCTGACGTTCGCCGGAAACCCATCGTCGATCCTGTTCGGGACCGACTGGCCGATCTGCGAGATCTCGAGCTATCTCCGGTTCGTCCGCAACCTGAACCTCTCGCACGAAGAGAGTGAGCTCCTGCTGTGGCAGAACACCGCTCGCATCTTCAAGCTGGACACGACGAGCTTCGCTTGTCGTGTGCCCGAGGACGAGGACGATGGTCCGGCCAGCGACTGATGTGGATGCCGCGGGTGAGCGGATCGTCGAGGTCGAGGACGAGCGGGGTCCCATCGCCGAGCAGGCGCTCGGCCTCATCCAGCGGGCCTTCCCGCCGCGCGAGCGGCAGCCGATCGAGCAGATTGCGATGGAGATCGGCGAGAAGCGGATGGGCTTGCTGACCTCGTACGACTTCCACCTGTTCGCGGCGGTCTCCGCCGACGAGCACGTGATGGCCGTGTCGTCGGGCGTCTATCTCGGGGGCGTCAATGCGGGGTTCGTGACGTATCTCGCGGTCGAACAGGCGTATCGCGCGCGTCACCTGGGCCGGCGGCTGCGGGTGACTCTGGTCGAGGCGTTCCGACGAGACGCTCGGATGCTCGAGTGGCCCGACCTGGCGGCGGTGGTTGGGGAGGTCAGGCTCGAGAGCCCGTGGCTGCAGCGGCTGGTGCGCGACAGGGGGGTCCTGCCGCTCGACCTGAACTACTACCATCCGGGGGAGGATCCGTCCGAGCGGCCGTCGCCCTGGATACTGTACCGCCAGCCGGTCGAGGATCATCGAACCGAGCTGCCGGCCAGCGAGGTCCGGCAGCTACTCTACGCGATCTGGAGACGCGCCTATCGGGTTCGCTGGCCGCTCGAACGGGAGGGTTTTCACATGATGCTGACCGAGCTGTCCGGCAAGACTCATGTGGGGGCGCATCAGGCCCTTCCCTCCTGAGGCGGCGGAGCGAGTCAGCCGCTCAGCCGCCGATCCGCATCAGCTCGCGGATGTCGCCGAGCACGAGCTCGTCCGGCTCGTCTGCGTGGATGAGCACGCGAAGCCGGCCCTCCCGATCGATTCCGAAAACGAGCGAAGTGTGCGCGACGACCGGTTCGCCCGCATGGTTCGTCGATGGTTGGGCGAACGCGCCGTACTGTCCAAGAACCGCTTCGATCTGCTGCGACTCGCCGGTGAGGCCGGTGATCGAAGGACCGATGCCGGTGACGTAGCTGGCCAGGCGGTCCGGCGTGTCCGTCGCCGGATCGACAGTAACGAGGAGCACGCTCACCTCGTCGGGTCCGATCCCCGCGTCTCGCAGCAGCCGGTCGAGCTTTCGGAGCGTCAGCGGGCAGACGTCGGGGCACTCCGTGAAGCCGAAGAAGAGCAGGACGGGCACGCCACGGAACTCGCCGAGGCTCACCGTGCGACCGGTGTGGTCGACGAGGGAGAACGCAGGCGCGAGCGGAGCGTCCGGGTACTCCGTCCCGTGAAAGTCCGGCGACCGGGTGGCGCCGAGCTGAACCGCGGCGACGGCCGCCAGTGCGAGACTCGCCAAGCCCACGACCAGCAGCACGCGAATCGTCTTGCGCATGGATTCGGGGGAGTCGAACAACTCTCGAAGTCGGTGAAGGTTCTCGAGATGCCGGTCCGAGCACGGCCGGCTCGACGGAAAGATAGGCTGCTCCGGCCCGAGCAGCCACGCTCGCCGGGGTGGCCCCGACCATCCCGCCAGCGCAGATTCGGGCACGGAGTGCCACGGAAAGCCGATCCGCGGCAGGAGTACCCGCATGGCGGCGTACGGGTTTCGAAGTCAACGTGATAATCGGGAGCGACGGATGGACGTGACGGAGCTGGAACGGATCGTTTCGCAGGCCTACGCGGACCGCGACCGGATGAAGGACCCGGCCGTCCGAGAGGCCGTCGACGAGACGATCGAACTGCTCGATCAGGGGAGGATCCGGGTCGCGGAGAAGTCCGACGGTGAATGGCGTGTCAACGCGTGGGTCAAGGAGGCCATCCTCCTCTACTTCTCCATGCGGCCGCTGGAGCCGATGGAAGCTGGGTCGCTACGCTTCTACGACAAGATTCCCACGAAGCGAAATCTCGAAGAGCAGGGGATTCGCGTGGTGCCGCCGGGCGTCGCCCGTTACGGCTCCTTCCTCGAGCCCGGTTGCGTGATGATGCCGGGCTACGTGAACATCGGGGCATACGTAGGCGCCGGCACGATGGTCGACACGTGGGCCACGGTCGGCTCGTGCGCTCAGATCGGAAAGAACGTGCACCTGTCGGGGGGCGTCGGCATCGGCGGCGTGCTCGAACCGCCGGGAGCGTCTCCAGTGATCATCGAGGACGGAGCATTCATCGGCTCCCGCTCCATCGTCGTGGAAGGCGTGGTGGTCGAACAGGAGGCGGTCCTCGGCGCCAATGTCGTCCTCACGGCGTCCACGCCGATCATCGACGTGACGGGTGAGTACCCGCGCACCATCAAGGGCCGGATTCCGACCCGTTCCGTCGTCATCCCCGGCTCACAAGCGAAGGAATTCAGCGCTGGTGTCTATCACACGCCGTGCGCGCTGATCATCGGCGAGCGGAAGGAGTCGACCGACCGGAAAACGTCGCTGAACGACGTGCTCCGCACCTTCGACGTGCAGGTATGAGTGACCGCGAGACGGCCACCGATCGGTCCGTGACGGTGGCGACCAGGGACGAGCTCGCAAGTCGAACCCTCGACCTGTGCTCGATCCCGAGTGAGACCGGGCACGAGGAGGCGATCGCCGACTTCGCCGAAGAGTACTGCCGTTCGGTGGCCGGCGCCGGCGCGGTGAGCCGCATCGGCAATTCCGTGGTCTGCGATCCATCGGGCAAGCAGGGGGGTCGTCGGCCGGCGGTGGGGCTCGTCGGGCATCTCGATACGGTACGCTGCGCCGAGAACCAACCGACGGAGATCGCCGACGACCGGATCTATGGCTGCGGTTCGAGCGACATGAAGGCCGGGGTCGCCACGATGCTCGCGCTCCTGGACCGGTGGCGCCCGATCAGCGAGCACTACCGGCCCGTTTGGATCTTCTACGACAAGGAGGAAGGTCCGCACGAGGAGAATGGTCTGGAGCCGGTTCTCGCCGGGGGTAGCCTCCCCCCGCTCGATTTCGCGTTCGTCCTGGAGCCGACCGATCAATCGCTCCAGATGGGGTGCATGGGAACGACGCACGCGACCATCACGGTGCGCGGTCGACGCGCCCATAGCGCACGGCCGTGGCATGGGGAGAACGCGATCTACCGCGCGCTCGACCTTCTCGGTCGCTTCGCCGCCCTCGAACGGCGGGAAGTGCGCTTCGGCGATCTGACGTTCTACGAGGTCATGGTCGTGACGAGGACGTGGACCGAGAATTCGGCGAACGTCGTACCCGATCGGGTGATGCTCAACGTCAACGTACGATTCGCTCCCGGCCGGACGCCGGCGGACGCGGAGTCCAGGTTGCGAGAGGTCGTCGGCGACGCGGGGGAGATCGTCATCACGGACGTGGCGCCATCGGGCGCCGTCTACGTGGACCATCCGCTCATAGAACCGTGGCGAGCCCGAAGGGGGCTGGCGGTGGCGCCGAAGCAGGCGTGGACGGACGTCGCCCGCTTCACGGAGCGAGGAATTCCCGCCGTCAACTTCGGCCCCGGGGAGACGTCGCAGGCGCATCAGGCCGGCGAGTGGTGCTCGATCGACTCCCTCGAGTACGCCTTCGAGAATCTGTGGGACTTCTTCACGCACCCCCCCGCCAGCGCCGCCGGCGCAGGATGAACCATCGGATCGCGAGCATCCCGGCGTCGCTGATCCGCTCGATCAACGCGAAGAAACGGCCTGGCGACATCGACCTGGGACTGGGCGAACCCACCCTGGCGCCGGACATGGACGCATTCGCCGCGGCCATGGAATGGACGCGCGCAAACGGATCACCCTATTCGCCGAACGCCGGCTTCACGGATCTGCGCTCCGCCGTCGCACGATATCTGGGGAGCGGCGGCTGGGCGGCGGGGCCTCCCGGGGCCGAGAACGTCTGCGTGACCGTCGGGTCCGAGGAAGCCCTGTTCCTCGCGATCAAGACGGTCGTCGATTCCACACGAGACGAGGTGCTGATCGTCGAGCCATGCTATCTCGCCTATCCGAAGATCTGCCTCCTCGAGGGCATCCGGCATCGTATGGTGGCGCTCTCCGCTGCCGAGAGATTTCAGCCACGCGCCGAAACGGTCCTGAACGCATTGCGTCCCGAGACACGGCTCATCGTCATCAATACGCCGTGCAACCCTACCGGGCGGGTCTGGCCGGAGGGTGAGCTGCGTGCGCTGGGCGAGGCCCTGCGAGCGCGGGAAGGACGTGAGATCTACGTGCTCGCGGACGAGGTCTACCGCGAGCTCTACTTCGGCGCCGCTCCCCCCGCGTCGATCGCGGAGTTCCACCCGTGGACGCTCATCGCGGGCTCGGTCTCGAAGAGCAACGCTCTTACCGGCCTGCGGCTGGGATGGCTGGCCGGGCCTCGCGAAGCGATCGAACCGGCGACGAAAGTGCACCAGTTCCTCAACACCTCGGCGAGCACCTTCTCACAGCGTGTCGCATTCGCGTTGCTGGATTCGCAGGGCGGGCTCGCCGCGCATCGACAGCACTACGTCGAGATGCGACGCCGACTGCTGGATGCGGCGCGCGAGAGCGCTGTAGAGCTGATCACGCCGGAGGGAGCGTTCTATGCGTTCGTCCGACTGCCCGCCGACATGGCGCGCGATTCCGTCGCCGCGGCGGAGAGCCTGCTGCAGGCGAGGCGTGTCGTCTGCGTGCCGGGTCGGGCCTTCGGTGAGAGCGGCGAGGGCTGGCTGAGGCTGTCCTGGGTGGTGGCACCGGATATCATCGAGGAGGGCGTCCGCAGGATCGGCGAGTGGATCGCCGGAACAGCCTAGCAGCGCCGGGAGCAGCCTGCAGAGTAACAAAAGGGCCCGGCATCGCTGCCGGGCCCCCTCTGTATCAGGATTCCAACGATCAGATCGTGTCGCCCGGCGCGCTCATGGTGTCCATCATCATCGTGTCGGTGACCGCGGGGGCCGGCTCGGTCACGATAGGCGCAGGCGCCGGCTCTTCGATCACCGGCTCCTCGATGATCTGGGGCTCGTCGTCCGCGGCACAGGCGCTGAGGCCCACCATTCCGGCAAGAGCGAAGGCAGCGATAAACTTCTTCATTACAGTCTCCAATTTTTTCAGGTCGGGTTCTTGAATCTCCCGGGACCGTCCCGGCGACGGCCCCCTAAAGAAGGCAACGGGTATGCCATCGTCCGACCGGTTTATCGACATGGCGTAAACCCGCATGAATGCTTAGCTTTCGCGTGTTGTCGGCCGCCTTTACGAGCCCGTTCCATGCAGTGGAACGGGGCGTTCACTGTTCAGTGAACGCCGCGGCCGTGTTCAGTGAACAGGTGTGATGCCCGGTATCTCCGTACGTACCAAGGTGTTCCTGCTGCTCGCCGTTGCCATGTTGGTGACGGTGGTACCCGTGCTGGTTCTGATCGGGCGTGCAGTCGAGGAACGGGTCTACGACCGCGCGACGCAGGAGCTGATCGCCGGCAACGAGGCGCTGCGCACGTACTGGCGCGTTCAGGACGATGCGTTGCTCGAGACGGCTCGCCGGGTTGCCCTCGAGCGAGGCGTGGCGGAGCACCTCCGGGACGGAGACACGACGCGGTTGCGCAGCATGTTGCGCGAGAACGTGGTTCCTCGGCTGGTGGTCGTCGCGGTCGATTCGACGGGCACCACGGTGGTGGGGCCGCAACTGGACACGACGGCGATCAACCTCGGGGCGCAGGAGGGTTCACTCGTCATCTATCCGGTCGATTCCGACGCGCCCATGCGGATGGCGATCTGGCCTGTCTGGACGGATAGTGGCTATGCGGGCGTCGTCGGAGTCGGGAGCAGGCTCGACGGGAGCACCGTCCGGGAGTTGAAGGATGTGACGCTCGGCGCGGACATCGCCCTCGTCTACGGAGACTCCGTCCTGGCGACCACGCTCCCCGACAGCCTCGTGCGGGTGCTCTCGACGATGGATCTGGCGGTGGTGGCTCAGCGGGGGGGGATCTGGCGCCGGGAAGTCGAGCGTCTGCCGTATCTCTATTACGCGAGCCCTCTGCCGACGCGGGAGACGGCGGCGTCGGTGCTCCTGCTGCGGCCGGTAGCGCAGGAGCTGAGGCTGGCGCAGAGCATACGAAGCTACGTCTTCGGAATCGGGGCCATCGGACTGCTGCTCGCGCTGGCGCTGTCCTTCGTGGTCTCGCGGATCGTGGCCCGTCCGGCTCAGGCGCTGGCGGCCGCCGCCGCGGAGCTGGCGCGCGGCAACTTCGACGCGCCCCTGCCGGAAGCCTCGGCGGACGAGGTCGGGCAGCTCACCCGGACGTTCGGAGAGATGCGTTCGGCGATCGCCGAACGCGAGCTGCGCCTGCGCTCCGCCCAGGCGGAGTTGATCCATCGGGAGAAGCTTGCCGCGATGGGGCGCCTCGTCGCTCAGCTCTCGCACGAGATCAACAACCCGATCTACAACATCCAGAACTGTCTGGAGGTGCTCGACCGCCGTGGAGACCCGAGCGATCCGAACCGCGAGTTCCTCACCTTGGCCCGCGAGGAGCTGCAGCGCATGGCGGTGCTGACCCGGCAGCTTCTGGATCAGAGTCGCCCCCTCTCGGACGCGGCCTCCCCGCTCGATCTCAACCAGCTGATCAACCGCGTCGTGACGCTGGCGACCGACGAGCTGGAGAGGAACAGGGTGACGATCAGGCTGAATCTCGAGCCGCGCCTGCCCAAGGTGGTGGCGCATCCGGACGCGATACAGCAGGTCCTCGCGAACCTCGTCGCGAACGCCGTGGACGCGATGCCGGCGGGTGGAACCCTCTCCGTCAGCACGGCTTCGGACGTCGAGGCGGTAGAGGTCGCAGTCGAGGACACCGGATCCGGGATTCCCGACGAGCACCTACCACACATTTTCGACGCCTTCTATACGACGAAGCCAGGGATCCGGGGCATCGGGCTGGGGCTGTTCGTATCCGAGGGCATCATCCGCGGCCATCGCGGCAGCCTGCGGGTGGACAGCCGCCCCGATCACGGGGCCCGTTTCGTCATCCGCCTCCCGAAGGAGACCATGAACTCGGCTGTCCTCAGCGCGGCACCTGCCGAGACCGAGGAAGCGCATGCCGGGAGCGCCTGAGTCATGATAGCACCCACTGCCGAGCGTCCCAGAATCCTGATCATCGACGACGACCGGGCCTTCCGTGTCGGCACGGGCGCCCTGCTGGCGGACGAGGGCTACGACGTGGAGGCTGCGGAGGGAGGCGAGGAGGGGCTGAAGCTCCTGAATCGGGACGAGTTCGAGCTCGTCCTCCTGGACCTCAAGATGGAAGGCCGGAACGGTCTCTCGGTCCTCGAGGAGATCCGTCGCTCGGGAAAGTCCGTTCCGGTGCTGATGCTCACTGGATTCGCCACAGTCGACACCGCAGTACAGGCCCTGAAGCTGGGAGCCGAGGACTACATCACGAAGCCGTGCGACAATGCCGCGCTGCGCTCCAAAATCCGCGTGATCCTGGCGCGTCGTGCGCCGGTGACCGGCAACGGGGTATCGAAGATCGTGGCGCGAAGCAGCGAGATGCGCGAGGTGCTGAAGTCGATCGACAGGGTCGCCGGCACAGACTCCACGGTCCTCGTAAGGGGCGCTACCGGTACGGGCAAGGAGCTCGTGGCCCGAGCCATCCACGAGCAGAGCCCCCGCCGGGGCAAGCCGTTCGTCGCCGTAAACTGCTCTGCCCTCGCGCATGGCGTGCTCGAGTCGGAGCTGTTCGGTCATGCGCGAGGGGCGTTCACCGGTGCGGTAAGCGAGCGAAAGGGCCTCTTCGAGGAGGCGAACGGCGGAACCATCTTTCTCGATGAGATCGGCGATATCACCGGCGCGATGCAGTCGAAGATGCTTCGCGTTCTGCAGGAGCGGGAGGTCACTCGCGTCGGTACCGCGAAGCCGATCCCGGTGGACGTGCGGGTGATCGCGGCCACGCACCGCAACCTGGAAGAGATGGTGGAGGAGAACGCCTTCCGGCCCGACCTCTATTTTCGCCTAAAGGTTTTTCAGATCCGGATCCCGGATCTGAGCGCACGACCCAGTGACATTCCCGCGCTCGCGACGTCCGCGCTGGATCGGTGGAACGAGTCGGCCCGGAATCCGACGCGTCGCATCGGCGGCTTCTCCGACGAGACGATCGAGGTGCTCTCTGCATACGACTGGCCTGGCAACGTGCGCGAGCTGATGGCCGCTATCGAATACGCCTGCATCGTCTGCGACGGAAATCGCATCCTGCCGTGCCATCTCCCGGAAGACGTGAGAGATCCGGACCCCGACGCGGCGGCGGCCGCCGGACCCACGACCTTCGACGCGGCCCGCCGCTACCAGGCACCCGATCCCGACCAGGAGAAGACCGCGATCCTCAAAGCGCTGGACGAGGCGAACGGCAATCGGACTCGCGCGGCGGCGATCCTCGGGATGGGTCGGACCACGCTGTGGCAGAAGCTCAAAGCGTACGGTCTCGAGAATCACTGAGACCTACCGTACAAACTTCGAATCCGACGGGTGGTTTCCGGGCATAGCTCGACGACTTCGAGCGTCTCCCCTCGCGCTGTCCCCTCCGCCGCCCGGTCCCTGTCCTCCCAGCTGGACGCATCGGTCACCACGACTCGAGTGCCGGATATCGTAACCTAATTCATATCAACGACGTACATATTTACATGCGTGAGGCACGCCCTCTGCCTTCAGCGAGGGTCAGGTGCGGTCGAATCGCTTCCAACGTTGCCGTGGAGCTTTCATGAAGAGTCAGAGAGTTGCAGCCCTCGGGCTGGTCCTGATCGTGGTCGTATCGGCCGGGATCGGGGGGTGCGCCCGCCAGGTCACGCGGATCGCGCCGGAGCAGGCGATCGATCTGTCGGGACGCTGGAACGACGTCGACAGCCGCATGGTCGCCGACGCGATCATCGAGCAGAGCTTCGCTTCGACGTGGGTGACGGATCATATGCGGGGGCGCGGCGGCGAAACGCCGTCGGTGATCGTCGGCACGATCCGGAACCGGAGCATGGAACACATCCCGGTGAACACCTTCGTGCGCGATCTGGAGCGGGCGTACGTGAACAGCGGGATCGTTCGACTCGTCTCCAGCGGAGCCGAGCGCGAGGAGATCCGGGACGAGCGGCTCGACCAGCAGCAACACGCCGCGGAGGCGAGCAGAGGCCGGCTCGGGATGGAACAGGCGGCGTCCTATATTCTCCAGGGCGAGATCCAGTCGATCGAGGACCGGGAGGGCCGCCGCCGGGTCGTCTTCTACCAGGTCGATCTGAGCCTGGTCGATCTGGAGAGCAACAGTCGGGTCTGGGTCGGTCAGCACAAGATCAAGAAGTACGTCGAGAACCCGCGGCTCAGGCTGTAATCAGCGAGGGGCGAGCGCTCCCGGACAATGGACACGAAAAGTCATGAAAACGAACTTTTTACTCGTTCCAGCGATGTTAGTGGGTGCCGCGCTGCTGGGTGCGTGCGGCCCCCGCCTCCTGCCCGTGATGCAGAACGGACAGGTACTCTCCGATCCGAGCGCCGCCACGGTCGCCGACGCGCGGAACATCGCCGAAGCCGAGAGAGTGCGGCTCGCGGAACAGCGCGCCCTCGCGGGAACGGCTGCCCTCGAGACGTGCACGCCGGCAGTCTGCGATGCAGTCGCTCGCGGCGAACTGGCCATCGGGATGAACGAGGTGCAGGTCCTCGCCGCGACGCGTACGACCGCGGACGCCTGGAGCACGCGAGACAGTGGCGGCGTTACGCTGATGACGGTGCGTCCCGGCGGGATCGTTCCGGCGGACGCCGTCGGCCAGATCGCCTTCGTCAGCCTCCAGAACGGGACGGTAGCCAACTACACCTACCAGGAGCCACAGGGCTTCCGCATGGTCGCCAGTCCAGCCGACGCTACGCTTTCAGGACGCGCCGCCGCGCAGGCCGACGCGTTGCTGCGGCAGGGCGACGACTTCGCGGTGGCCGGTCGGCTCGACCTCGCGCTCGAGCGCTACGACCGGGCTGACGTGATCAGGTCCGGGGATCCGGAGACGACGCTGCGGATCGCGAGCACGCTCGACAAACAGCTGCGGCCGATCGAAGCGATCCTTCGTTATCAGCTCTTCATCCATCAGATGGAGCTGGAGAAGATCCAGGCGCGTGGCGAGGTCGCCGCGCGGATCGCCGAAGCCATCGCCCGGGCGCGGGAGCGGGTCATAATCCTCGAGCAGCGCTAGTATCCTTCGGAACCGACCACGCTACGAAAGAACCTCCGATGCGACGTCCGGACGACGGAATGCTGGGTCCGGAAGCGGCCGGTACGAAGTGGTGGACGATTCCGCGGATGCCGGCCGTGCGGGCGCTGCATGCGCTGCTCCTGGTCCTCCTCGGTGGCTGCGCATCAGGCGGGACGCCGGGCCTCTCGCGGCCCTCACCGGAGACACTGCCGCCGTACTCGCCGCTGCGGGTTACCAGCCTCCAGGACGGTGACGCATGGCTGCGTCATCACCTCGTCTCGAACGACACGGAGGAGGCCCTCGCTCTGGTGGACCCCGGAAGACGCGACCTACACCCCGATCGCCTTCTGCGAGCGTTGCAGGAGGCGATCGTCCTGCGAGAGGCGGGGAACTACGTCCGCAGCAACGAGGTCCTGGAGTGGGCGGAGAGTGAAGCGGATCTGCGGAGCGTGCGGAGCGTCAGTCGAACCGCCGGCTCCTTCGTCTTGAGCGACCGAGTCCTCTCCTTCGTGCCGGACGAGGGCGAGGCCGCGATGATTCCGTACTACCGGATGATGAATCACCTGTCGCTCGGCGATACGGATGCCGCCGCGGTGGAGGCGCGACGTCTGAGCGCGCTCCTGCTCGGCACGCGGGATCTGGGAGTGCGACAGTGCCGCCAGAGCGCGATGCTTCAGTACGTTTCGGCGTTCGTGTTCGAGGCCGCCGGCGAGCTCGACGACGCGCTGGTCTCGCTGCGGCAGGCGGATGAGAGCTTCCTGACGTGCCCCGGCGGGCGAGCCGCCGGTCCCCCGCACCTCGGTGGCGATCTCCTCCGGCTCGCGAAGCGGCTCGGCTTCGAGGAGTTGGGCGATTCGGCCGCCGCCTGGTATCCGGGGACGGAGGAGACCGGTGCTTCAGCGGAGCAGGGGCAGGTCGTCCTGCTGCTGGAGCGGGGCTTCGTCCCTCACCTCACGGACTCCGCGATCCATGTTCCGATCTTCGAGGAGGAGATCGAGAACCTGGAAAGCGGAGATCTGGATGGGATCGCGTCGGTCGTCGGGATGGTTACGGCGAGGCTGGTGGGCACGTTCGCCGAGCGAGGATACTGGGGTCGCGCCTGGAACGACGAGCCCGGCGTGCAGGTCGCGCAGGCCCTGGGCGGCGCTTACATCCTGAAGCTGGCGTGGCCAGGCCTCGACGGGCTTCCGAAGGATCGCACCTCCGTCGAGCTGCTGGTTCACGGTGATACCATCGACGCAGTCCGGATCGGGGATCTGGCGGAGGTCGCCGTTCGCTCGCTCGAGGAGAATCAGAAGGCGATGCTGGGTCGCCTGGTAACCCGAGGTGTCACGAAATACCTGATCTCCCGCGAGGCGGAGAAGAAGGCCGAGAAGGAGGGTGGCGAGCTCCTCGGCTTCATCACTGCGCGCATCGCGAACATCGCCGCGAACCAGACTGAGCGGGCCGATACACGAAGTTGGACCCTGCTACCGGCGGACATCTCCATGGTTCGTTTGAGTCTTCCCGCGGGTGAACACGAGCTGCGAGTAGAAACCGTCGGTGTCGACGGCGCCCGAGCGCGACTTGACGACCTCGCGCCGATCGAGGTCCTCCCCGGCGAGCTTAGGATCATCAATCACCGGATCTGGACGGACCGGCCTCTTCCCGAGGGCTCTGCCACAGCGGCCGATGAAGGATGACCGAACGAGAAAAGAAGGGGCCCCTGCGCAAGGGGCCCCTTCTTTTCTCGGCACTGTCGACCTGCTATCCGACCGCTACATTCCGCTCCAGGGAGTGAAGAACCACACCATCAGGATCGGCACGAGCGGAATCATCAGGATCCCGACCAACCAGAGGATCATCTCGCCGATCGTATAATCGGGCTCCGGCGTTGGATCCGAATCGTTCCGCACGTCGATGTCAGCCATTCGAGTCTCGCTCTCGAGGGCGGCCTGGGCCGCGAATTTGAGATCGGTGAAGCGGCACTATCTTATCACCCACCAGGCGTCGTGTCCAGCCGGGCGGAAGGGGCACCGCCGAAGAAATCGCGCCCGGCCGAGGCGAGATCGCGCAGGAGGCCGGCCGGAGCGTATCGAACCCCGTCGCGGTGGGCAGCCGCCCCGAGATCGTCGACGAGGCGATCCATGCCCAGCGACTGCGCGTGGAAGAGGATTCCCCCACGTTCTCTCGGAAACCCCATGCCGTGGATGGAGATCACCTCGAGATCCCCCGGATCGCTCACGCACCCCTCCTCGACGATCCTCGCCGCTTCGTTGATGAGCGCCAGCACGAGTCGCCGGCGAATGAGCTTCGAGACCGCTTCGCCGCCGGGCGATACCCCCTCGGGAAGGTCCGGGTCGGGCCGTCCGGGCCGGCCGTCCCTGTAGCGATAGAAGGTCCGTTCTTCGGTCGCCCACCTGGTGAGCAGCGGCGTCGCCTCGACGCGGCGCTCCATCGCGGAACCGAGCGACGAGATCATCTCCAGGGTCCGGCGGCCGCCGATTGCGTCCATGCGCCGGAACGGGCCGACAAAAAAGCCGAAGCTCTCGGCGGCCTTGTCCACCTGCCCGACCGTCGCCCCCTCCTCGAGCAGCCGGAGCGCCTCGCCGAGGTAGGTGCCGAGTAGCCGGAGGCCGGGTGTCGGCGTCTGGTCGGAGACGACCACTCCGGTTCTGGAAAGCCGCCGTGCCAACCTCCGCGCTGCGGATACGACTTCGGGTGAGGTCAGGGCGCCCGGCACGATCTCGAGCAGCGGGAAAATCTCGAGTGGGAGGCTCGCGACGAGTCCCGCCACCCGCTCGGGGTGGTTCAGCGACCGCTGCACTCCGGTGGGTGACGTCGTCCAGTCGCAGAAGGCGAGCAGGCAGGATTCCTGAACGTGGCGCTCGGCCTCCGTCAGCAGCCGCCGCACATCCGAATCCGGTCCGTCCGACGTCGCGAGAATCAGGTCGAGCGTACCGAAGCCGCCGAACGCCGTCACCCCGCGGATGCGCACCGCCCGACGTCGTGCCTGCCCGTCCGAGAAGAGGTGCTGGGATTGTTCCCAACGGATCCGAGCGCGTGCGCGAGAAACACCGGTACGAACGAGTTCGCGCGAGACGTCCTTCAGCCGTACCTGTGCTCCGGCCGATGCGAACAGATGGGCGAAGTCGCTACCGGTCTGTCCCGCGCCGAGCACGGCTGCGGACTCGAAATCTCCAGTGCCGATCGGAAGACGGAGCCGCGCACGCTCGGTGAATCGTTGAGAGTGCAAACGTCCGCGGACGTCGCTCGAGAGAATGAGCCGACCGGCCGCCGCGGCCTCGCGGGCGAAAGCGCGCTCGAGCGGGAGGGCCAGCGTCTCGGACATCAACTCCAGCGCGACGCGGGCCGCTTCGTCGGACTCTGCCTCCGCGAGATGTCGACGAGCTGCGCGCGCCGCGAGCAGCCGGCGGCCCGGAGCGGTGTCGTCGAGAAGGCGGCGGCGAAGGGGGCGTCTGCGCCGGGTGCGCGCGCCTTCGACCCGCCGCTGTGCAAAGCGCTCCACCCGCAGCTCGAAGTCCCCTGGCGAGAGCTCACCATCGAGGAGGCCGATTTCGACCGCCTCCGTCGCCCCGAGCGGGTCGCCGGTGAGGACGAGGCGGAGCGCCGTTTGAAGACCGATGAGCCGGGGAAGGCGAACCGTACCGCCCCACGCAGGGAGAAAGCCCAGGCGGGTGTGCGGGAAGCCGAGCCTCGTGCCTGGCGCGGCGACTCCGACGCGGTAGGAGCACGCCAGGGCCAGTTCAGCCGCGCCACCCAGCCACTCTCCCTGAATCGCCGCCACGCTCGGCACGGGCAGCGTCTCCAGGCCACGCAGCACCCGCTGCGCCTCGTGGGACCAGGCGACGACCTCCTCCTCACGCATCGAACGAACCTCGTCCAGATCATAGCCGACCAGATGCGGATGAGGCGCGGCCGTGGTGAGAATGAGAAGCTGGACGGCATCCCCGTTCGCCAGCCGCTCGACGTCGCCGAGCAATCGCTCGAGCTCGCGGAGCGTCTCGATCGCGAACGGGATGGTGGAGCCCAGGCGGGGTCGGATGTGAATCCACGCCACCCCCTGGTGCTTCACCGAGAGGGTGAGCTCCAGCGGCTGCTGGCGGCGGCCGGCCATAGCGTCAGCCATCGGTCACCGGTCGGATTCCGCGGTAGAATATCTCGGCCACGTCCGGCGCCGCCGCGGTCAGTGGCCGACTCCTCTGGCCCAGAAGCCAATCGAGCTCGATACCGCGCGTTCGTGACTTGTCGAAACCCCGGGTCGCGACTTTCCGGTCTCCGCTAGAAGCCGGGCACGAACCCGAACTGCCAGTGCCAACCACGATCACGCTGGAAGGCGTTCACGTAGTCGATCTCCATGATGAGTACGCCGAACAGGTTGATCCGCGCACCGGCGCCGGCGCTGGTCAGGAATCCGCGCTCTCCCGGATCCAGCGGGATCCCCCGCCGGAGCGTGGGGGTCGTGTCGCTGTTCCAAGCGATTCCGGCATCGCCGAAGACGATTCCTTCGATCGGTGGAAGGCCGAACGAAGAGCCGATGACGAGCTGCCTGATGAGCGGGAAGCGCAGCTCGGCGTTGAGCACTCCGATGCGGCTGCCCAGCAGGCTCGGAAGTACCTCGCAGCTGTTGTCGACCGTCTGTGCTCCGCCCAGGCACCGGCTGTAGACGTCCTGGTACCCGCGAATGTACCACGGCTGGCCGAGGAAGAAATCGTTGAAGACGCTCTGCCCATCGACGAGGCCTTCGGCGTCCCGGCCGTATCGCCCGATGTGCATACCCCTGACCGCCAGTGTGAACGGGCGAAGGAACAGATATCGGCGATAGTCGGCCAGCCCCTGGACGAATTGCAGCTCCCCGAAGGTCGGGGTGATCTGGAAGCGGTAGCGCTGCCCCGCGAACGGGGACGTGTAACCGAGTAGCGAGCTGTCGTACACCAGCGCCGCGGATGTTTCGAACAGATTGAGGCTGAGCCCGTCGATCTCGCGCTGGCGGTCACCGAGGAAGGCGGTTCCGGTCGGGTCGAGTACGTATTCGAACACCTGCACGTCCTGCGACACCCGTCGCAGACCCCCGCTGAACTCGGCACGCTGGACCTGCGAGAAGGGGTACTGGGCGAAGCCCTGCAGGCTCGTATCGAACAGACGCACGCGTGAGATCTGCTGAATGATATTGCCGGTTCCGGGCTCCCGGTACGGATCGTACCGGCCGTACACCAGAGGAACCCGTTGCGCGGCGGCGCCGAAGTTCCAGCGCTCGCGCATGTTCAGGTACTGCAGAGCGAACCCGACTTCGTCGATCTGCCCCTGCGCCTGAAGGGCTCCGAACACCTGATGACGGGCCAGAATGTCGCTAAAGATCCCGAAGATTCCGCCGTACAGACCGCCCGAATTGAAGGCGCCGCCGCCCACCGAAACTCCCACCTGAGGCTGGCCGAGATAGTCCAGGCCGAGCGTGGGTCGGTAGTCGGACATCGCGAACTGCGCCGCCTCGGCCGGTGTCGGAAGCCCCGTCACGGGGTCAGCGAGAGCCTGAGCCACTCGGTTGAACGCTCCCTCCTGAGGTCGGGGCACCGGTGGCAGCAGGGCCGCGCTGGAGACGACCGTGTCGACGGCGGCAAGCGTCGTCGGCGCGACGACCTCCGTACCCGCGAGGTCGTCGCGGTCAGACAGCGAATAGATGTTGTAGCCGGCCTCGTGGAACTCGGTGAAGACCAGTCGGCTTCCATCCCGTGCCACGGTGAACGCCGGGCTCACGTCCGTGATCCCGCTCACTCCGATGAAGAGATCCGTTACCTGGGCGAGGGTGCCGGAGGTCGGATTGACCCGGTAGATGTTGGGTATCCCCGTCCGATTCGAGATGAAGTAGAGACTCTCGCCGTCGGCGCTCCAATGGGGGTTGATGTTCTTCGACCCTTCCATCCGCGGCGCGAGCGTGATCTCCCGCGTCGCGACGTCCATCACGCCGATCCGGTACGGACCGTATGCGAGGATGTCGAAATCCGTGCCCTCGCCGCGGTCCGTCGAGAAGGCGATGCTGCTGCCGTCGGGCGAATACGACGGATGTAGCTCCGTGTATCGGTCGTTCGTAAGCTGCGTCGTCACTTCGCTCTCGATGTCCACCATGAACAGGTCGGGGATACCCCCAACGAGTCCGGTGAAGGCGATGGTCCGGCCGTCCGGCGACCACGTCGGATTGGTGATCTCGTCGACGTTGGGGATGCGGATCTCCTGAAGCCGTCTCGCCCGGTCCACGTCGAGGATCACCAGCACGTCCCGACCCTGTCGGAGCGCCGAGAACGCGAACTGCCGCGAGTCCGGCGACCACGTACCGGCTGAGCTGATGTAGCGGAGGCTGCCGAAGTGCGGGTCGAACGCCGTACCCTCCTGTAGCGTTCGCACCACCTCGCCGGTCTCCGCATTCGCGAGGTGCAGCTGCACGTCGATAAAGTCCAGCTCGGAGAGGAATACGATCCACTCGCCGTCCGGCGAGAGAACCGGCGCGACGTTCATCCGGCCGCCTTCACCCTCGCTCGTGATCAGCGCGTCGGCGACCTCCCGTGCTTCGGGCCGGTCGGCGAGCATCGGGAGATAGGCGCGGCGAATCGCCGAGTGCCAGTCACCGGACAGCTCCTCGAGCGAGATGTTCAGGATCCTCTGGAAAGCCGTCGGATAGGGGACTCCCTGGCCGGTGAGCTTGAGGATCTGACCGATCGCGAGGTCGCCCCAGCGGCCGCCGACGTACGCCCACAGCGCCTGGCCCCAGCGGTAGGGGAAGATGCTCGGGTCGTAGGTCATCCTCTCGATCGTGGGGAGGTCCCCACGCAGCGCACCGTCGCGTAACCACATCGCTGTATGGGAATCGACGGGACCCACGGAGAGGTACTCCGCCATCCCCTCGATGAACCAGAGCGGCACCTGGAAGCGCTGGGCCGCCGCCTCGATCCCGCCGCCGGCCCTGCCCAGGCCCGAGATGTCGTACTGGAAGGCGTGCACGAGCTCGTGGCCGAGGACGTGGTCGGTCTCCTCGTAGCTGTAGGCGAACGGCATCACGACCCGCTGCTTGAACGCCTCCGTCACACCGCCCGTGCCCTCGCCGATGCCGCCGCCGAGGATGTTGGTCTGCTGGAAGTGCGGGTGGGTCGCGTACATGATGACCGGCTGCCGCTCGTCGAACGTATGGTCGAGAATTCGCGACAGGCGGGCGTACCAGCGCTCCGACATCCGTCCTACGTCCCGGGCGGCCTGCTCCTCCTCCGGATAGTAGTAGATGTCGAAGTTCTCGGTCTCGAGAACCCGGAAGTCGAAGGTGCGGTACTGGACCTGGTTGCGGCCGAAATACTGCGCATCGAGGGACTTCGGGAGCCCCGCGGTGGCGACTATCGCGAGCAGGACCGTCAAGCCGACGCTCGCGCGTCTCCTGGGATGCTGTTCCATACTAATCATCGAACCTCGGTCGGAGTCGACAAGAACCTCCGGTGGTAAAGCTGCTGCTCTCGGAGGAGCCACCTTTAGACGCTCGGGAGACCGCCGGTGCGGTGGCACCGCGGGGTGGTCACGACCGTCGAAAAACATGTGGGCCGCCTGGAAAATGAGGCCGCCTAACACCCGCCAAATTGCAAAGATCGCGCCCCCAAGCCATCGGGCCGGAACCGCTGGACCGCGATGGTCCGTCGCTTGCTCGTCCTAAACCGGACTTCCCGGGCGGCGGTGGGAGATCCGACCGATTCATGCGCCGGGGACCACCTATCCGGGGGCACGCGTGCAGAGTCCACAACCAACAGACGATTCCGTGGCCAGCAAGGAACGCAGTGCACAGCACGCGCTCGAAGCGTATCGCGAACGGCGACGCCGGCGCCGCGGAGAAGACACCTACTTCGGCAGCTCCTCGATCTTCCGTGCGGCGATCGAGGACGGGATCTCCGTGGAAGAGCTGGACAGCCGCCGCAGCTCGATTCTCGAGGAGGCGGTCGAGGACGGAGTTCCCCCCGAGCTTGCGGAGCTCCTGTACGACATCGCCTGGGAAGAGGGACTCGACCCGGCGATCGGCTACGAGCTCGTTCGAATCGGCCTCGGCGTCGCCCCTCCCGCCGATGGCCTGAGCACCGGCGGCGACGAGCCCGTGGTCGACAAGTACCTGCCGAACTGGATGTTCCCCGCCACCGAACCCGACCTGCTTCTTCGGGAGCGGATGCTCCGGGTCTCGTTCCGCCGCCTCCGCTCGATGCTCGAGAAGGAGGAGGACGTCGAACGGGCATTCCGGAACTTCGCGAACGAACCCGACGTCGGGCACTACGGCTATTAACGTTCGAGTCACATGGGAGCAGACACGCCGCCGCGGCCGATCGTCAGCGCTCGGGCGAAGGTGGCCCCGTTCGCCGCAAGGCACTTCTAGTGGCCGAAACTTCAAAAGGGTCCACCGTGCGGGGTGGGATCAGTCGGGCGGCGTCGGCGCGCGCGAGCAGCTCGCGAACCGCCGCTTCTCCCTCGGCGCCGAGATCGACGGAGAAGCGGTTCACATAAAGATCTATATGGCTTCTGGTTACCTCTTCCGAGAGCTCCTGGGCATGCTCCCGAACGTAGCCGGCGGATGCGGTCGGATCGGCGAAGGCCCGTTCGACCGATGCGCGGATGCCGCGTGCGACCGCCCCTGCCAGCTCGCCGAGCGAGCGACGAGCGACGATGGCTCCCAGCGGGATCGGCGAACCGGTCGTCTGCTCCCACCACTCCCCGAGGTCCACCACCTTCATGAGCCCGTGATCGGGGTAGGTGAAGCGGGATTCGTGGATGATCAGCCCCGCGTCCACCTCGCCCGTGGCCACCGCCGGCATGATCCGGTCGTACGGCATCTCGACGCGCTCTACCGCTTCCGGCGCGAACAACCGTAACAGCAGGTTTGCCGTCGTGTAATGCCCCGGAATGGCGATCACACTGTCGCGCAATGAAACAGACGGGATCGGTTCACGCGCGACCAGAAGGGGCCCGCAACCCCTCCCGAGCGCCCCGCCGCTCCGCAGCAGCGAATACTCCTCCAGGATGTGCGGGAGCACCCCGAAGGAGACCTTCGTCAGGTCCAGCTGCCCCGCGCGGGCGAGGTGGTTGAGCGTTTCGACGTCCTCCAGAACAGGGCGGAATTCCACGCCCGGCACCCGGACGAGCCCGTGAACGAGTGCATGGAAGATGAAGGTGTCGTTCGGGCAGGGAGAGAAGCCGAGGCTCAGAGTCGTCACGATTGCTCGGCCTCGTCCGGACCGGGCTCAAAGGGCCACGCGCCCACGATCGGTGGAAGGGCGGCGGCGGCCGCGTCTGCGGCCTCGCGGAGCATCCAGCGTGACGTGTCCCGGTCTTCCACCAGATTGCTGACGCCGCGAAGCTCGAGAAAGGGAATCTCGTAGAGCGCTGCGACGTGGGCGTACGCCGCGCCTTCCATCGTTTCGCACAGCGCGGCGTAGCGGCCGTGTAGCTCGGCCCCCCGCTCCAGCGTCCCCGAGCAGGAGGAAACGGTCACGAAGGGACCCTCCGAGCTCCTGATGCCGGCTTTCCGGAGCGCGGCGCGCGCGGCGGCGAGCGCGGACGCATTCACCGGCAGATCGTTGTAATATCTCCGCGCGTCGCTATCGATGAGCGGGATTCCCATCCCCTTGCAGGAGATCCAGCCTTGCGGCCCCTCGACCCCTTCGTCTCCGTAGTGCTCGGCGGAAGCGACTGCGACATCACCGACGCGGAGACCCGACCCGTGGTACGCTCCGGCGATCCCGAAGCCGATGATCCCCGAGATCTCACGGCGCTCGAGGAGGACGGTGAGCGCGTGGGCGGCGTTCGTCTTGCCCATACCCGCCACGAGCACGAGGATGGGCCGGCCGGACAGCCGAGCCTCCCACGCCGTAAGACGCGGCGAGGGCAGCCGCTCGACCGGTGCGGTGAAGCGCAGCAGCGGCTCCACTTCCAGCTGTACGGAGCAGACGAGTACGATGGGGGCCACTGTTCCTTGCGAGTCCCTGTGCTCTTGCGGCGAACCTGAATCTACCCCCGGCCGGCTCAGGGGCAACGCGAAGTCACCACACAGCCAGAGCACCACTACCGAACCGCTACGAGGACTTGCTCCAGATGAAGTTCACCGCTCCGCTACTCTGCTGGCTGCTGCTCGGCTGCGCATCCGCGCCGGCCCCGGTGGTCGCCCCTCCGATCGAGGAGCCCATCCCCGCCTTTCCCAGCTCCATCGTCTGGACGGCGCGCGCCGGCGTCGGGCTGTACGACGGCCGATCTCGATCGGTTGCCCTCGAAAACCCGTTCACCCCTCTGGAGACGATCGGTCGCGACACTGTCGGCCTCAGGGCGCGATGCGCGATTTGCGAGCCTGAGATCGAAGGATACGTGGACGAGGGATCGGTGATCTATACGCCGCTGGCGCCCGAAATCGCCGCGTGGGGGACGGTAGGGGAGTTCGCCCTGGCGATCCGCGACGCGACCGAACGCCGCGACCTAGACTCGCTGCGCGGCGTGATGGCGTTCGACTTTACCTTCTCGCTCGTCGGCGTTCAGAACCCCGACGCCGCCTTCGCCGTCTGGACTTCGGAAGAGTTCACCAGCCTGGACGAGGTCCCGTCTCTCCTGTCGAATGGGCTCGCAACCCTCGACGGCCGCATCTGGTCGGCTCCGGTCGCGTTCGTGGAGAATCTACACCATCGGGGTCTTCGGCTCGGCTTCCGGCGGGGGGACGATGGCCGGTGGGAGTGGCTGTATCTGATTCGTGGCGTCGGATGAGTCGCCGTGGGCTCGCGGATGAATCGCAGAACGCGCCGCACCGGTCCTGCCGTGCGGCGCGCTCTGTGTCCGGCTCAGCGACTTCGTCGTCGTTACCGGCTCGTGTAGAGGGAGTGACCATGACCCTCCTGGCCCCGTACGAATGCGGCGTAACCGTTGTCGGGATTCCTGCCACTCCGGATCTCGCGGTCCACCGTGCCCGGACCACGGTTGTAGGCGAGCAGGGCGAGATTCTCGTCACCACCGTACTTGTCCATCATCTGGCGGAGATACTTGAAGCCGATCCGCAGGTTCGTCTCGGGGTCGCGAAGCTCGCTCCGGGTTACACCGGGCTCCAGCCAGGCGGCGGTCTTGGGCATCAGCTGAGTCAGCCCCACCGCGCCGACGGGACTCGTCGAAGCGTTCTTGAACGAGCTCTCGGCCCGGACCAGACCGAAGGCGACCTCCGGATCGATCGCGTTCTCCTCCGCGATGTCGTAGATGTCCTCCGCCAGTTCCCGACTCAGGCCGAACTCCGCGTACTCCTGCAGATTCTGCTCGATGGCGCCTTCACGCAGGCTCGTCGCGCTCGCCTCGGCGTTCTCGAGCTCGCCCCACGTTCGGGAAAGACCCGCGTCGTCTGCGGCCGCTCCGGTCACGCCGTGCGCCATGATGCTCTCATGCGCCGGATCCGTCCGGAGCGCCTGCTGATGCCGATTGACCGCGATCGGCGCGGCCGCTCCGGCGACCGCCAGCCCGATCAGGCCATTGCGGATCGGGCTTTGCCGGAGCGTTTCCAGCGTCCTGCGCCCGGGGTTTCCGCTCCGGCGCCGATCTGCCTGGGCATCGCCGTCGTAGACGCGGCGATAGCGGCGATTGACCGCCACATCCGCGGGGAGCTCGCCATCGTACGCACGAGGCCACCTGCGCCGTACGCGCCCGGTCGGATGGCGCGGATAGGCGCACGACCGTTCCCATGGGGGCGTCTTTCGGCGTCTCGATGCATGCATTCGGTCGATTCTCCCTCTGCGGTTGCTCATGCGACGCTCCACGACCTGACAAACCTGTCGTAAATCGCCTGGTGGCAACTATTTAGTGCAGTTATCGTGCCAGAACTGAAGGGCTCAGACGTGGACGACGACACGGTCCAGACGAGTCTTTCTTCGGGGCACCAGGCGCTCGACGACGTGGGCACGCCGCCGCAGCTCCCGCTCGCTGTCGTGCGTGGCCGTTTCCTGCCGCTCGAGCGTCACTCCGAGTAGACCGGCGGAAGCGAAGGCGAGGGGCCCGAGGCGCATGGCGGCGCCCCCATCGGATCTTGATAGATCGGCGAGGAAGAGGGCGGCTCCGACGGTGACGGTGGCGGCATCCAGCACGCGCACCGCGCCGGCAGTTCGCTCCGAGGGGCTACGGACGTGCTCGAGGTGGGCGAGGGCCGCGAGGGAGCCGATGAGCAGCGGAGCCCAGGCGAGCGGCGCAGCGACGTCGGGCCTCCGGCCGGCGGGCCGCTCAGGCGGCCGGCTGTGCCCTGCCCGCTCGAGCGTCGCGCCCGCCCCGGTCGCCATCAAGAGTTGTGCGGCGGCGGCACGGAGGAGCGCGAAGGGTTCGGGCTCACTGGAAGGGGACTCCAGGTGGAGTCGCTCTCCGAGTTGTCTGATGCGGTCGATCATGATCGGTTTCCTCCATGAGGTTGCGCGTCTGGAGGGTGCAAGCGACAGACCAGCCGCGTGCGGGGCCGGCCTCCAGCAGTCATCGGACTTTCGACCAGGGCCTGGCAGGCAGCACCTGGAGGCGTGTCGCGGTTGCGGCGCCGAACCCGGTGGTGCCTTATTCGTGTGGGGGTTGGAGTTCGTGTGGGGGT
>JBBDRR010000087.1:0-7693 GCA_040905395.1 Gemmatimonadota bacterium
GCGAATGGACGTCATGTGCCCCTCGCCACCCGTGACGTTCACCCAGACGCCGGGCACCCGCTGCAACACGTCAGCGGGGTGTGTCGGCTTCGTTTCGCGCAGCTCCTCGGCGGAGACGACGCCCACGGTGGTGGCGGTCTCCGCGAGACGGCGCGCCTCACGGGTGGCGCTCACGACCAGCTCCGGGAGCAGTACGGCCTGCTCGGAGAGCCGGATCTCCAACGTCGTCGTACCGCTCTCGGCGACGTCGACGAGACGGCGGGTGGTGCCGAACCCGACGCGCTGCGTAACCACCTCGCGCTCCCCCACCGGGACCGAAGTGATTCGGAAGCCGCCCTGCTCGTTGGTGAGAGTGCCCTGCTGCGTCCCTGCGACCACCACGCTCACGCCCGAGAGCGGCTGGCCAGTGTCCTGAGAGAGAACGGTGCCGGCGATGACGCCCGTCTGCTGGGCCGCGACGGGTGCGCCAGCAAAGAAGATCACACTTCCACAGACGGCGAGAACGCGCCTGCGGAGCACAGATGCGGAACGACCGCACCGGGCTGAGGAAAGAAACATTGGTCCTCCTGGCTCGGATTTGCCTCGATCGCGACGGATGGACCCGAGCGACGTTGCCCGGGCACCTGATCGAGAAGGCTGCGATTCAGCCGTGAGCGGGAGGAGCGGTGGCGAAGGGAAGGAAGAACGGAGGGGTACGGCGAAGGAGTGGTGCCGCAGATGGTCGAACCGGCGATTGCTCGGCCGCGTCGGTGACGGCGGCGAGCGCGGCCGGCGAATCCACGGCGAGCGCGACTCCACCAGGCGAGCCGCAGACGAAGTGACAGATACACAACCCGGCGTGTCCCTCGTGACCGTCGGGGTGACGATCCTCGGAGGAGGCCGGGCCGTGGTGTTGAGCGTGCTGGGCGTGCGCGTCGCCATCGACTGCGAAATCGGCAACCTGCTGGTAACCTCCATCACTATGGGAACGCCCATGGACGCCGACCACCTCTCCTGCTGAACTGAGCAGGAAGACGATCGCCCAGACGAAGGCGAGGGGCCGGTTACGGAAGCTTCGGTGCACGCGCATGACGGCAAGAGGATCGACTGTCGATCACTCGTACACAGAACCGCGGCAGAGGTTCGAGCTCCCCTCAATCCCTCCTCAACGTCACCGCCGGGTCGACCCGCGCCGCGCGCCTCGCCGGGATCCAGGTTGCCAGCCCCGCTACCATCAGGACGCCGATCGCAACGATCGAGGTGACCGCCGGCAGGACGAGGGGCGGGGCGGTGGGCTGGAGCGGTAACAACGCCCTCAGGCCGACCACGCTGAGCGGCAGCCCGATCAGGATTCCGACTATGCCGAGGCGAAATCCGTCGGAGGCGAAGTGGCGGACGATCTGCCGCGCGCGGGCGCCGATCGCCATCCGCACCGCGATCTCTCCGGTCCGCTGCCCCACCGCGAAGGCGACGACCGCGTAGAGACCGAGGGCGGAGAGCAGGAGGACGACGAGGCCGCCGGCGAGGATGAGGCCGATCCCGCCCCGGAGGACGAAGCGCTGTTCATCTTCGAGCGCGGCCAGGGTCAGGAGCTCGGTGATCGCCGCTCGGGGGACCTCGTCGTGGACGACGGTCCGGATCGCCGGCATCGCGGCTTCGGCGGAAGTGGAGGTGCGAATCAGGAGGTAGCCGTTCGGCGAACGGCCCGTCGGCCGCGGGTCCGCGGGGAGGAAGACGCTGAAGTTGTCCCGCGAATCACCCGATGCGTCGATCGCTTCCTCGTGGACGCCGACGACCTCGAGCATCATCGCCGCTTCCCCGTCAGCGGCGCTCTCGATTCGCCGACCGATCGGGTTGCCGTCGCCCCAGAGGCTCCGCGCCATGTCGTCGCCGACGATCGCCGGGATCGCGCCGGCGCGGTATGCCGCAGTGTCCGCGCGTTCGAGGTCCCGGCCCAGGAGGATCGGCCGGTCGACGATCTCCAGGTACCCAGGCATGACGGCCTGACCGGTGACATAGAACGGCTCCGCTTCGCGTTCGGGGCCCGCGGCGCCGGCCACTCTGAACGCGGTCCGGCTGACGGAGGCCCGGTTCGGCTGATACACAGCGCCGGCGATCCCCGGGATCTCGCGAATTGCGGTGGCGAGCCGCTCCAGCTCGAGGCCCTCCCGCTCCGCCGCGGCCGCCGCGCCGCCGGTGATCGAAATATCCCGTGCGCCGGGCGACGCCAGCCGGAGCCGGACGATCTGCTCGGCATTCGGCGTAGGACGGTTCTCCCGGTATTCGAAGACCCCGAAGAGGACGAGCGCCGCGACGCACACCGCCAGCGGTTGCGTCAGCGCGATCTGCGCGACGACGAGCCCCCGCTGCAGCCCCGCCCGCCCTCCGGCGACCGAGCTCGCGGAATCTTTAAGCGCCCCCGCGATCGCCACCCGCGTCGCGTGCAGGGCGGGTGAAAGGCCGAAGAGCAGGCCCGCCGTTAGCGCGACGCCGAAGGTGAAGAAGAGGCTCGTTCCGTCGAACACCAACTCGAAGGAGAGGGAGCCGACGATCGCCAGGAGCACGCGTATGATCGCCAGGGTCACGCCGACCGCCGCACCCCCCGCGAGCGTCGCGAGCAGCAGGTTCTCGGTAACCAGCTGCCGAATGATGCGAGCGCGCTGTGCACCGAGCGACATCCGGATCACGATCTCGCGCCGGCGCGCGAGCGCGAGCCCCGTCTGCAGCGCGCTGACATTCGCGCACGTGACGAGCAGGGTGAGGAGCCCGAGCACCCCGAACACGAGCTTCACGAGGCGCGCGTTCGTCTCGAAATCAGGCTGGAGGTTGTCCGCCAGGAGGGGGACGACCTCGGCCGAGGGGTCCCGTCCCAGCTGCGACCCATCCTGGGCTCGAGCCCGATCGAGTTCGGTCAGGATGCGGTCGGCGACGACGTTCACGGCGGCTCCCGCCGCCTCTCGCGTGATCCCCGGCCGCAGCCTGGCGACGACGCGGTAGATCTCCGCCTCCTCGTCGAACGGGGCGAGGACGCCGCTCCGGTCCGCCATCGGCACCCAGAGCTGCATGTCGTCGCGCGCTTCCCAGTACGCCCCCCGGAACAGCGGAGGCGCCACCCCGACGATCGTGATCGGCACGTCGTTGACCACGATCGTACGGCCCAGAACGCCTGGATCTTCAGCGAAGGAGCGCGACCACGTCGCGTGGGACAGCACGGCCACCTGATCGGCGTCTCTCTGGAGACCGGACCCGAGAACCGGCTGCGCCCCGAGCACTTCGAAGTAATCGCCCGTCACGAACGTAGCCGTGACGGTGATCTCCTCTGCATCCGGCCCTTCAGCCGTGACCGGCTGAGATGTCCACGCCGCGACGGCCGAGAAATGATCCTCCAACCCGGCGTAGGCCTCGACCTCCTCCATCGTGAACGCCCGCTCCGCCCGCCCGCCGAGCCCGAGCTGACTTCCCCGAATCCGCACCAGGTCGTCGGACGCCTCCACGCCACTCGGCGGTCGATCGGTAAACGAGTACACGATCGTGAACAACACGACGTTGATGGCGATCCCGATGGCGAGAACCGCGACGATCGTCAGCGTCGACAGCGGATTGCGGATGAAGTGGCGAAGCGCGAATCGGAGGTCCGCCTGCAGCCTGTCCAGCCAGACCACGCCGCGTGCGATCCGCCCCTCCTCCTGCAGATAGCCGACGTTGCCGAACTCGAGGAGCGCCTCGCGCCGGGCCGCCTCCGGAGAGAGGCCCCGCGCCATCAGCCGGTCGGTCGACCGCTCGATATGCCCCGCCATCTCCGCCTGCATCTCCCGCTCGAGCCGGCGGCCGAGGAGTACCGACCGAAGCCAGAGCCGCGCGCGGGTCATCACCGGGCGTCACCCGACGCAGGGCCGACGCTGAGGATCGCCGCGAGTGCTCCGGAGAACTGCTCCCAGCTCGCCCGCTGATCGGCGAGCTGCTTCCGGCCCGCCGCCGTCAGCGAGTAGACTTTCGTCCGCCGCCCGTTCTCCGACGCGCTCCACTTCGCCGCCAGCAGCCCCCGCTGCTCCAACCGGTAGAGCGCCGGATAGAGCGACCCGGCGTTCACGTTCAGCACGTCGTTGCTGATCGCCTGGATCCGCAGTGTCAGGTCGTACCCGTTCGTGGGTTCCGCCCGCAGCAGCTGCAGGACGATCATCTCGAGGGTGCCGGTCAGGAAGTTCGGAGTGGCCATGGGCCCGCGGGTGTGCACTAGTTCATCTAGTGGTCATCCGCAGGGTAGCGGCGATACCACTAGGTTGTCAAGTGGAGGGCGTCGCCCGTGTTCTCCTCGAACTCCCTCGCCTTCTCCTGCATCCCCGCCTCCGCTTCCGCCGACGCTCGGATCATCTGCTAGCTCTTCATCGAGCAGAACTTCAGCCCGCACATTGGAAGTTCAAGAGCTTCCAGCCAGCGGCTCGGGCTCCTGTAGAATTTCCCCCAACTTCGCGGGTGCCGAGAAGACGTAGGTCCTGCCCCTCTTTCGCTGGATCAGTAACCCTCGGTCGACCAGGTCGAGGAGGTCCGTCCGAGCGGTTTGATACGCGACACCGTGGCTCGTCTGATGTGATTGAATGGTGTACCGATGTCCCGGGTGCTTCAGCGCATGGCTCAAGAGTGCAAGTTGCCGGTAGTTCAAATCAGACGACTGACGCAACAGCGCATCGACCTCACGAACCTCTGCAATCTTTCTGGCTAGGTAGGCCTGCAGTTCGTCTATAGCCCGCCTGATTACCCGTAACTGGTAAAGGAGGAAATAGGTCAGGTCATTGGCGTCGGTTTCAGTATATAGAAACGGGCGGCTGTACTGCCCGGGGGCTTTCTTGAGAATTCTCGATATGGAGATGTACTCGGTCAGCCAGTAGCCCTGCGATAGCATTGACCAATAGAATAGCGCTCGAGCCGCCCGGCCGTTGCCATCGACAAATGGATGATCGTAGCCCACCCAGAAGTGCAAAATTATTGCTCTGATGACGGGATGCACGAAAGTGTCGTCCGGCCGCTCATTGGCGAACCGGCACATCAAATCGATTCGCTCGTCGAGCTCCGATGGCGGCGGCGGGACATGGAGCAGATTACCATAACCATCTTCGATCACAATCTGATCGTCAGGAGCCCGAATCGTCCCAGCTTTGGATGGATCGTCGAGCGTCCGGTCCGTCACAATGCTGTGGAGTGTGAAGAGCATTGCGGGTGTGAGCGGGTTCCCCACGTTCTCCCGAACGAATCGCATGGCGTGGTAGTTGTTCAGGATCATTCGCTCGCTCTTGTCGCTTGGACGCCGCCCGGATCGGATCATGTCCTTCGCCACGTCAGTGGTTGTTGCCGCGCCTTCGAGCTGACTGGAGGTGATCGACTCCTCGATGAGCGAGTTGATGATGTACCGGTCACGAGTCGATGGGTTCGTAACTTCCTCCGCGATCTGAATCCGTCCGCTCGCCTCTTTATCCACTTCGTGGAGAAGCCGGAGAACGGGGTCCGGTGACCAGTACTGGAACGGCCGACCTTCTTTGTCCTCGAGCGAAATGGGCTTGAGCTGTTGAGTCCTCGATAGCTTCACTCCGGTCCACCACTCCTCATGCGTTAGGTCCGCCGGTGGAGAACGGTGGCGGAGCTGATCCCAATGATAGTAGTCGCCATCGGGGAGCGGGCTTGTCTCCAAGAGCCTCGCCAGCTTGCTCGCTAAGCCGGTATGCTCGAGTAGCTCGTCGAGAGGCGGGGGGGTGCGAGGTATCTTTGTCACAGAAGTACTAAATCATCACCAATTAGTATATCCGCGACAGGGAATTTCGCGGAGTCAAGAATATACTAATTTAGCGCATTTTAGTAGTTAAATGCAAGGCGAGGGGAAGCCAGTTATCGCGCTTCCGTTTCCGAGGTACGCAGTTCATCGAGACGATTCAGGATGAGCCCGAAGTCGAACTCCATTCCGAATCGATAGGAGTCGGAATCCAGTATGCGGAGGCGGGTGAGCGCGGTCCGGTGCGGGTACAACAAGGGGACCATCGAGGGGGCGTCGAACAGCACGTACGCTCCGCTTCTTTAGTTGTGATGATGACTCTGGCGCCACGTCCAAGTGGCACCAGAGCTACCTCATACCATCAGAAACCAGCCAGCGATGAACCGTTCCCACCCTTTGGATCTCTGCCTTCAGCGGCTCGATCAGCCGTTTCCGGAAGCATTGTGATCCGATCTCTGTCTCCTTTGCCGGCCCGGACGGTGATGGACTGGGATTCGAAGTTGACGGCCTTCACCCGCAAAAACGAATGAAGCGGACTATCCAGCCGGAGTAGGCGCGCTCCGTCCGCGGGCTCAGATGACGAAGCCGAACGACTGTTCGGACCTGCTCCATGAGGCGCGGTCCCGTCATGCTTGCTCCGTGGTGTGGGTAGAGACATCATTGGCAGGTGAATGGTGGCTCCGCATAATGCGCTGCCAAGGACGATAGCAGGCGATTCTTCCCGATAAGGTCGCCTGGAGGGCGGCTTTGGCGGAGCAGGTGGCGGCGTTGTGGCCGAGAAGGTGGAGCGGGACAGAGGAGTTTCGGATGGACGTCGAAATTATGTGGAATTCCGGCCGGTTGAGAACGAGTTCGGTCGATGACTTGCCGCTTGATCGCCCTCCGTGGCGTGATTACATTGTATACACATTCACGCGGGGAGGCTCTCATGAAGGCTCGTATCGTTCGAATTGGAAACTCTCAGGGCATTCGGATTCCCAAGCCGCTGCTGGACCAAACTGGCCTCGTCGGCGAAGTCGAGCTTGAAGTGGAGGACGGAGCCATCGTCATTCGCCGGACGGCTGAGCGGCGCTCTGGATGGGATGAGGCGTTCCGCTCCATGGCAGACGCCGGTGACGATGCCCTGTTGGACACTGGGTCCGTGGGTCCGGACTGGGACTCCGAAGAGTGGGTATGGTGATCCGACGCTTCGAGGTTCACCTGGTGAATCTCGACCCAACCATCGGCAGTGAGATTCAAAAGACCCGCCCTTGCCTCGTGATCTCACCGGATGAAATAAACCGCCATGTTCGGACCGTGATCGTGGCTCCTATGACGACCGCCGGACGTGCGTACCCCACCCGAGTTCGCTGTACTTTTGAAGGCAAGGTGGGGCAGATCGTGCTCGACCAGATTCGGACTGTAGACAAGGCTCGCATGGTAAAGAGGCTCGGCGAAATCAATTCTTCGACGCAGGATGAAGTACTCGCCGGTTTGGCTGAGCTTTTCGCGCGATAGCCGGATCGAACAACGGTTTGCACGGGGCCGGCAGCCCCCTATTGGAGCGACTTCAGACGGAGTGACGCCGCCGGCCCGTGAAACCTGGCATTGGGCGTCACGCTCATCGGCTATCAGCCGACGCTGGACCGGCTCTTCAGCGCCTGGCACACCATCGAACGGATGGGATTCACGTAGCACAAACACAGGATCGGCCAGCCATGTCTACCTCCTTCGCGGTCGTACCGACGAGCGCTCGTCGAAGTGTATCGGCTGGTCCGTTCTCGGCGGCTACCGTCCCGAGGCCAATCAGTGGGAGGGCAATCAACCGAGCCAAGCTCCCCTTCCGTACTGAATTCTGATATCGCTCCGCATTGACCGCGACCTCAGGATCACTCTCGAGAAGGAAGTCCAGCTTGCCGCCAAAGGGACCCAGGCGCCCAACCGGATCGCCTGCGAATCCCCGGACTACGTTCT
>JBBDRR010000088.1:0-1271 GCA_040905395.1 Gemmatimonadota bacterium
AATCCGCTGAACGAAAGTCAGCCTATTATGCGATCTATCTCGTTGTGACGACGCAATTTACACGCCCACATCGCCGAAGGCGAGGGGGCCGTCACGCGGCTCAGTTCCCCTGTTCGGAGCCGCTCGGCGCCCATCCGCTCTGCGATACGATGAGCGGGGTTTCGTGAGGCGGCAGGTCACCCAGGGTGACGACGAACTTGTAGGCACCGGGTGCCCGGAATCCGATTCCGGCGAGCGCGAAGAGCTGATAGGCGCTCGCGACGTCTCCCGGCCGCACCGTCGGCGCGCCGATCTCGCCGCCAGCGTCGAAGAGGACTTCGCCATCCTCGTCCATCAGGCGAACGCGTACCGGCAGCTTCGCGCCGCCGTCTGCGTACCCGGCCTCGATTCGGAAGACGAAGACCATCTTCGGGTGGATCATCGGGAACTGCGCGGCGACGATCCGGTCGAAAGCGCCGAGTACGTTCAACTTCCCGTCCTGTGACAGATTCGCCTCGTCGGCGATCAGGGCCATGGGTATGCGCAATCGATACAGTCCTGCTCGGGTGGAGGAGATGTTCGCGAGATCGAATCTGCATGCGGAAGGTCGTTGAACAAGGGCCGGCATGATCCGCGGATCGGCGGCCGGTTTTGTGCTGCGCTCGGCCGAGGTCTATTCTTTCGCACTTCGAGAAGCCGGCGAGCTCGCCGGGAAGCTGGAGAGAATCGAAGCCGGAGCGGAATGGCCAGGCCGAAGTCGAACGAAGACAAAGAACTGAACGTCACTTCCCGAACGGGGAAGCCGACCGAGGACGAACAGCTCCTCGGATCGGCGAAGCCCGCCGCGGACTTCACCCAGTCGGATCCATGGCGGGTGTTCCGTATCATGGGCGAGTTCGTGGAGGGGTTCGATACGCTCGCCAACGTAGGGCCGGCCGTCGCGGTCTTCGGTTCGGCCCGCGTACCACCCGGCGAGCCCCAGTACGAAGCGGCCGAGGCGACGGCGGGGATGCTGGCGCGGGCCGGCTTCGCGGTGATCACGGGTGGCGGTCCCGGCCTGATGGAGGCGGCGAACAAGGGGGCCAGCGAGGCCGGCGGAATCTCGATCGGCTGCAACATAGAGCTCCCCTTCGAGCAGGGTACGAACGCCTGGGTCGAGGTCTCGATCAACTTCCGCTACTTCTTCGTCCGGAAGACGATGTTCGTGAAGTACTCGGAGGCGTTCGTGATCTTTCCTGGCGGCTTCGGGACGATGGACGAGCTCTTCGAGGCGCTCACGCTGATCCAGACGG
>JBBDRR010000089.1:0-4785 GCA_040905395.1 Gemmatimonadota bacterium
CCGAGACGGCGAGTGATGGGGAAGAGGAGAATGAAGCCGCCGAGCATCGCGAGCACGATGAGGCTGAAGATCATTCCGGCGAGGACCACGGGCTCGAGCATGTCGGTACTCCTGTGAGAATTCGCGGCAGAAGGCTGCACCTCAGTACGGGGCTGCCTGCGCTCGCGTTTCAGTGGTCGGTAGCGGCGTTGGGCGTGGACCCCTCGAAGCGGACCGCCGTGGCGTGCCTCCCCCCGGGATCAGGAATAGGGCGGCAGCTCGGCGACCGCGCCCACCTGGCCGACGAACCCGACCGGCCGGGTCGGGGCGCCGGCGATGTGGAAGTTGATGTCGGAGGTCCCCAGCGCTCCCCTGAGGCTGATCCACGCGGGTACCATCATCTCGGTCCCTCGAGCGGTGCTGATGTCCCCCATGTCGATGATGTTGGTCATCGGCCAGCCGAACGCCCAGTTGAGGAGTGTGGCGACCTCGGCCTTGGCCCTCGGGTCGTCGCCGCTCAGGAAGACGTGGTGATCGCCCGGGACGCGGGTCGGATCGACCATCACGTCGCAGTTGATCGTGTTGAGCGCCTTCACCACCAGCGCGGAGGGGAACGCCCGCTGGATCTGCTCGCCGAGCGAATCGGTGTTGCAGACGGACAGCGTCGGAGGCATGCCGTGCGAAAAGTCGAGCGGGTTTGCGACGTCGATGAGGATCTTGCCCTCCAGGTTCTCCTCGCCCGCCTGGCCGAGCGCTTCGAGCGAAGCGATTCCAGCAGTGCAGTTGAAGATGATGTTCGCTCGTGAAGCCGCATCCTCATAGTCGCCCACGGTCGCGCGGTCTCCGGCCGTCCGCCGCCATTCGGTCGCGGTCGGGTTGTCGCGCGAGCGGGATCCCATGCAGACGCTGTGGCCGATTCCGACGAGAGCCGTTGCGATGGTGCGTCCAACGACGCCGGTCCCGAGGACTGCGATCCTCATGAGACACCTCCGAGCGGGTGGTGCGGGTTCCGCGCTGGATCGGGGGCGGGATGCGCGGCGGGAGGTCCAGTGAATGACGCTAGTGACGCGGAGCGCTCGGTGCAAGCGCCTTCCGCAGCGCAGGCAGCTACTTCCCGGGCCTGCGCAGCAGTGGGATCCGCTGGCTGGCGGCGGAATCGTCGATGAGCGTAGTGAGGCGCCGGTCCTTCGTCTCGGGGCGCTTCGCGCTGAGCACCCAGTGCAGGGACCTCTTCCGGTACCCGGGTGGCTGAGATTCGAAGAACGACCACGCCGCGGTATTCGCTCGGAAGCGGGTCTCCGCTTCCTCGCCCAGCCGCGCCTCCTGCTTCCGCTCGAACGAATAGGGTCCGCTCCTGCCAGGATCGCGGGCCTCGAACGACCGGAGTCCGGCTGGCCGCATGAGGCCTTTTCGGATCAGCTCCTCGGCGTTCTCGATGTTGACGTTGCTCCAGTTGCTGCCGCGTTTCCGCGGCGTGAAGCGGATCGTGTAGCTCTCCTCTCCGAGCGATCGGCGGATGCCGTCGATCCACCCGAAACAGAGTGCCTCGCGCACCGACTCGGGCCAGGTGATGCTCGGCCGCTCCGACTTCTTCTTGTGGAACCCGACCAGCAGCTCGGCCTCCGAGCCGTGATGGGCTTCGAGCCAGCGGCGGAAATCGTCGGGTCCCGGGAAGAACGTCGGTTCGGTCTCCATAGGGAACGTCACGCGTCAGAGGCTCCGGATCACCTCGCGCATCCGGCGGCGGGCAGCCTCGTCAGGGAGGCGGCCGAAGGAAGCGTGGATGTTCTCCTCCATGTGCGCGGGATTCGTCGTCTCGGTGAGCACGCACGTGACGGCGGGATGGGCGAGGACGTACTTCAGGGAGAACTGCGCCCACGTCTCGCAATCGAACTCGGCTGCCCAGTCGGGGAGCGGCCGGTCGGCCACGGCCTGGAAGAAGGTGCCGTTCATGAAGGGTCGGTTGATGAGCACGGCCATTCCGCGATCCTGCGCCAGCGGCAGAAGACGCGCCTCGGCGTTCGTCTCGGCGACCGAGTAGTTCAGGTGCACGAAATCGAGTGGCTCACGGCGCATGAACGCCTCCAGCTGCTCGTGGTCCTGGTCGAGGAAGACGGTGACGCCGATGTAGCGCGCCTCGCCCGAATCCTTCCACGCGCGGAGGTTCGGCCAGTGCACCTCGACGTCCCGCAGGCTCTCGATCTGGACCAGGTCGAGCGTGCGGCGGCCGTAGAGCCGCTGGTTCTGCCGCATCTGCTCGATCCCGTTCTGTTCGCCCTCCACGTAGATCTTGGCGGCGATGAAGAGGCGCTCGACGAAATCGGGGTGCTGCAGCACCCGCCCGAACTCCCGGTCGATCTCTTCCGGCCTCGGTGACGTATCGACGACCCGGCCTCCATATTCGAGGAGCGTCCGGATGACATTCTCGATCGGCGCCGTCCCCTCCGTGGGGCTCTCCAGGACCGACTTGGTCGACCCGAAGCCGATCACGGGGATCTCCTCGCCGGTAACGGGGATTCGCCGTGTCGGGATCGTCTCGCGGGCGAACAGTTTCGCCGGCCGCGTCAGCAGGGCGCCGAGTGCCGAGGACCCGAGCAGGAAGTCACGGCGGGAAACGGGTCTGTGAAGGCGCATCGTAGTGGGGGGCAGGAGGACCTCGACGATCGAATGGGATACGAGAGACGGTAGTCGGGAGCAGCGGCGGCGTCAATGCGCATCGGCGCGGCCCTCCGGCGGAGGTGCGGCAGGCGATCCGTCGGTTTCGAATGAACTCTCCCGTGAAGTTCGGCAACGAACCGCTCGTGGGTGCCGGATCCGAGGGCGAGCGCCGCACGCCGGGTCGGATACGGGCGGGCGGTCAGCCGTCCGGAGGGCCGGTACGGAGGCCAACGGGGAGGACGACATCGTCGACGTCCGGGCTCGAGGCCGCTTCGCCGTCGGGAACCAGACGCAGCTGCAGCCCGCCGACTTCCGCGCCGCGGTAGCGGATGCGGTTCGGCTCGACCCCGAGGTCGATCAGCGCACGGCGAGCCTCGGCGACGCGGTCGGGATCGGCGTCCCCGGGGAAGAGAAGCTCGATGCGCAGGCCGAAGCGCGATTCCAGGCTCGCGGCGGCCTCGCGGACCACCGCGGAGTCAGAGGCGGCGCCATCCAGGCGCCGGGGTGCGGTGGAGACGAAGACGAATCGGACGTCGAGCCCCGGCAATTCCGGCGAGCGGGCGAGCTGACGCCGCAGGATCTCCTCGGCCTGGCTCTGGAGCGGCTCGGTCGCTGCGTAGGCGACGTTAAGGATCGTCGTGCCCGATGCGGGAAGGGTGAGATCGAGGCCCACGAGGTACACCTCGGGCGGCGTCACGACGTCTTCCCGCAGCTTCTCCAGCAGGAGGCGGGCGGCGGCGAAGAGGTCTTCATCGGCGGCCGCCGCGGGCGTGGCGGCCGCGGTCCGCTCGGGTCGCGGGAAGAGGGAGGCGAGCTGGTCGAGGTCCTCGCCGCGGGCCGGCAGCTGCTCGAGGGAGAGGCGCACCGGCTCGCGCGCATCGGCGGAGGCGCGGCGCTCGAACTCCTCCCGCTCCTCCGTCCCGAACCACTCCGTCGTCGCTACGCGAAGGTATACCCGCGTATCCGCCGAGCCATAGACGACCTCACGGCTCAGGATCGACGACCGCTCTTCGAGGGCGAAGAGCGCCTGGGCGGCGTCGCCCACCCCCCTCTCGACCCGCGTCTCCCGGGCGATCTGCGCGAGCGACTCGCTCAGGGGGATTCCGAGGGCGATCGCGAACCCGAGCACGAGCGCCACGCGGGACCAGGGTGAGCTGAAGACGCCGAGCGATCGCACCAGAGGAACGCGGCCCGCCCACGCGGCGAGCCCGTGCGGCTCCTCCCGATCGTGCCACCGGCGAGCAGCGTCGACGACGTCGCTCCGATGCATCCCCACGAGGATGAAGACGCCCATTCCGCTCAGCACGATCCCCGCGAGACTGGCGCCGTAGAGCAGTATGCTGCCGTAGATGAGATCCCAGTTCCACCCGGCGCCGATTCCGAACCCGGCGACGGCAAGCGGCGGGATCAACGCCACGGAGATCGCCACTCCGGGGATCGCCGCCGACAGACGGCTGCCGCGGGCAACCGTGACGACGACAGCGACCAGGCCGGAGAATACGGCGATCGCCAGGTCCAGCGTCGTGGGCTGGGTGCGGGCGGAGATCTCGAGCGTGATCGTCTGGAAGGGGAGCAGCACCGTGAGCAGCGCGCTCGTCAGCACGACCGCGATGGTGCTGCCAACGACGACGGTGCCCGTCTGGACCGCGAGCCGCCCGTCCCCGACCGCGAGCGCCAGCGCGAGACCGACCACCGGCGCCAGCAGCGGCGCCACGAGCATCGCGCCGATGACCACCGCGGAGCTGTTGATCGCCAGGCCCAGCGTCGCGATGCCACCCGACAGCACCAGCACGATCCAGTACGGCAGAGCGTTGTCGATGGCGGCGCTCGCCGCATCCCCGAAGACCGCCGCCCGATCCCACCGTCGAACCCCGAGCTTCTCGCCCGCGGCCTCTTCGATGGCGTTCGTCTCTTCCTCGGCCATTCGCGTCCTCGCGTCCGGGGGATGCGGGGGTTTCTCGGTGGTGCCGGCGGTGCAGCGGTGCGCGACCAGCCGAGCAATTTGCGAAATGATGACACCGCTGTACAGCTTCATCACCGAAGGCGCGTAGCGAGGCGAACGATTCGGCACGAAAGGAAGGGATACCCGATGATACCTGAGGTGCGGCACGCCCGATCCGAAGATGTTCCCGCCATCGCGTCGCTTCT
>JBBDRR010000089.1:4885-7478 GCA_040905395.1 Gemmatimonadota bacterium
ACGAGGGGCTCGGCGAGGCATGGAGCCAGTTCGGCAAGTGGCTGAAGGCGAACGGACAGGCGACGGCGGAGAACCTGTGATCGACAGGAGCTTCCACGCCATTCTCGTTTCGGTATGCGTGCTCACCGCCTCGGCGGTCGAAGCTCAGGTCCCCGTCGTGCTGAACGGGCGCGTCGAGGATGCCGCTTCCCGCGAGCCGGTCGAAGGCGCACGGGTCTTCTCCGCCGATTCGTCCGCCGCGGTTCTGACCGATTCGACCGGCACCTTCGCGATCCAGCTCTCCTCGACCGACTCGCTCGTCGTCCAGGTCGAACGGATCGGCTACCTCTCCCAGCGTTTCGACCTCCCGGACGAAGCCTCCAACCGGACCTCGGTACTGCTCCTCGAACAGGCGCCGGTCGAGCTCGAGGGTGTGACCGCGGTCGGCGAGACCGCGATCGCGACGGTCCTGCGAAACCTCGAGGTGCGACGGAACGGCTATCCCCACGCCATGAACGCCTTCGATAGGGCATGGATCGATCGGTTCGGCCCCGTCGGTGGAAGCATCTACGACCTCGTGCGAACCCGGGTACCGCGGATCACGCCGTGCAACTCCGATCCGGGCGAGATCTGCGTGCCGGGCCGCATCCGCACCTTCGGCAATCCGTTTCCGCAGAGCCGCTACACCGTGTGCATCGACGGATGGAAATCGATCGCGGGTATCGACGACCTGAAGGCCCTTCCGGTCGAGGCCGCCGCGCTGGTGGAGATCTACAAGCGCGGCTCATCCCAGGGCGTGCGGGTCTATACGAGTGAGTGGATCCTCGATCGCGCGAGACGCGGGCGGGTTGGCGTTCCGTCGCTCACGCTGGGGTGTTGAAAGGCTTCGTTCGCCCTCCTCGAACCGCAGAGTTGCTTCCCTTCCAGCGCGTGACGTACTCCACGACTCGCCCCCTTGCCTGATCCGGTGCGCCAGCGGGTCGGGCGTGGCGTGTCCGACGCGGCCTCCTCTTGACTTCGAGAGGAACGCCACCGATACTTCCTCTCGATTTCGACAGATACCCTTCGAGCTTTCGATGACGCCACAGCCTCAGTCCGACGTCCTGCGCGGTTCGATCGAGCTGCTGATCCTGAAGACGCTTTCGCTCACGCCGATGCACGGGTGGGGGATCGGGCAGCGGATCCAGCAGATCTCGGGAGGAGAGCTGGAGGTGAACCAGGGGTCGCTCTATCCGGCGTTGCAGCGGCTGGAGCAGAGGGGGCTGATCACGAGCGCGTGGAAGGTGACTGAGAACAACCGACGCGCGCGCTACTACGAGATCACCGCCCACGGTAAACGCGCGTTGGGCGAGGAGATCGCGAACTGGCGTCGCTTCGCCGCGACGATGGAAATCCTTCTCGAAACGAAGTGACGGTGCCCGGACGGTAGGCCCGCCTTTGCCACGCGGCAGGACGATGCGACGTATCGCTGAGCTCCGAGTACGCCTCAACCAGTTGCTCGGCCGGAGTGAGGCCGAGGAACGGATGGACGAGGAGATCCGGTTCCATATCGAGATGGAGACGGAGAAGAACATCCGCGGGGGAATGGATCCGTCCGAAGCGCGACGGCGTGCCCTTCTGGCGTTCGGCAGCGTTGAAGACCATCGCGAAACGATGCGGGGCGGCCGCAGGTTTCCGCTGGAGGATGCGTTCCGCGAGGCGTGGCACGTGGTCAGGTCACTGTTTCGCAGCCGCTCGTTCGCGACGGTCTGCATCCTGACGATCGGAGTGGCGATCGGGGCGACGACAGCGATCTTCTCGGTCGTGGACGCGGTCCTCCTCCGCCCGCTGCCGTACCCGGACGCCGAGGAATTGGTGACGGTGCGGCTGGGGGTCGAGTTGGAGGCGAGGGAAGACATCTCCTTCTCGGACCGCGGCTTCTGGCACTTCCACGGGGGCAACCGGAGCTTCGAGCGCTTCGGCGGCTTCACGACGACGCAGCATCCGCTCGTCGGCGACGGCGACCCCTTGCAGGTCGACGCCGCTCCGATGACGGTCGAGGCCTTCGAAGCGGTCGGCATCGCGCCGGTCCTCGGGCGGCTTCCCACGAGCGCGGAGGACGTGCCGAACGGACCCGACCTCGCGCTGATCAGCTCCGGACTCTGGGTCGAGCGATACGGCGGCGATACCGGAATCTTGGGTCGGGTGATACGGCTCGGCTCGCGGCCGTTCGAGGTGATCGGCGTGATGCCGGCGGATTTCGATTTTCCGACGCCCGAGACGGATGTCTGGTATCCGTACCGGCTCGACCCGGCGAGCGACAACTTCGGCGGGCACCACATCCAGGCCGTGGCGCGGCTCCGCGACGGCGTCTCGCTCGAGAGCGCTCGGTCCGACGCAGCGAGTCTGATCCGTCGGTTCGGCGAGGCCGGATACGGTCCCGAATGGACGGGGGGGACGTTCACGGGCGAGGCCACGATCGAGACGATCCCGGAGCAGGTGGTCGGGGCGTCACGTCGCCCGCTGTACATCCTTCTCGGCACCGTCGGCTTCGTGCTGCTGATCGCCTGCGGCAACGTCGCCAACCTGTTGCTGGTCCGGGCGGAGTCGCGGTCGCGGGAGAGGGCGGTGCGGG
>JBBDRR010000090.1:0-7445 GCA_040905395.1 Gemmatimonadota bacterium
CGTCGCCCCCCGCGCGGGGGCGTGGATTGAAACGAGACGGTCGCGTTCGTTGCTGGCGATGGCGCCCGTCGCCCCCCGCGCGGGGGCGTGGATTGAAACCACACGGCGCAGGCATGGACGGACACTCAGCATGGTCGCCCCCCGCGCGGGGGCGTGGATTGAAACGACGCCAGCGGTAGCACCGTCCCGGCCAGAAGCGTCGCCCCCCGCGCGGGGGCGTGGATTGAAACTTCAGCGTGCCGTTCCGGCGCTTTCCACTTGGCAGTCGCCCCCCGCGCGGGGGCGTGGATTGAAACCGCGTGTCCCTTGAAGCGCCAGGCGTTGGCCTTCGTCGCCCCCCGCGCGGGGGCGTGGATTGAGTCGCCGAGGCCGCCGACAAAGCGGAGAGAAACAGCGACTGTGTGTGTGATCCGGGGACGTTCACGAATGCTTCGAACCGAAGTCGTGAGTTCCCAGAGGGATATGGTAGCTTCTCCGCTTCTGAACCACTGTAGGTCTAAACTCTGCGCATCCGGACAATTCGCAGGGGCGATGATCCTTCGCCGCCTAGCGTCACGGAGCGCAACATTACCGTGACACCCGCTTGGCGGGATTCTTCGCGACGTTCAGGCGCACACGAACTTTGTACGGTGGCACGTGACACCGAAAGACGATCAGAACAATCGGTCACGCCGCGACCACTCCCCGGGGCGAAACGCGGAGCGCTTGGCCAGCTATCCCGATACCGCCGCCTCAGAACGCGCCGACGAAGCCGTTCTCGACGAGATAGTACGGCGCGTAGTCGAGGTTGCGCAGCCGGATCGGATCATCCTGTTCGGCTCGGCAGCGCGAGGCGAGATGGGGCCGGACAGCGACCTGGATTTGCTCGTGATCAAGTCCGCTGTCGAGCATCGCGGGCGCCTGGAGGAAAGTATTTACTTGAATCTATTCGGCATCCGAGTCCCGGTGGACGTGGTAGTGGCCACGCCTGAGGATGTCGAGCAGTTTCGAGAAAAGGTGGGCAGCGTCATCGGAACGGCCCTGCTAGAGGGGCGGGAAGTCTATGCCGCGTGAAACGCCCGATCCGACTGACCCGGCTGATCGGCTCCGCCGTTCACGCAGCAATCTGGCGCGAGCGAAGGCTGGTCGACGGCCGACGTCCGGATCGTCCTCAATTGCGGTGCACTTCGACCGGCCTAGCGAAGCAGTCCCTCTCAGTTGATCCGCTTCCCCCGCCCCTCCCACTCCGCCTCACGCAGCACATACTTCTGGATCTTCCCCGTCGACGTCTTCGGCAGCGCGTCGACGATGTCGACCCGGTCCGGCGCCTTGTAGCGGGCGATCTGACCGCGGACGTGGTCGATGATCTCCTCGCCCGTCGTCCTCGCGCCGCTCTTCAGCACCACGAACGCCTTCGGCCGCTCGCCCCACTTCTCGTGCGGCACCGCGACCACCGCCGCCTCCAGGACCGCCGGGTGTGATACGACGGCCTTCTCCACCTCGATCGTCGAGATATTCTCGCCCCCGGAGATGATGATGTCCTTCGCGCGGTCGCGGAGCTCGATGTAGCCGTCGGGATGCCACACGGCGAGGTCACCGGAATGGAACCAGTCGCCGCGGAACGCCGTCTCCGTCGCTTCCGGGTCGGCGTAGTAGCCCGCCATGACGTTGTTGCCGCGCATCACCACCTCGCCCATCGTCTCACCGTCGCGCGCGACGTCGCTCATCTCCTCGTCGACGACGCGGATCGGGTCGGCGCCGATGAAGGCGACGCCCTGTCGCGACAGGAGCTCGGCGCGGTCATCGAGCGCGAGATCCTCCCAGCCCGGCTGCCACTCGCAGACGGTGTACGGCCCGTACGTCTCCGTCAGGCCGTACATGTGGACCATCCGTATCCCGATCGCCTCCATCTGCCGGATGAGGGTCGGGCTGGGCGGCGCGCCCGCAGTCGTAACGGTGAACGGTCGGTCGATCGTCGCGGCGTCGGGGTGGTTCGCCATGCCGATCAGCACCGTGGGGGCGGCGTTCAGATGCGTGACTCCTTCGGCCCGGATGAGCCGCCAGATCTCGGCCGGGTCGACCGCGCGCAGGCAGACGTGTCGACCGCCGTACGCGGTGACCGCCCACGTCGTGCACCACCCGTTGCAGTGGAACATCGGCAGCGTCCAGAGATAGACCGTCTCCGGCGAGTGCTCGGAATGGAGCAGCTCGCCGATCGCATTGAGGTACGCGCCGCGATGCGTGTACTGAACCCCCTTGGGACGGCCTGTGGTGCCCGAGGTGTAGTTCACCGAGATCGGGCGCAACTCGTCGTCGACCGACCAGGGGCGGGCGGCGCCGCTCGAGGCGGCGAGCATATCGGCGTAGCTGGTGGTGGGGACGGCCAGGTCGATCGGTTGCGCCCCGTCGCCAGGTGCGGATCCCTCGCGGTGCTCGGGCTGACCGGCGGGGAGCTGGACCACGTGCTTCAACGTTTTCACGCCTGCCAGGTGCGGGGCGACGCCGGCAAGGAGCTGTGTGTCGGCTACCAGGATCGTCGCGCCCGAGTGCTCCAGGATGTAGGCGATCTCGGGCCCGGCGAGCCGCGTGTTGATCGCCACCAGGATACCCCGGAGGAGCGGCACCGCGTAATGGGCGATCAACATCTCCGGCACGTTCGGCATCAGGTACGCCACCCGGTCGCCCTCTCCGGCGCCCAGCGCCTCCAGCCCGCCCGCCGCTTCCTGCGCCGCCGCCCCGAACTCGGCGTACGTCAGCGACCGCGCCCCGTACGTGATCGCCGGCTTGTCCGGAAACACCTGCGCCGAGCGCTCGAGGAAGAGGAGCGGCGTGAGCTGTGTGACGTCGACTCGCTGGGCCATTCGGGGGCGGCTCCGAACTGAGGGGGGCGGAGGCCTGGGTGCCGGCCCGTCGAGATTAGCGATGGCGGGGCGGCCCTGCAACGGTCGCTCGCCGGCACGTCTGCCTTGCCGCCAGGACCCTGCTGTCGCGAGCGAGTCCCCGCCTCGCGCACCCTGACCCCCGAATCCCGAATCCCGAATCCCGAACCCTGACCTCCATCGGTACCACCGCGCCGCGTCCGGTGTATCCAAATCAGGATCGAACGACGCACCTAGACTTCCCCGGAGCACGCAATGAGATACGCGAAAGACAACGCGCCACGGGCTGCGAAGCCCGGTGAGAAGACCGGGACGAAATGCCCGCTGTGTAACGAGGCGGTCCTGCGGCAGGAGCAGATCTCTTCCAACGGCACCTATCACGGCAGCAAGCTCGTCTGCAGCAAGCGCGGCTGCCCGTGGCAGGGTAAGGACGACTAAGGCCGAGCAGCCGGACCGGGATCGCCGAGCGGGCACGCACACCGCTCGGCGATCGTCGTCAGGAGAGTTCGCTCGTCCGATCGGTCGCGTCGAAGCCGTCCTCCGCCCAACGTCTGGCGCCCCACCCCCACGCCCCGCGACATTCCCCGCTCGCCCCGATCCACCGCGAGCCGCCTCCCCATGCAATCGAACGCCCCGGTTACGAAGCACCCGCTGCGCCGCCTGATCCGCTATGCGCGCCCCTATCGAGCCCGCCTCTGGCTGGCCTCGGCCTGCTCGGTTCTCAACAAGATCTTCGACCTCGGCCCGCCGGCGCTGATCGGCATGGCGGTGGACGTGATCGTCCAGCAGGAGGACTCCTTCCTCGCCGGCCTCGGCGTCACAGATGTCTGGGACCAGCTCGTGCTGCTTTCGGCGATCACCTTCGCCGTCTGGATCCTCGAGTCCATCTTCCAGTACGCCTACGCGCTACTCTGGCGCTACCTGGCGCAGACCGTCCAGCACGACCTCCGGATCGACGCGTACGAGCACCTGCAGGGGCTGGAGCTCGGCTACTACGAGGAGCGGAGCACCGGCGGCCTGATGTCGGTGCTCAACGACGACATCAACCAGCTCGAACGCTTCCTCGACGTCGGCGCGAACGAGATCATCCAGGTGACGACGACGGTCATCGTGATCGGTGCCGCATTCATCATCCTCGCACCGTCGGTCGCGTGGATGGCGATCCTGCCGCTCCCCTTCGTCGTCTGGGGCTCGATCTGGTTTCAGGGCCACCTCGCGCCCTACTACGCGGACGTGCGCGAGCGGGTGGGGGTGCTGAACGGCAGGCTGTCGAACAACATCGGCGGGATCATGACGATCAAAGCCTTCACCGCCGAAGCCTTCGAGACGGAGCAGGTGCGGGCGGAGAGCGTGGAATACCGGGAGAGCAACCGCCGGGCGATCCGCGTCAGCGCGGCGTTCGTCCCGCTGATCCGGATGGTCATCCTCGTCGGCTTCACCGCGACGCTTCTCTACGGCGGGATGGAGGCGGTGAACGGCGCAATGTCGGTGGGCACCTACAGCGTCCTCGTCTTCCTCACGCAGCGCCTGCTCTGGCCGCTGACCAGACTCGGCGAGACACTCGACCTCTACCAGCGCGCGATGGCGTCGACGAACCGCGTCATGGCCCTGCTCGACACGCCGTTCGAGATCCACCCCGGCACGCGCGCCCTCCCGCGCGAGAGCACGCGGGGCGAGATCGAGATCAGAGACGTGACGTTCTCCTACGCGACCGGGCCCGCGGTGCTCGAGGACGTCTCCATCTCGATCCCCGCTGGCTGGACGGTCGGGATCGTAGGGTCGACCGGGTCGGGGAAGAGCACACTTGTCAAGCTGCTGCTGCGGCTGTACGAGGTGGAGCAGGGTGCGATCACCCTCGACGGAGTGCCCATCGCCGAGCTCCAGCTCGACGACCTCCGCGGCGCCATCGGCCTCGTCAGCCAGGACGTCTTCCTCTTCCACGGCACCGTCCGCGAGAACATCGTCTACGGCAGCTGGGGGGCGACGGACGAGGAGGTGCAGCGCGCGGCGCAGCTCGCGGAGGCGGACGAGTTCATCGCGCGGCTGCCGCACGGCTACGACACCATCGTGGGCGAGCGGGGACAGAAGCTCTCCGGCGGGCAGCGGCAGCGGATCGCCATCGCCCGAGCGATCCTCAAGAACCCGCCCATCCTCGTGCTCGACGAGGCCACCAGCGCCGTCGACAACGAGACCGAGGCCGCCATCCAGCGCTCCCTCGAACGCATCTCCCGCGACCGCACCACCATCGCCATCGCCCACCGCCTCTCCACCATCCGCAACGCGGACCGGATCGTGGTGCTGGAGAACGGCGGCGTCGCCGAGGTCGGGACCCACGAGGAGCTGCTCGCGATCGAGGGCGTCTACGCCGGGCTGTGGCGGGTACAGACGGGAATGGAGGTGGTTGGATGAGGGGACGGGGGCGGAACACGTCATCCCGAGCGCCGCGAGGGATCTGCACTTTAGCCATAGCCGCGGGACAACACGTGCAGATCCCTCGCTGGCGCTCGGGATGACGCTGCCTTCGCACCCTGCAGCCCTCTCCGGACTTAACATTGTCCTCACATGAGGACATACAGCTCGCAACGCGCTGCGCCAAAGACTCCTATAACTCAATGTTACATAACAGGTTACGATAAACTCACCCACATACTTCATTACGGAACGCTCCCTGCCTTGTTAATGGACCCCGGGATCGGTTGGCGCTCGGGGAAGCAACCATGAACGAGGATCTGCAATGAGGACTTTCATACTGGGCGTAATCGTAACGGCGGCGGCTCTCGGGCTCGCTCCCGAGCGTGCGGAGGCACAGCAGGCAGGGTGGTGGGAGTGGGCGCTGCAGGAGTTCGATGCGAGCCGCCGTGGTGGCGACATCCGCTTCGATCCGCGGCCCGGAGACCGCGATGACGAGGAGTGGGAGGATGACGAGCGGGACGGAGCGCGGCGGGGAGGCGGCCTGGGCGACATCATCTTCGGCGGGCCCGATCAGCGGCGGGACGGCCGGGGGCAGTCGAGCCGCAGGGCCGGCGCGGGCAGCGGCGAGGGCCCCCCGTTCTGTCGGAACGGACAGGGGCACCCCGTGTTCGGCCGCGACTGGTGCTACGAGAGGGGCTTCGGCCTCGGAGCCCGCGATATTCGCTGGGACGACCGCGGCTGGGAGGACGTAATCTTCGGCGGCCAGCAGAGGCAGCGCAGCGGATCGCTCGACCGAGGCGGGCTCGCCGACGTGCTCGGCGACGTGATCTACGGCCGCATCCTCGACGTGAGCCGCGCTACTGGCGGCAACGAGCCACTGGTCGGCCGCTGGCTCCGCCCCGGCGGATCGGCCTCGGTTCTCCAGGTGCGCGCCGGCTCGCTGCCGATCGCCGAGCTGAGTGACGTCGACGGCGATGGCCGGGTCGATGCGGTCCTGACCCCGCGGCGGTAGGTTGCTCGGTGCTCGGCAACAAATCGAAGGGCCCGACACCTTCAAAGGCTGTCGGGCTCTTCGCCTTGCCGTCACCCCCGCGCTTCGTAGTCGCCGGCCCGTCATCCGGGCAGAAGCCGGAATCCAGTGCATTCTCCCCGACCGTCCGTCATCCCTATAGATGACGGGCGGGGGGCTGAGAACCCCGCTCAGCTCGTGCGCAGGATCAGATCGACCATGTCCACATACCGGCGCCAGTTCTCCGCCTCGTCACCCAGCGCGCGCCGGCCGGCGGCGGTCAGATTGTAGTACTTCGCCCGTCGATTCTGATCGGTCGCGCGCCATTCACTGTCGATCCAGCCCTTCCCCTCCAGCCGCTGCAGCGCGGGATAGAGGGATCCCTGTCCTACGCGCAGGGATTCGCGAGAGAGCTGCTCCAGACGCTGCGCGATCGCCCAGCCATGCATCGGCTCCAGCGACAGCGCCTTCAGGATCAGCAGGTCGAGCGTGCCGCGCAGCACCTCGTTCGATGAGGAGGGTGAGCCAGGCAGCGGCGGCGACATCGAGCCCTCCGGCTAGTGGTGTCGAAACCCGACAGCAAGCTATGCACGGCTGTTGTCGAAATTCAACAGATGAAAACACTGACACGTACCGGTATCGCATTCGGCTTCGCCGCCCTTCTTCCGTTCGCGTCGGTTGCCGCGCAGCCACAGCTCGCGCTGGACACGCCGGTGTTCGCCCCGTCGACGGATACCGATCCGACACTGATCGCCGCGCGGTGGGAAGAAGCCGAGCAGCTTCGATTCGAAGGCCGTCTGGACGAAGCGCTCGAAGCGTACGAGGGGATCGTGGAGCTGCAGATCGAGTCCTTCGAAAACGCCGCCCGCACCTACTGGGTGATCGCGGAGATCCACAACGCGATGGGGAACCAGCACGAGATGGTGAAGGCGATGGACAAGGTGGTGTCGCATGCGCGTCTCTTTGGCGACAACGAGCTTCGGGCTCGCGCGCTGATCGAGTCGGCGGCCGGCTACAGCCGCATACGGAACCATGCAGCCGCCCAGGCTCGGATGGACGAGCTCGAGGGGATGATCGAGACCGGAAACCTGAGTCGGGAGCTGCGCGAATACATCACTCGTCGCATCCGCGCGTAAGTCGACGCGGTTGGACGAAGAGGCGCCCCC
>JBBDRR010000091.1:0-7305 GCA_040905395.1 Gemmatimonadota bacterium
CCGCTGCTTTCATACATCAGGGTTCTGCTCGCCCGTGGCCGCCCAACCGGAGATTCATCCCCGGCGGGATCGTACGGTTACGGTCGCACGTGAATCGTTACGTCGTTGTCCGTGAACAGACCACCGTCGTCTGCACGACCGCGGAGAACGTACGTACCCGGTTGCTGAAACCGTACCTCGGTGATCCAGCGACCATCCTCCGGCGGCTCGGGAGGCGACCAGAAAGGAGCCCACGGAGAATTCGAGTACGGCCGGGTATCCTCCCAGGGACGGATCTGAGGAGGATTGAATGCAACGGCCTGTTGGCTGTTCGCCCCCTCGGGGCCCCTATACACGAACCACGTCATGTGCAGTCCGGTCGCCTTGTCGACGGTGATCCGGCTCGGGATCATCTGTACGGCGCGCTCCATGTCGAGCTCGCCCTCTTCCGTTATCGGAAGCGCGCCCTGGCGGGATCTCGGCAACCCGTCGTCGGTGACGTGGGCTACGAGCTGGACGGCTTCACCGACACGGGCCTCGACGACCGTCGGCGTCTCCAGCGTGACTGTCGGAGCGGTATGCGCCCGCAGCTCGGGGCTGCTGGTGCCGGCGCCGAGCGTCCCCGTCTCGGACATCACGACCACATCGTCGATGAAGTAGTCGGGGCGCAGGCTGCCGTACGCCTTGTGCTCCTCACCTCCGGACTTCAGCGTCCAGACCAGCTCCTCCTCGCCGAAGTCCGCTGGCACCCGAACCTTGAAAGTGAAGCGGTTTCGGCGCGGTAGGAAATGGGTCGGCTGACCCTGATCCGCCACTCCTGGCGAGAAATGGTTGTCCGGACCGACCGGTATGTCCAGCTCCTCTTCCCAGTTCCGATTCATGTAACCGAAAAGCAGGTCGAACGTACCGTCCTCGTTCTTTTCCCATCCCTCGTACGCCGGCGAGATGCTCTGACCTTTGTTGAAGGTGAGCCCCTGTGCCACCGCCTCGCCCGGCCCCGTCAGCATGGCGATCGTGACCGCCGCAGCTGCCCACGCTGCGGTACCCGCGGTCAGCCATCTGAGGTCGCTACCGGATTGCTTCGCTTCTCTCCGCATGATTGCTGGATCTCCCCTCTATTGGTCACGCGCCTGAGCGACGTCGTCGCTCGTGCCGGAGCCCGTATCGGTGAAGTCCGTCGGCTTCGGACCCGGGGTCTCCACGATCGCCAGGCACAGCGGACAGCCGATGACGTAATCGTTCTTCGTGAGGTTGAACTTCACGACCCGCTCCTTGACCTCTTCGGCGAACTGCTCCTCTGTCATCGTCACCCGCTCACCGAGATCGATGAACATATTGGCCACCGAGCGGTTGCCGGCGCCCTGCCAGTTGCGTGGGTCGGGGACGTTGGCGTTCGTCTCCGAGTTGTTCATGTACCCGGTGATCTGCAGGATCGTCCCCGGCGGCAGGAGCGGCTGATAGTCCTCTTCGAAGACGTAGGTCCGAACCCAGTTGTGGTCGTATCCGACGCATGAGAGCGTCTCCGTCTTGAAGCCCCACGTCGCTTCCAGGCACATCCGCTCGCCCGGTGCGTGCAGGTGCGGCTCGAAGCTGATGATCTTCGTCGGCTGGCGCACCACCGTGAACGCACGCAGCTCCTGTCCTGCCTGATTCGGGCGGATGTCGATGTCCGTCCCGTTCGCGAGACTCGTGATGCTACCCTCGTACTTCGGCTCGTAGCCCTTCGGGAAGAGTTCGAACCCGATTTCGAGGCGAGCCTTCGTGTCGCGACCGTTGGAATGCAGGTGCACCGACTCCGATGCGATCTCCGACCCGGCCTTCAGCAGCCGTCCCGCATCCTCGTCGAAGAGATCGGGGTTGCGGCCTACCTCGTGCACCGGCCAACTGGTGATCTCCCGCGTCCCGGGAACCTGAGTCCGCCAGATCATGTGGTGCACGATATAGCGGCCACCCACCGTCGCGCGGCCGTCCTGTCCCGAGCCGACGTCGTTCACCTCACGCACCTCCACCGCCTTCACGTAGCGATCCTCCTCCAGCGGAATGGGAATGCTCGGGATCTCACCCCACCAGTCCGGATCGCTGCCGCCGACGATGATCTCCTCGGAGCGAACCACGAAGTCCGGCTCGATCCTCCACTCGTCGGCATCCGAGAATGCCCGAACAGGGGGCATGTCGGCGGGGCTGCCCTGCGGCGCTCCATTGTCGGCCCACGCCTGGATCTTCGCGAGCTCCTCGTCGCTCAGCGACGGATCCTGCCTGTAGTGCTGGATTCCGATGTTCTTCTCCACGTACCACGGCGGCATGGCGCCCATCCGATCGCGGATCGCCGTCCGGAGCTTGATCGCCCTCGCCCACGGCCTCACCTCTTCATACGTCACGAACGACATCGGTGCCGCTCCCGCCGGTCGGTGACAGTTCTGACAGCTGCGCTGCAGAATCGGCGCGATGTCCTTCGAGAACGTCACAGACTGCGGGTCGATGCCGAACTCCCCGGCGTCGTAGAGGTACAGCCGCTGCCCGTCCGGCGTTATCGTCTGTGCCTCGACCGCTGTCGCCGCCATCGCCATGTAGACGACACTGGCGAGGAGGGCGACCGCAAAGGCGTAGCGCTCGGAACTCCGGCTTCGTTGTAGCATCGGAAGACTCCTTGGTCGGCCAGGAGGGAGAATGTGGCACGTATCGGGGCGAGACTCGGCCCACCCTTCAATACGGAGCCCAGTTGACTTTTGTTTCGCACGACGTGGCTTCGAACGATTATCTCAAGCTCTAATATACAACACACCCCGCAAGTACGTCGACGTTCTGTTCGCCTATCGCATCCACATGTTCCGAATCGCACCGGGTTGTTGCGGGCGGCACCGGCCTTGCCGCCACGAATGCCGATTCCTTCGCGGACCGCCGTTGGCTTGCGGCCTTCGTAGTACGGTCGCCGATTCACCCCGCCCCACCACCCCGGGGGACACTTCTATCCGCGCTTGACACCGTCACCGGACGATCTTGACAGTTCCACGGAGATTGGCGATCATTCCTGCTTGTATCAGACGCGATACCGCGCCTTTCTTTCGACCGAACTTCGTGATATGTACGCGATCATCCGCACAGGCGGAAAGCAGTTCCGGGCAGAGCCCGGCGCTACCATCCGCATCCCGAGCGTGACGGCCGAGCCGGGTGACACGATCACCTTCGACGAGGTTCTGCTCGGCGCCGACGACGGTGACTTCAAGGTGGGAGCCCCGCTCGTGAATGGCGCCGCCGTCACGGCGGAGGTCGTGAAGCATGGCAAGGGCGAGAAGATCATCATCTTCAAGCACAAGCGCCGCAAGAACTACCGTAGAAAGCTCGGACATCGGCAGAAGTTCACCGAAGTCCGCGTGAACGAGATCAATCTCGGCTAGGGGGATTCAGAAATGGCACATAAAAAGGGCGGCGGCTCGACTCGGAACGGCCGCGATTCCAACTCGCAGCGTCTCGGCGTCAAGAAGTTCGGTGGTGAGCAGGTGCTCGCGGGCAACATCATCGTGCGCCAGCGCGGAACCCGTATCCATCCCGGTGCCAACATCGGTCGCGGGAGCGATGACACGCTCTTCGCCTTGATCGATGGTGTGGTTGAGTTCCAGCGCAAGGACAAGAAGCGCAAGCAGGTAGCGATTCTCCCCATCTGAGGATGGGAGTCGTCGACCGAGAGAGCCCCGGCCCGTGCCGGGGCTTTTTTTGCACCTGCATTTCTGAGCGGCGAGGAGAGCTGGCGCTCGGGACTGCGGTTCAGCACACAGCACAGGGATGACGAGACCAGACACCGGCGGTTGGCCACCGAGCACGAGCAGCGACTTCCCGCGGATCGGGAGGCTCCCGGAATACGTATTCGCCAAGGTGAACGCGGAGAGAGGAGGGCAGCGATCGATTCACCGCCCTCCAGGCGTTATCAAACGCCGCCGGCTTTCAGCTTCCCAGCCACAGGCCGATGGCCACGCCCACCCCGGTCGCGACGACGATCGTTGCCAACACCGTCGCCAGCCACCGGAGATCCAGATCCGAAAATGGATTTCGCATGACGGTATGCCGTTCAGGATCCGGGCCAGCGCCGGCCGCCCGGCGCTCGGTTCGCGCCGGTCATCGGAGATTCACCCAGACGCTCTTCACCTGAGTGTACAGGTCGAGCGCGTTCCGGCCCAGCTCACGGCCGTAGCCAGACTGCTTGTAGCCACCGAACGGAGACGCCGTGTCGATCGAGTGATACATGTTGATCCAGACGGTACCCGCTTCCAGCGCGTGGGCGATCCGGTGAGCGCGACCCACATCGCGGGTCCATACGGCGGCGGCAAGACCGTAGACGGAGCGGTTGGCGATCTCTATCGCCTCCGCCTCCTCGTCGAACGGAATCACCGACAGTACCGGACCGAAGATCTCCTCGCGCGCGATCGTCATCTCCGGGTCGACCTCGTCGAATACGGTCGCGTTGAGGAAATAGCCTCCCTCGAACCCGTTCCCGCTCGGTCGGTCCCCCCCGGCTACGAGCTTTGCTCCTTCGCTTCGGCCGGCATCGATATAGCCGGTGACGCGGTCGAGCTGCTCGTGCGAGATCAGCGGGCCCATTCTGGTCGAGCGGGCCATCGGGTCCCCGGTGATCATTCCTCGGGCGCGCTCCACGAGGCGTTCGACCAGCTCCCGGTGAACCCGCCGGTCCACCAGGAGTCTGGAGCCGGCGGTGCACGCCTGCCCGCTGTTGTAGAAGACGGCGGCCGCGGCTCCCTTGACCGCCGCATCCAGGTCGGCGTCGGCCAGCACGATGTTCGGGCTCTTCCCGCCGAGCTCGAGCGTCACCCGCTTCAGCGTCTCCGCGGCCTCGCGCTGGATCAGCTTGCCGACGGCCGTCGACCCCGTGAACGCGACCTTATCTACGTCCGGGTGCTTCACCAACGCCGCACCCGCCGTTTCCCCGAATCCTGGCAGCACGTTCAGAGCGCCGGCAGGCAGCCCGGCTTGCAGCGCGATACGGCCGAGTTCGAGCGCGGTCAATGGAGTCTGCTCCGCCGGCTTCAGCACCATCGTGTTACCACAGGCGAGCGCTGGCGCGACCTTCCATGCCGCCATCTGTAGCGGAAAATTCCAGGGGATGATCGCCGCGCAGACCCCGACCGGCTCCCGACGCGTATAGTTGAGAAACGGTCCGGGCACGGGCAGGACCTCACCCTCGATCTTGTCCGCCCAACCTGCGTAATAGCGGAAGCACTCGATCGATCCCTCCAGATCGATCCGTCGGGCCTCCCGCAGAGGCTTCCCGTTGTCCAGCGTCTCGAGTCGCGCCAGGGAGTCCGCCTCGGCCTCCATCAGATCCGCGATCCGGTGCAGAATGCGGCCCCGAGCGCGACCGGACATCCCTTCCCACGGGTCGGACCGCAGGGCCTCGCGCGCGGCCTCGACCGCCCTGTCCACCTCTTCGCTCCTCGCCTCGGCGACCACGGCGAGCACCTCACCCGTCGCCGGGTTGATCGTCTCGAACGTCCTCCCACCCTCGGCGTCGGACCACTCCCCGCCGATCAGCAGCTGCTTGGGCTCGCCGGTCGTCAGCTCCGCACTCGTCATTGGCTGCTCCCGTCCCTGGGTAGATCAGCGCGCGACCAGATCATCCTGGCACCTCCCTCCCCGCCGATCTCCCCGCGGATACTCGAGACCGGAGCTCCCGAACCCGTAACCGGCGAGGAAGATCCGCGTCATATCCTCGATCAGCCGCTCGACGCCCACGTCCCGTTCGGGATGGTACCAGGTGTACAACCAGTTCATCATTCCGAACAGCGCGAACGTCGCGACGCGCGGGTGCACGTCGCTCTCGGGTTGCAACTCCGTGAGGATCCCCGTGCCGATGTCCGTGAGCCGCCGCTTCTTCGCGCTCACCCGCTGCCCGAACTCGCCGCCCAGATAGCCAGCTTCGCGCGACAGCACCTTCATCTCCGCCATGTTCCCGACGAAGTAGCGGAGGTGGTTCTCCATCAGCGCACGAAGCCTCTGTTCCGGATCCGAGACCTCGTTCAGCCGCTCCTCCAACGAGCTCAGCAAATTTCCGAGCGCATGATCCTGGATCAGGTACAGCAGCTCTTCCTTGCTCTGGAAATAGTAGTAGAGGCCGGACAGGCTGACGCCACAGGCCCGCGCGATATCCCGGATGCTCGCGTTGTGATAGCCCTTCTCCGCGAATACCTCTGCCGCGACGCCGAGGATCGCGTCGAGCTTGTCGTCGTACTGGGTACGGTCGCCGACCATTCTGTTGCGGTCTACAGGAATCACACCCCCGGGAACCGAAACCAGCAGGAGGAACGTGGCGCGGTTCGATCGAACGTTCGAGGAAAACGTACCCCGCTCACGAAATCAAATCAAGCGAACCGGGTGGCGCTCCCGTCACGCCGCCGCCGCCTTGAAGCGCACCTCGTCGTGCGGTATCTTTACCCCGTGAAAAGGCCCGATTGATTCTTGGCGGGCCGGCGAGCGCCGGGATGGCGGAATGGTAGACGCACTCGACTCAAAATCGAGCGCCGCAAGGCATGGGGGTTCGAGTCCCCCTCCCGGTATGATGAAGAGCCGCAAGGGTTTAGGCCCCTGCGGCTCTCTTTCGTTCCTGTCCCGAATCGGGCGAATTGTCCGGTTATTGTCCGGTTTGGCGCATCGGAATGACTTTGGCCGGCTCAGGCTCGGCGCCGTGCAGCTTCGCCAGCTTCTCGACCCCTTCCGACAGAGCGGCGTGGTCCGCAATCGCGTACCGCCGATAGACAGCCTCGGTCTTGTGGCCGGTCAATTTCATGGCGACCGACCGGGGTACCCCCGCCTTCTCCAGATTCCGAACGGCCGTGCGGCGGAGATCGTGAAAGAGGGCGTCCGGAATGCCGGCCCGCTCACATGCCGACCGCCACGTTCCGTCCATCTTCCTGATTGGCCGACCCTTCCGATGGAATACGTGAGGGATGATCCGCCCCGCCTGCCGCTCGATCGCTCGCGTATGTTCTCGCTGCTCTTCGAGTAGCGCCGCCAGCGGGGGCAGGGACCGGAAGGGGAACTCCCGGCCCTCGTCATTCTTGGACGTGTAGAGCCTGACGACCCCGCCCTCGAAATCGACCTGAGACCACCGGAGCGGTAGGATCTCCCCCTTCCGCCAGCCGGTGAGCGCCGCGAACCGCGTTACCGCCGCCTCGGGAGCTGGCAGCTCCGACAGGACCCGCTCCAGTTCCGGAGCCTCGAAGAAGCCCTCTCGTGTGTTCCTGATCTTCACAGACGGGATGTGTGGCCGGCTCGGAAGGATCTCGGCTTGCACCGCGAGGTTGAAGGCGCGTTTGAGCG
>JBBDRR010000092.1:0-2374 GCA_040905395.1 Gemmatimonadota bacterium
CCGGATCCGCGTGCTTCAGAGCGATTCGCGAGACACCCCCGTCCTCGTTCAGGATGTCGACGACGCAGTAGTCGGCGATCTCGGGTACGATCGACTGGCAGAGGAGGGAGAGCGTCGTCGTGTGATCGAGCGAGCTCGCCAATACGTGGCTCGCTCCGGCCAGGAAGAGCGCGCGTTTCTCCGCCTGCTCGGCGGCGATCCGCGCCTGACGCTGGTGCTGGTGCAGCCACCGCGTGTGCAGCAGGTTGCCGATCCTGAGAAGCGACTCGGTCAGGTCGATCGGCTTCGTGAGGAAGTCCTTCGCTCCGCCGGAGAGCGCTCGCTGCTTGGTCGCTTCGGTGATGTCGGCGGTGAGCACCAGGATCGGCAGGTACTCCTCGGACGGGACCCGCTCCCCGAGTTGCGCCATGATCTCGAAGCCGTTCAGGCCGGGCATGTGCAGATCGAGGAGGATGAGATCCGGAAGCTCCGCTTCATACAGCGGGATGACCGCTCTCGAATCCGCCGTCGCGATCAGCCGCTGGTAGCCTTCCTCCTGAAGGCAGCTGGTGAGCAGGTCCAGGTTCGCGGGTTCGTCGTCCACGATGAGGATCTTGGAAGCCAGCAGGTCGGGACTCGGCATCTTCAGGCCCTCCTCTTCGCCAGGATTCCGTCGACGGTGGAGAGGAACTCCGCTACCTCGATCGGCTTCGTCAGGTAAGCGGCGGCGCCCGCCAGCGATTGCCGATCGACGCTTCTGGGCGTCGCGTCGGCGCTGACGATGACGATCGGAATCGCGCGCGTCGTCTCATCCGCGAGCAGCTCCCTGATCACCTGATCTCCGTGCATGTCCGGCAGGTGGAGGTCGAGCAGGATGAGGTCCGGTCGGTGCTCGAGGGCGAGCGTCAGCCCGGTCCGGCCCTGGACGGCCGAGAGAAGCTCGATCCCCGGCCGTTCCGCGAGGATCGCCTCGACGAGCGTCAGGTTCGGAAGATTGTCCTCGATGTACAGCAGCTTGGCCCGCGGGCTGGAATCGGCAGATACGGCTGCCTTTGCGCTTGCCTGGTCCCGTTCGGATCTCGTCGTCGGGCTGCTGGCCCGAGCCAGCGAGATCCAGAAGGTGCTCCCCTGGCCGGGGGAGCTCTCCACCGTCAGCGTGCCGCCCATCGCCTCGACGAGTCGCTTCGAGAGAGCGAGGCCGAGACCCGTTCCTTCCACTTCCGACTGCTCTGCGCCGAGACGCTCGAAGGGAACGAACATCCGGTCGAGCTGCGTGGCGGGAATTCCCGGGCCGGTATCCCGCACGCCGATGCGGAGCACGCGATCGGCGCCGGCCTCTCCGTCCTCACCGCAACTTATCGAAACGGTCCCATCCGGCCGATTGTACTTGACGGCGTTCGAGAGGAGGTTGAGCAGGACCTGCGCGAGGCGCTGTCGGTCGGCGACGACGTACAGCTCGGAGTCGCGCTCGATGTCGTGCAGCGTGATCCCGTGCTGTTCGGCGAGAGGCAGGATCAACGCGCGTGCTTCGTCGACCACCGTTTCCACGCTGACCGGTTCCAGCGAGAAGTTCAGCCGGCCGGCCTCGATGCGGGAGATCTCGAGGACCTCGTTGATCAGGTTCAGCAGGTGGCGACCCGCCTTGAGGATATGGTCGACACCCTTACGCTGCTCCGGCTCCAGCGCGCGACGCGCGAGGAGCTGACTGAACCCGAGGATGCTGTTCATCGGGGTGCGGAGCTCGTGGCTCATGCGCGAGAGGAAGTCACTTTTCGCGCGGTTCGCCCGTTCCGCCTCCTCCTTCGCCTCTTCGAGCGCCTCCTCGTACTGCCGCCGTTCGGTGATGTCCCGGCTGTTGATCACGAGCCCGGCATCGGCCGAATCGGGGAGCAGCGTGCGGGCCCTTGCCTCCAACACCCGCCAGTCCCCGTCCTTGTGGCGATAGCGGAAATCGACCGACCGAGTCTCTCCCGGATTCTGCATGATCCAGCCGAGCACTTCGCGGCATGCGGCCGCATCGTCCGGATGAATCCGTTCGAACGCGCTCGTCCCGGACAACTCGTCCGGAGTATAGCCGAGCACGTACTGGATCGAGGGGCTCTGGTAAAGGTTGATTCCGTCCGGTCCCAGGATCGTCGCAACGTCCGAGCTGTTCTCGATCAGCCTGCGGAAATGTTCCTCGCTGTCGCGGAGCGCCTGCTCGGCCCGCTGGCGGTCCGTGATGTCGCGGACCACGGTGATCACCTGACCCTCCATGTGCGGGAGCAGCCGGGCCTCGAAGTGCCGCTCGCCGTCCTCGAAGGGTAGGGAGTACTCGACGCCGGCGGGCCTTCCGGTGTGGAGAACCGTATCGAGCGCCGCCTGGAGCTCGCTCCGGTTCTCCTCGGGAATGAGG
>JBBDRR010000092.1:2474-34991 GCA_040905395.1 Gemmatimonadota bacterium
GAGAACCGTATCGAGCGCCGCCTGGAGCTCGCTCCGGTTCTCCTCGGGAATGAGGTCGTGGATGCGCTGACCGACGTACGCATCCTCGGGCAGGTTGAGGCTCGAATCGCGGCCGGATCGGTTCGCTACGATCCTCCCGTCCGGCTCGAGGCGGAAGTAGAGATCGGGGAGGGCATGGAAGATCGCCTCGAGCTCGGCCGTCCGGCGGCTGAGCTCCTGCTGTGCCGCCTCCCGTTCGGCGACTTCGTCCTGAAGCGCCGCGTTGGTCCGGGCCAGCTCCGAGGTGCGCTCGTTCACCAGCAGCTGCAGCTCGGCGTGCGAGCGGGCCAGCACGACCTCCGCCCGCTTGCGCTCCGTGATGTCCCGGGCGGTCGCCAGCAGCCGGTCGTGTCCATTGATCGCCACGCGCCTCAGGCTGACCTCGAAGCACCGCTCACCCGAATCGGAGTCGAATCGCCGCTCGAAGAGCTGCGGCTCGCCGGCCGCCGCCAGTTCCAGCTGTTCGGCGCCGGCGAGACTGCCGAAGCCACCGATCACCTGGAGCTCTTCACCGAGCACGTTGGCGTCGATGACCGACCCCGTATCGATGTCCAACACGAGGATCGCGTCGTTGGAGAGCTCGAAGATCGCGCGGTAGCTGGCCTCGGCGTCGCGGAGCGCCTTCTCCGCGGCCGTCTGATCCGTCACGTCGTGACACGCGCCAATCAGGCGCACGGCCTCGCCCGCCGCATCGCGGATCACTTCGCCCTGGCTGTGGAGCACGCGTTCCGTTCCGTCCGTCCGCACGATGCGCTCGATGAAGTCGAAGGTCGCACCGGCGTCGAGCGTCTGCCGTATCGTTGCGCCGACGATCGGGCGATCGTCGGGATGGACCCGCGACAGATACGACTCGAAGTCGATCGCCTCGCTCCCGGGACGCAGGCCGTAGATCCGGTACAGCTCGTCGGACCAGGTGACGGTGTTCGCGGCGACGTCCCACTCCCAGCTCCCGAGCCCCGTCAGCCGCTGTGTGTGCTCGAGCTGCCGTTCCCGCTTGCGGAGCGCTTCCTCGGCCCGCCTGCGCTCGGTCACGTCGCGGAAGCTCCATACCCTTCCGACGGTTTCCTCCCCGACGCGCTGCGGCTGCGAGTAGCGCTCGAAGGTACGGCCGTCGGTGAATTCCAGGACGTCGAAGCTCGCAGCCTCGGGATCCGCGTACAGATCCCGCACCTTGGCTACGAACGCGGCCGGGTCGCGCAGCTGCGACAGCACGTGGTTGATCGCCGTCTCGTCCTCCCCGGCCGCGAGCACCTCGCGGGGGATCTGCCACATGTCGGCGAACTTCGTGTTGTACGTCGCGATGCGACCCTCGCCATCGACGACCAGGATCCCGTCGGCGGTGGACTCGAGCGACGCGCGTAGCAGGGAGACCGCGCGCTCCCGCTCCCGCTCCGCCCGCCGGTTCTCCGTGATGTCCACCGCGACCCCGATGACGCCCGTTACCGCTCCGTTATCTTCGTCGCGAACCGCGGAATAACGGACGTCGAAGAGAATCCCCCGGGACTCGGCGAAGGAGGTGAACTCCTCGCCGCGGAGGGCGCGTTCGAAGGCCTCCAGTGTCTCGGTCTGCCCGGAGTAGACGTCGTAGATCGATCGGCCGACGAGCTCGTTCGGCCTGAATCCCAGCGATTCCAGTCCCTTCCCTTCCGAGAAGGTGAAGATGCCGTGCGCATCGACCGCCCATAGCACCATAGGAGCGCTGTTGACCACGGAGAGTAGCCGCTGCTCGCTTTCGCGGAGCGTTCGCCGCATCTGCTCCGGGTCGAAGATCGGCATCTCCGGTTTGACGATGCGGTCGTTCATCTTCTCCATCTGACTGCGTCTGGTTCGGTACGAGGTCGGGGCGAGCGGGCACGCTGCGGGAGCAGGGAGCTGCCCCTCGAAGACGTTTACGGGTGAATGCCCGCGATGGATTCAGGAAGGAAGCGGGGGTGACGTTCTCGCTTCGATGGAACTCTAACGTACGCGGCCGGTTCCGCAAAGATGGTCGGCGAGGCGCGGACGCCGGTCGACGGAGGTCGGGCCCCCGTGGGGACACTAACGGGTGAAGTGGCGGTGACGATTGCCGAGGGGCCCCGCGCGAGGCGATCCCCCCCACCACGCAGAAGATTACCAGCCCCGTTGGGACATTCTTCGCAGAATCTCCTGGCGATACTGCCCCGTGTTGTCGGGCGTTCGCCGGAGCGGTCCGGGCAGCAGCGCCGCGAGACCCGCCGACTGGGTCCGCGACAGACCGGTCGCGCCCGTTCCGTAATGGCGCCGTGCGCCCTGGTCGATGCCGTAGATGCCGGGCCCCCACTCCACCTGGTTGAGGTAGAGCTCCAGGATGCGCTGTTTGCCCAGGATCACCTCGGCGGCGGGCGTGAGGGTGATGTCGTAGACCTTTCTGATCGGGTTCGCGTGGGTCGTCCCGAACAGGTTCTTCATCAGCTGCTGCGTTATCGTGGACGCGCCCCGGATGCGTACTCCGCCCGTGGCATCGCGGCTCGCGATCAGCATCTCCTGCCAATCGAAACCGAAATGGTCCCAGAACCGACCATCCTCGGCGGCGACCACCGCGCGAGGTACATGGGAAGGCAGGGCCTCGAAGGCGACGATATCGCGTCGCTTCGAATACTCCCGCCCGCTCACGAGTGCCTCGGCCCGCCGCTGGATCTGCACGCCCGTCGTCGGAGGATCGACGAATCGGTACGCGAGCAGCAGCACGAGGCAGAAGAGATAGTATCCGGCGAACAGGATGAGGGCGGTCGTGGCCACCCGGCGCACGGACCACCGCTTCCGGCGCGCAGGCTCGATGCGGACACCGACGGGCTCGGTGTGCCCGGCCTCCTCGCCGGGGCTGTCCGCCTCTTCGCGTCTGCTGCGCCAGGGAAGCTTCATGAGTATGCCCTCCGTGACTCCGCGTCGTCGCGCCGCGAGACGCCGGCCAGCGACTCGACGGTCGCGTCCGCGCGGAGCCCGACGATCGTCATGGTCGAAAGCTGTTCCACGCTCCGGGCGAAGCCGATTCCGGAGCCCAGCGCGACCACCAGGAGAAGGACGCGGCGCAGCGGCGAGCGGGCGCCGTCACCTCGGGACGCTTCCGGAGACCACAGCGCTCCGAGGCCCGCCCAGACGAGTAGCGTCGGGTGCGCCAGCAGCAGGACTGCGTCGAAGAGGCCGGCAACGAGCGTCGCCGCCAGCGTGGCGAGCAGGGCGAGGGCGACGATCCCTTCGTCTTCGTCGCGGGCCCGGATCAGTCGGCGCAAGGCCGACGCGGCAATTCCCAGCAGCGCCGCGGCGAGCAGGAGCGCCGCCGGGAAGCCTCGCTCCGCAGCGAACGCGACCCAGTCGCTGCTCGGCCACGGATTGGAAGTGGCTCCGGGCTGGCTGCGGGAGAGAGATGGATCGCCGGGGGCGGCGTAGTCGGGATATACCTCCGACCAGTTGCCGGGCCCCACCCCGAGCAGGGGGCGGTCGACGGCCATCTCCAGCGACCGGCCGTACTGCACCAGTCTGCCCCGCCCGCTACCCTCCTGATAGTTGGCGATCCCCGTCACCGACTCGAGGTATGGATTCTCACTGCGCCAGCGCAGGGAATTCGGCACCAGCACGGCCGCGGCGACGCCGCCACCGATCAGCAGCACGATCACCATCAGGCGCTTCCAGACACGCGGGTGCCGCCGGACCGGCCGCGAAAGGAGCATTCCGGCGAAGAGGACCGCCAGCACCGCGGCGAACGCGAGCCAGCCCGCTCGGGAGCGGGTGAGAACGAGCGACGCCACCACGACCGCCACGCCGAGCGCGCCCAGGAGGTATGCTGGCGTCCGCCCGGCGCGGAGGGCGGCGAGCAGCACGAGCGGCAGCCCGAAGGCCGCCAGGTGCGCGATGGAGTTGCGGTTGCCCAGTGTACCGCCGGGCGCACGGTTGATCGAGAAGAAGTCCGACTGGACGCCGTACGCCTGGAGCAGGGAGGTGACGGCGCCGAGAACCACCGCCAGCGCGAGCAGTCGGATCAGCGGGCGAGAGAGACCGGCCTCGCGAAGCGCGCGGGCCGCCCAGAACACGGCAACCCCCGAAGCGCTGATGGCCAGCGCGCGGAGGGCGAGTTCCCGATCGTCTGCGAACACGGTCGAGACGACGCCCAGCAGCAGGTAGGCGGCGAGCAACGCGTCGACTATAGTGATCCTCACCCGCTGGAAGGCGCCCGCGGCGAGCAGGCCCGCGAGGAGCGCGGTCAGGTGAAGCACCGTCTCCTTCGGGATGAAGAATCGGTCGAGCTCGAAGGCGCGGTCGGTGACGGCCGCGAGGACGGCCAGGATCGCGCCGATCTGCAACACCCATAGCGCCCAGCGAGCGGTGGCCGACGGTCCCTCCGAGACCGCGGCCACTCCGATCGGCCCTTCCTGCACGGAAGATTCCACAGACGACTCCGGCTGGACGGCTTCAGGTGATGGTTGCGCGCGAAGGCGCGAACGCCGCACGCACGCCGGGTGCCGCACGGGAAACCCGGGTGAGCGCCCCGCTCGAGTCGACACCACCACCCAGGACGCTCATCGCGTCCGCCGTGTGGCCAGACGGCCGCATCACATCGTCTCCATCTCGGCGTGAAGCTTGGCGGCCACACCCGACCAATCGTAGCGCTCCCGGGCTACCCGGTAGAGCGCCTGCTTCGTCTCCTCGCCACTCTCCAGTGCCACGGGCATGTTGCGCACGATGTCCGCCGCTGTCCACTCCGGGTCGGCGCTGAGCTTCATCGCCGCCGCGCCCCCCGGCGGCAGGGCCGGTGCGACGGAGTCGATGCTCGCCTTCATTCCCCCGAAGTACGTTCCCATGGGAAAGGCGCCGGACGCCATCGCCTCCAGGAAGACCAGCGGGCCGGCCTCCTTCACTACGGAAGGGAAGACGGCGACGTCGGTGCACGGGAAGAGGTGGCGCAGCTCGCGGTGCGTGAGGTAACCCGTGAATATCGCGCGATCGGGGCGCACCAGCCGTCGTCCGGCCTCGAAGTAACCGTCCAGCGCGCCATCGCGGCGAAGGCGATCGAGGTACCGGGCCGCCTGGGTGAGCTCTGTGCTCTCGTCCTCGCCCTCCGGGGAACCCTCGAGCGCGCGACCCCACTCGACGATTCTCTCGACCATCGCCCTGTCGCCCCGCGCCAGCGCACCCAGCAGCGCTTCGAGCGGCTCGCGCAGCGGACCGTGGCCAACCAGGACGAGTCGGAGATCGGGGTAGAGCTCGAGCAGGTGCGGGAGCGCGACGATCAGGGCGTGGACTCCCTTCGACGAGATCAGTCGACCCAGGTAGAGGACGATCGGATCGTTTGCCCAGTTCACGGCACCGAGCTTCTCCTCGAGGTCCGCGTCGGGCGACTTGTCGTCGTAGTCCCGGGCGGCGGCGAACGCGGTCGCCATCCCGTCGATCGACATAGCGGCGTCCAGCTCGGATGCTTTGGCGCTTCCGCCCGCCGGCCTGCCACGCGGCACGTCCGTCAGCAGCTCGTTCAGCTTCTCGATGTTCTCGGCTCGCGCGCTACGCGGGATCGGTACGAACTGTCTCGTGTCGACACCGAGGTGCAGCTCGGAGAGCGACGCCTCGAGCCCGGGTACCTCGGGTAGCGCGTCGAGCACCCGCTGCCGCATCTCGTCGCCATGGACGAAGATCCGCTTCGCGGCGCCGAACGCCTCGTTCGCCCACCTGCGGAACCGCTCGTCCCGCTTCAGCACGAACTCGAGAGCGCTGCCGTGCGGCATGATCGAGAAGGGTACGTCGAGCTCGGCTCCCACTCGATACGCGACGATCGACATCAGCACCGCATGGTTCGCATGGAGCGCTGTGATCCCGTTCTCGATTACCACTCGCCGCACGACGGCGACGTTGCGTTCGATGTACTCCTCGATCTCCTCGGTCGTGAGCTCGATCATCGGCACGACGTTCGGATACTCCTCGTAGCGATCGCGGACGTACACCGGAAGCGTATCGCCGAGCACGGGCTTGTGCAGAACGCAGCGTCCGGGCAGCTCGCCGATTCGCTCGAGGAAGACCTCCCCCCCGGCGCCTGGTGGATACCGCCGCGCCTCGGTGATGAAGGGATAACGCTCGGGATGGTTTTCCTGCGCCACCAGATGCACGACGTGCCCCTGCCCGCAGAGCGACTCCACGATCGAACGCGTCCAGAGGTTGCTCCCGGAGCCTTCCAGAAGGTACCCGTGCAGGATACAGATCATTTCGCTCGCCCTTCCTTTGCGGGGTGGACGATGAGCGATGGCAAGGTCGCGGCCACGGAGCGGGACGACTCCGTTCCTCGAGGCACCTCGCCGCGCGACGGCCGCCTTCGTCCTGCCCGGCCGCGCAGGGACTTCTTCTTGCACGACGCTCCGCTCGATCGGGAGAGGATCACCACGTTCGGCAACCGTTGGTCGGGTCCGCGAGTGTATCGAACGTCATCCGGAGATCGAAAGCATCATGACGAGCAAGAGCGGGCGATATGCCTCGGGACACGTCGGGACCACGGTCGTAGATTGTCCGTATGAACCGCGCTGCCGATCGTCCGCGAGCCGCGGGGCCGCCTTCCTCATGATCGCCGTGTTCGGCGTGGCGGGAGTCTCGGGTGGCTGCGCGGCGGCCGTCGGGGCAGCCATGGCGGCGGGTGACATCCGTCAGGGAATCGCCGGACTGCAGCAGCTCGTTTCCGGCGTTCGCGCCGTACCCGAGGCGCAGCTTACGCTGACGAACGAGCTCTCCTCGCCGCTCGCGGGCACCTACCGAGGATTCCAGGCCCTCGGCGACGACACCGTCCGCTTCCACGTTCGCACCACGGAGCAGCCGACCGCCACGATCGTGGATGCTCGCGGCAACGTGACCGGATACATGCTTCCGGGAATCGCCGCGGTGACGCTCGATTCTCTGGAGGCCCGCGTCCATCTCTGGACGTCCGGCGAAGCCGAGGAAGTCCCCGGTCGGGCGATGTTCTTCGTCGAGGGTACGCAGCCGGCGGAGCCGAATGCTCGCACGCTCTATCCCGCAGCCTTCCTGGGCCGCGTGGCTGCCGGCGAATCCGCCGAAGCCGACCGGCAACTCGAAGAGCTCGAAGCTCAAGACCTCGACATGTCGGCCCCGGAATTCCGCGATCTCTCGGGTCAGGGGATTCCGCACGAGCTCTTCGATACCGTCGCCGAGGCCGTTTTCACCCTCGGCCAGGATGGTTCGGCCAACTACCACCAGGAGTACAGGCTCGACGACGGGCGCGTCCTCGTGCTTCACTTCGAGAGGATCTCCCCGACCACCCTGCCCGCCGGCGGCTGATCCGCCAGGCCGGGTCGGCCCCCCCCCGCCAGACCCTGTGCTCCCCACCGCGCTCTGCGCGACAGGCCACCGCTCTTCCTGACCGCCAAAAGGAGACCGCCTACACTGCTCCTTCAGACCATAAAAAGGAGTGAGCCGATGGCGCGCGATCAGTCCGACCTCCTCACGGCGAAGGGGGACTTGAAAAGCAGCAGCAGCAGCAGTATAGTTGATGTCGTTCGCGGACCTCCACCGATCCAGAATCGAGCAGGAATGTCGACCAGGATGTTGCTCCGGACGCTATCGCTCATCTTCACGCTTCTGGCGATCGCCGGTGGCGTGCGGGGGGCGTATGCGTCCACGGACTGGCATCTCACGGCACCGGCTTCTGCGGCGACATCGGATGCCGGGCAGGTCCCGCTTCCGACGAGCGCCTCCCTCGTCGAATCGGCGCAGCTATCGGCGGCGTTGCCCGCCGCGGGCGACATCTCGATCCGGCCTCAGGGCAAGCTGCCCCCGGTCCAGATCGTCACTCCCCACGCTCAGCACGGCGATTGCCGCGGCAGCGTCCTCCATTTCGTACTGCGGGCAGCGGCCATCTCTGCCGCCGGGTCCGCCCACCTCCACGCCGGACGGCTCGCACGCTCCGGCTCGATCTCCTCGTTCGCTACCAGCCTCCCGCCTCCGTCGTTCGCATGATCACGTAGGCAGCCTGCGGCTGCCGGCGTGTGACCGACCGTACCCTGGTGACCCCGGCATGCCGCCTGGGATCGAAGCCGGGGTGTGCTCAATCATGCAATCGATCTGGAGGCGCTCTCATGTACTCCTTTCTCTTTTCGGCCGCGGCGTTCGAGCTGACCCTCGGGGAGATCGTGGCCGACCTGCCGCGTGACGCCGGAGCCGTCGTCGTGCTGCTCATGCTGGGGGCCTTCGTTTTTCTCACCTGGCACGGCAGCCGCCGCTCGACCATCGAGACGTACAAGGCCCGATCCCACTCGGTAGCCGAAGCCGAAATCGATCCGGCAGCGTTGGCGCAGCCGAGCGAGGCCAGCATGGTGCCGCCGACGATGGCCACGCCAACCAAGCCGGCGTCTCGTCGATCACGCAAAGACTCCGAGCGCATCAACTGGGTCAGCTGAGGTGATCGATGAACGGAAGGGCTCGCCGGTGGGCGCGATCGATCGCCTCCGCTCGCCACTGCTGTCGATCGAGAAGGATTTCGGTGGTCCCGCGCCTCCCCCCGGCGATCACCTGCTCCCGCCCTTGACCCTCGCCCCCGGTTCGTTTTATCAATTAGTGTGCAAAAAATATTGCAGATCGCCGCGAGGCCGGAGGGAAGCTTCGGAAACGGGCGGTCTTCGTCCCTGAGTGCGCGTACGATTCATGAGCAACCGCCCCGACCTGAAGACGCCGGCCGCAGCCTCGCGAGGAACCGCTGCAGGCCTGGATCGTCGCCACGGCCGTTCGGCCGTCCTCTCACTGCTGCTCGGGTTCGTTCTCTTCTGGGCATCTCCGACGGCTGCCCAGACAGCGCGTGTGGTGGATCTGACGCTGGAAGAGGCCGTCAACATGGCGATGGACGACAGCTACCAGGTTCGTCAGGTGCGAATGAACATCGAGCGCCGCCGACGGCTCCTGGAGGCGGAGCAGGCGGGACTGCGGTCGCGCGTGTACATGGACTTCGACCTTCCCGAGTTCGAGCGGATCTCGGAGGAGCGGTGGAATTCGACGCTGCAGAGGAATCAGATCGTCGGGGAACACTCGCGGCGCTGGCAGCTCGACTTCTCGATCGAGCAGCCGGTGATCCTACCGGGAGTGGGGTACCCGACGGATGGCTATCTCTCCCTGAACAACCGGGTCTATCGCTACACGCAGTTCGAGGACGAGGGCGAGGACCTGACGTACTACAACCGCTACTTCCTGCGCTACCGGCAGCCCTTCTTCCAGCCGAACGAGCTGCGGAACGATCTGGAGAGAGCGGAGCTCGAGCTCCAGGACGCGGAGCTTGACTTCCAGGGAGACGCGCTCCGGATCATCGAGAACATAGCCGAGGACTACTACGACCTGCTCGAGCTCGCGTATCGCGAGGTCGTCCTGCAGGCGCTGGTGGAGAACCTCGAAGCCGCGCTCGCCGCTGCGAACGAGCGGGCGGCCACGGATCCTGGGCGTGCGATCGACGTCAGCCAGGCTCAGGTCGCGCTTTCCAACGCGAGGGGCGAGCTGCAGCAGGCGCGAAGCGACTTTCGCCTGGACGCCGCTCAGATCAAGCCCCGCATCGGCCTTCAATCCTCCGATTCGATCGTCGTCCGGCCGGAGCTGACGGTGTCGCCGGTCACCGTTGACGAAGCGCGCGCGATCGAGCTCGGCCTCACTCTCCGGCCGCAGCTCCAGCGGTTGGACATACAGCGTCGTCAGAACGAGATCGGCATCGAGAACGTTCGCGGCCGGAACTCGTTCCGGATGGATGTGGAGCTCACCTACGGTCGCGAGATGCAGGATACGCAGTTCGACCGGCTCATGGGCGACCCCCGCAACAGCTACACGGTCGGCGTGAGCGGCCGTATTCCGATCTGGGATTGGGGCCAGAGGCGGTCACGGATCGAGGCGGAGCAGCTGGTTCTCGCACGGACCGACCTCTCGATCCAGGAAACCCGGGAAGAGATCCAGATCGGGATAACGAACACGCTCCGCAACCTGGAAGAGTACCAGCAGCGGGCGGAGAGCATGGAGGAGAACCTCATTCTCGCCGAGAACGTCTCGCAGCAGAGCCTCGAGCAGTACCGGGCCGGGAGCATCACGATTCTGGACCTGCTCCAGTCGTTCGATCGACAGGAGGATACCGCCGAGAACTTCCTCGACGCATATATGGGGTTCAGGAACGCGATCGCGGACCTCGAGCAGATGACGTATTACGATTTCGAGAACCAGGTCCCGGTGCTGGAACGCTTTGGCATTCGCAACGGCTCCGTCGAATGAGTGCGCGGGGCGATTTCCTCTGACGCGACGATGGCAATCAACAAGGACCGGTCAATGCAACGTTCGCTCTATCTGCATCTCAGTCGCCGTGAGAGCCAGATCATGGACGTCATCTATCATCTCGGAGAAGCCAGCGTCGCCGAGGCGGTAGCGGGCATGCCGGACGAGCCGGGTTACAACACGGTGCGGAATACGATGGCGATTCTGGAGAAGAAGGGGTATCTGAAGCATCGGCAGGAGGGACAGCGGTATCTCTATGCGCCGGCGGATTCGGTAGCCGGCGCGAAGGAGTCCGCCGTCGTTCACCTGGTCGACACCTTTTTCAACGGGTCGCTGCCGCAGGCCGTGCAGGCGATGCTCGGCACCGCCGATCTGAAGCTGACGAATGGTGACCTCGATGAGATGGCGCAACTGATCGAGGCGGCGAGACGCGAGATCTCGTAAGCGTTCGCGGACCTGAAACGTCTATCTGATCAATGGTGCTCCTCGCCGACCTGCTCCTGTTGCTGCTGAAGGCGGCGCTGGTTCTCGGCGCTGCGGCTCTCTTGGCGCTCGCCGCCCGGCGGGGGTCGGCGGCGGTCCGGCACGGCGTCTGGTCGCTTGCTTTCCTGGGCATCCTCGCGCTTCCCTTCGCCTCTGCGGTGCTCCCGCCGGTGCCGATCTCGATTCCGGTCCTCTCATCGCTGCCCGCGCAGATGGTGAGCGACGTCGCAGTGGATCGGTCGGTGCCAGCCGGAGCCGTAGCGACCGACGGCCGGAATGTGGGTACCCGATCGGAGCGTCCGTCCAGCTCGGCGGGAGCCGAAGGCTTCGCCGGAACGGGATTGGTCGATCTCGATCCATTCGACCTGCTGGTAGCGGTCTGGCTGACCGGCGTGTTGCTGCGGATGGCGCTGATCGGGAAGCTGTATGCTCGGACCATCCGCCTGCGGAATCTGGGACACGCAGGCGGGTCGGCCGCTCCGGAGAGGATGACGAGCGAGCTCTCGCGTCGCTTACGCATCGGCCGGCCGGTCCGGGTGCTCACCAGCGAGCGGATCGCGATGCCGCTCACCTGGGGCCTGGCGAGACCCGTGATCCTGCTTCCAACCGACGCCGGCGACTGGCCCGAGGATCGGCTCAGGAGCGCGCTGCTCCACGAGCTCTCGCACATCAGCCGCTGCGACTATCTGACCGCGCTCGCCGCCGAAGTCGCATGCGCGCTCTACTGGCCGGTCCCGCTCGTCTGGTACGCACGCCGCCGCATGGCTGCAGAGCAGGAACAGGCGTGCGACGACCGCGTCCTCGCGGCCGGCGTTCCTTCGGTAGAATACGCGGAGCACCTGCTTGCCGTGGCCCGGACGTTCTACGGCAAGGGGTCCGCACTCGGGCTGTCCGTCACCATGGCCCGCGAAGCCACGCTGCAACGGCGCGTTCGCGCCATCCTCAGCGATTCCACCGACCGGCGGCCGCTTCGCTCGACCCCCGGGTGGACTCTATCGGCGGTCATCCTCGCCCTCGTGTTGCCGCTCGCGGCGGCACAGGCCGCGCCTGGACCGCGGGCGTCCACCGACGTCGCCGATGCCAGGACGAGCGGATCGAGCGAATTATCCGCATCCTCGACGCCCGGCCCCGGGAGCCCCCCCGCCGCGGCTCCCGAGCCACTCCTCGCGGACGGCGACATCGCACGCGCCGCCGCGGGGCCCGCTGCCCTCCCGGCGACCGCGGGTGCCTCCTATCAACTGTACGAGGCCGAATCGGCCGATCTCACTGGACGGGCGAGGCGCTCGAGAGACGGGGACGCCTCGGGCGGCCGCATGGTTCGCTTTCGCTCCGCCCGCGGCGCCCGTTCCGGTACCGAAGCCGTCTTCGAGTTCGAAGCCGCTGCCGCCGGCCGATATCTCGTCTGGGGGCGGGTCGCCGCGCCGGATCGCCACTCCAACTCCTTCTTCGTCTCCCTCGACGGCTCGGAAGAGATCGTCTGGGATGCACCGCGCAGGAAAATCGACCGGGACGGGACCTCCTGGCGCTGGGACCGCATCAGCGCGCGGGATCTCGACGGCGAGCCCGTCGATCCCGTCGTCTATGATCTCCCAGCCGGCCGCCATTCGCTGCGGATCCGCACGCGCGAGGGTGGCGCGAGGCTGGACGCCATCCTGATCACCAACGACCTCGACCATCGGCCGAGAGGCGTCTGGCCTTCCGAGCTGCCGGCGCAGCCTGCCCACCTCGTCTTCGAGGCGGAATCCCTCGACCTTTCCAACTCCTTCGCGGTGGGCAGCGATCCCGCCACCGAGACGAGCTACATCCAGGTCCTCGATGCCGCGCCCGGATCCGGCGCGAGCCCAGCCGCCTTTGCCCGCCTCCGCTTCGCGGCTCCGGTTGCCGGCCTCTATTCGATTTGGGCGCGCACCCTCGTCCCCGACGGCAGGAGCGACTCCATCCGCCTCCGGGTCGACCAAGGCGATTGGATCCGCTGGTACGACCTTCCCAGGGGCCCCCGCTGGACCTGGTCGCCAGTCACCGACGACCGCCGCGATGAGCGGCTCGCTCAGGTTCCGCTCGAAGCCGGCAGCCACCTGCTCGAGCTCGCCCCCGTCGAGCCAGGCGTGATGATCGATCGGATCGTCTTGACGAACGACCCCCTCTTCAGCCCCGACCGCTCCTCAGAGTAGGTTCTGTTCAGAAAAATCCTTCACCCCTCGCACTCCCTGCCCGGGCCCGGATGCCGGTCGCCGGGGCCCGATATCTATAAAGACAACAGTTGCATCCCGTTCCTGCTGCCGATACTCTTTCCAGAGAGACACGACCGCCCGAAGGCGAGCTGGCCGTGAGGCCGCAAGTTCCTCCGTGACATGCACCTGGCGTTGGGTAATGCGAAGCGGCACCGTAACACTATCCTCCGGACGCTGGCACTGGACCGTCCTCCGACAATGGACGGGATCTACGGTCGTATTCCAGCACCGTGATCGGGTTCACGACGAGATGCGGAACTGGACGCCCGAGCCTGAGCTGACGGAGGAGCAGGCGGGGGTGCTGGCGAAGGATCCGTTGGAGCGTATCTGGGCCGACATGGATGGTCTGAAGTGGCGGCTATCGATCGAGCTGCCGTCGACATGGCGGGACGAGGCGCGCGGGATTCGGACGCAGGAGGTGGGTTCGCTCTGGCTGGTGTTCAGGCGCGGCGGGATGAGCCGGTCGGCCGAGGTGCCGTCCACGGCGCACCTCGGCGAATTCTCCCACAGCGAGTTGCGGGAGCTACTCGATCAGGCGTTCGGCTCCAGGGTGGAAGCGCGCTAACGGAGGGAGGTCGAAGACCGCGGGCCTTCACCCGACTTGCACGGCGACCGATCGGCCTCTTTATTATCAGAGGTACGGTGCTGTCAGAGCGGATCCGCCTCTTCCCCACCGCAGGAGGTCGTCATCATGAAGTTGCTCCGTCCAATCGGCTTACTCTCCTTGCTCGTCCTGCTCTCGTTCGGCGGCTGCTCGGCGGCCGCCGCGGGGAGCGGAGGTGGCAACCCGGACGTGATCACGGCGGACGATCTGTCCGAGCTGAGCTCCACGAATCTGTACGAAGCGGTCCAGCGGCTCCGGCCTCAATGGCTCCGCACGCGCGGGATCTCGAGTTTCGGCGGTGAGCCGGACCCGATAATGGTCTACGTAGACAACGTCCGCTATGGCGAGGTGAGGGAGCTGACGGGATTTCGTATCGAGGCGATCGAGGAGGTGGAGAGAATCGATGCGACGAGTGCGACCCAGCGTTGGGGGACCGGCCACGCCGGCGGCGTTCTGCTCGTGAGCACGCGCGGAGGCGGGTGAGTCTCGGACCGGCCACGCCGTCCCCGCCCGGGAGGGTGGGGAGCGGGTGTGCTTCCGGCCGAAAATCGACGCTTCCGGGCTAGTCAATCCTCGATTCGCGGGTTAGACTCTCAGGTGGGCGCGTATGCCGGGTCGACCCGGCATTGCGGTACCGTTTCTGCGCAGAGGTAACGTGTCCCACCGAGTCTATGGAACACGTATCGAGGTTGAGGAGGTTTCATGAGAAAGCCGATCAGCAAGCACGGACTTCGTCGGGCACTCGAGCACATCGAGGCCGAAGGCCACGTAGAATACAGGGCTCCGGTCGGAACCGTAGTGGACAAGATCTGGCACGAGCTCGAGAAGAAGACGTACAGCGCAAGCCGGAAGAAGCCGATCACGCGTGAGTCGGTTCGAACCGCACTTCCCCCCGAAGCCGAGCTTGATCCCAACGTCTAGGCGGTCCGGCGGTACACCAATCCAATCTTGTCGCAAGACGCTCCGGTACGGAGGGAGTCGAAGGGCTCCCGAAGCTCTCTCCGTACCGAGTTCCTGTTCAACCTCGCGTTTCTCGCCGCCGCCACCCTGTTGCTCGCGCTCTGGACGGCGCGGGCGCTGCAGAGGTCGGGTGCGGCAGCGGTCGTCGTGGCGCTGCTGGTCGCCGTGGCGGTGCTCGCATTCGTGCTTCTCGGCAACCATCTCATCGAGCGGTGGATCTCCAGGCCCCTCGCGGAGATCGGGCGAAGCGCGGAAGCGATTGCGTCCGGTGGATACGAACAGCGGGTGCCCGAGGACGGTCCCGCCGAAATCGCATCCCTCGCTCGAGCGCTGAACCTGCTCACCGATCAGCTCCTCCAGAATCAGGAGCGCCTGGCCGAAAACGTCCGCTCTCTGGACGAAACGAATCAGCGGCTGACCGAGGCGCAGCGGGAGCTGATTCAGGCCGAAAAGATGGCTTCGCTCGGTCAGTTGGCAGCGGGGATCGCGCACGAGATCGGCAACCCTCTCGGTGCCGTCCTGGGCTACGCATCGGTGCTGAAGCGACGCTCCGAGCAGCCCGAGGTAGTCGATGGGCTCGAACGAGAGGCGCGCAGGATCGATCGGATCGTCCGCGGGCTGCTGGATTACGCCCGTCCCGCGAGCGCGACGCGAGAGGAGCTGGACGTGAACGAGTCCCTCGAACGGGTGCTCGAAATGCTTCGGGGGCAGGGTTGGCTGTCGGGAGTGACGATCGACCTCGATCTGGCGCCGGCCCTCCCGCCGGTGCTCGGGGATGCGCACCGACTGGATCAGGTCTTCGTGAACCTCCTCCGCAATGCCGAGAGCGCCATGGACGGGCCCGGGTCGGTGCGGATCACGACCCGGCGCGAACGATACTCACCGGACCGCCCGGTGCCTGTACGACGCGCCGACGACCCGCCCGGAATCAACTACTCGCACCTGCGGCGCGGGCACCACGGAGCCGCACCCCAGGGCCCGACGCTGGAGCTCGATCGGGAAGTGGTTCGCATCCTCGTCGCGGATACCGGGCCCGGGATCTCGGCCGATCAGATCGGATCCGTATTCGACCCCTTCTTCACCACGAAGGGACCTGGCGAGGGGACGGGGCTCGGGCTCGCCATCGTGGCCGGCACCGTGGCCGAGCTCGGCGGGCGCATCGAGGCATCCTCCTCCGAGGGCGGTGGCGCCGCCTTCAACATCTGGATTCCAACGGCGGCAAGGGAAACATGAGCGCGTCCCGCGTTCTGGTCATCGACGACGAGGAGGGTCTGCGGCACACCCTCGAGCTCATCCTCGGGGACGAGGATTGCGAGGTGCTCACCGCATCCGATGGCGAGGAGGGCCTTCGCATCGCCACCGCCGAGGCGCCGGACCTGATTCTCTGCGACATACGGATGCCGCGCCTGGACGGGCTCGGCTTCGTCGACCGCTACCGCGAATCGGGGGGGGAGGCGTTGATCATCATGATGAGCGCCTACGGGACCGTCGAAACGGCCATCGAGGCGATGCGCCGGGGCGCCTACGACTACATCTCCAAACCCTTCGACGCCGACGAGGTGATCCTCTCTCTGCGCAAGGCGCAGGAACGGGAGGCGCTTCGGCGGGAGGTGCGCCGCCTCCGGGCACAGATCGGCAACGGCCGCGGATTCGACGCGGTGATCGGTCAGTCCGCGGCTTTCCGGGAGGTGCTCAGTGTCGCGGCCAGAGTCGCCGCCTACCCGACGACGGTGCTCGTCACCGGGGAGAGCGGCACCGGCAAGGAGGCCGTCGCACGGGCGATCCACCGGACCTCACCCCGCGCCGATGCGCCGTTCGTCGCCATCAACTGCGGCGCCATTCCGGAGAACCTTCTCGAGAGCGAGCTCTTCGGACACGAGAAGGGCGCGTTCACGGGGGCGGAAAGAGCCCGTGAGGGGATCTTCACCGAGGCCGATGGGGGTACGCTCTTCCTCGACGAGATCGGCGAGCTGCCGCAGTCGCTCCAGGTCAAGCTGCTGCGCGCGCTCCAGGAGCGGCGCATACGGCCGGTGGGAGGCGCGCGCGAACACGACGTCGACGTCCGTCTCGTCGCGGCGACGGCACGCGATCTCGCGGACGACGTGGCGACGAACCGTTTCCGCGAGGACCTCTACTACCGCGTCAACGTCGTCCATCTCCACCTGCCGCCGCTCCGGACCCGCCGCGAGGACATTCCCCTCCTCGCCGAGCACTTCCTCGGCCGTCACTCCGAACGGCTCGGAATTCCGACCTCGGGGCTGGAGCCCGAAGTCACGACCCTGCTCGTCCGCTACACCTGGCCCGGAAACGTACGTGAGCTGGAAAACGTCCTCGAGCGCGCCCTGGTGCTCTCCGGTGGCGAGATAACACCGGAGCACCTCCCGGAACACGTTCGCAACTCCACCTCCCCGTTCCGCATCCCCGTCGACGGTGACGACCTCTCCGTCAAGCGGCGACTGCCGGCACTCGAACGGGAGCTGATCGCCCGCGCCCTCGGCAGGACCGAGGGCAATCGCACCCGCGCCGCCGAGCTCCTCGATCTCTCCACGCGAGCCCTCACCTACAAGATCCAGGAGTACGAGCTGGACTGATCCCCCTCCCATGCCTCTGCCATGGCCGCCTACCGCGCTCCTCCGCCAGGCTTCTCTCTCGTCGAGCTTCTCACCGTCCTGCTGATCGTCGCCGTCCTCTCCTCGCTCGCGGCTCCGGCGTTCCAGCAAGCGATACAGGGAATTCGCGCCCGCAGTGCCCTCGACCGTCTTACCGTCGAGCTCTACCGAGCCAGAATGCTCGCCCTCGAATCCGGACATCCGATCCTCATCGAGCTGGCTGAGAACGACTCGCGCTGCACGACGGCGATCACTGTCTTTCGCACCGGCTCGTCCGGCGGTGAGGAGGCGGTCCAGCGCGTCGCGTTCGATCTGCCCGGTCTCTGCCTCCGCCACTCCGGCGGCCGCACCGTCGTATTCGATGGCCGCGGGATGCTCCGCCCACCGTCCAGATCCTTCACGGTCGAGTACGGAGCACGGTCCGATCGGGTGATCCTGTCGATCGCCGGGCGCATCCGCCGCACGTACTGAGCGGGTCGCCAACCAGAAAAATGTGCCGGAAGCGGCAATCTTTTCCGCGATCGTTTAGGGCCGATAATGCGTAAGTCGTTGCAAATACACGATATTTCGTTGGGCACGGATGTTCCTGTTAGGCCGCTGCCCTATGCTATACGAAACGATCGATTCAACGCGCCGCTCGGGCGGTTTCAGTATCGTCGAGCTGCTTACGGTTCTGGTGATCGTCGGGATCGTCATGTCCATCGCGACACCGGCGTTCGGCGAGTACCTGGATCGTACGCGGACGCGGCGGGCCCTGGACCGGCTGGTCGCGGACGTCTCCTTCGCGAGAGCGCTCGCGGTAGAGCGAGGTACGTCTGCGGCCGTTCGCCTGGATTCTGGCGGCATATATCGAGTCGAGACGCTGAATGCGGATGGCAGCTGGGCGGCCGTTCGGACGGTCTCGCTCCAGGGAGACTATCCCGGAGTCGAGTTCGTGGGCGAAACGACGGCGCTCGAGTTCAGCTCCCGTGGCATCATCACGAATCTCGGCAACGACTCGTATCTGAAGATCGGCCGCGAGTCGGTTCGAGATTCCATCTTCGTTTCACCGGCAGGGCGAGTATACCGTGAGTTCTGATCCGCTACGGGATACTGGAGGCTTCTCCCTCATCGAGGTGCTCGTCGCGATGGTCGTCCTCGCGGTGGGGCTGCTGGGTCTCGAAGCGCTGGGAATCGGCGCGGCGCGATCGCTCGCCCTGGCGGAGCGCCAGAGCGGGTATGCGACCATCGCCAGCGATTCGCTCGAGTCGGGGCTGCACCAGCTACGCAGCGGCGTCGTGCCGACGCAGTTCTGTCGGAGCGATCTCCCGCATGGGGATCGGCTGTCCCGCGTCGTGGACCTGACGAATCCGCAACTCGCCCAGGTGAGCGTGAGGGTCATTCCCAACCCGGAATCGCCGAATGCACCGAATGAGGATTTTGAGATCACATCTTCGCTCTACCTGCCGGTCACACTCGGCGGGTCGCCGGCCGGAGCGCCCTGTGGCTGATCGACGCGGCTTCACGCTCATCGAGCTGCTCGTCGCGATCGTGCTCGGTTCGATCGTCACGACGGTGTTGTTCCAGCTCATCGCCGGACAGGGCCGTTTCGTGGAGATGCAGAGCGCTCGGGAAGAGGTGCAGCAGAACTCTCGGGCGGCGATCGAGCTGATCAGCAGCGAGTTGAGGTCGCTGCCCGGCGGCGATGCGCTCGTGCGTGCCTCGGCGGATTCGGTCACGATGCGCACCGCGAGGCTCTGGGGGGTCGTCTGCGCCGTGAACTCGGCCACTTCCATCGATGTCGTCGTCCCCGCCGTGCCGGGTGCGAGCCTGGCCACGAATACCGGTACCGGCATCGTGGCCAACGTCGGGACCGCCGCCGCCCCCCTATGGACGAATGCCGTGTCGGTGACGGGGATCGGGGGTCCAGTGGCCGTCTGCGGCACTTCCGCGCTGCCGGCCGGCGCCGAGACCCGCACGCTCACCGTCGCTTCGGTTCCGGAGAATGCCGGGACGGCCGCGGCCGCCGGCGATCCCGTCTATCTCTACGATCAGGTGACGTATCGGACCGGTACGTCTTCCGGTGTTCCGGGGCTGTGGATCCAACGCCGCGTCGGAGATGTGGGGTCGAGCACGAATCAGCCGATGGCGGGGCCGATCCAGGACGCCGGCGGCTTGCGGTTCGAGTACTTCGCCGGCGCCGCGACCGCGCCGCTGGCCACGCCGATCCTCGACGCCGCAGCCCGCAGTACCGTGACACGAATCCTCGTATCGGTGGACGCGGTGAGCCGTAGCGATTTTGGGGGCGATGCGCTCTCGAGGGCCGACACCGTTGTCGTAGCGCTGCGAAATCGACTCTGAGGAGCACCATGCGATACCACTTCGAAAAGATCATCGGTCTGGACGAGCGAGGCGTGGCGCTTCCACTCGCGCTTTTCGGGCTCGTGGCGATCTCGCTCCTCGTGACCTCGGCTCTCGTCACCTCCTCGACCGAGCTGGCGCTGAGCAGTGCCCATCAGGACGGGACCCGCGGGCTCTATGCGGCCGATGCGGCTCTGGAAGGGTTCGTCGCGCAGCGTGCCGCGATGGCGACGGACCTCGACCAGCGCTTCGTCACCGGCGACTATGCCATACAGGTCGGTGTTCAGGGATACCAGGTGCGGGTGGCCGAGCTCTTCAGGAGCGTTCCCGAGCAGATGGCCGACGACAGCTTCGAACGTCGCGAGATCTATTCGGTCGTCACCCAGCCGGAGAATGGTCGGGGCCGCAGCGTCGGCGCGATGATGGAAGTGACGCGAGTCGCCAACTCGATCTCGCTCTCTGTCGATTCGGGGCTGACGTTGGGCACGGACGCGACGATCACCGGCAACGCCACGGTCAGCGATGGTTCGGACAGCGCGATCTGCACAAACGAGGACCCGGGCGCGGCGATCCGCTACAGCAGCGACTCGGAGGTGTCCATCGGCGGCTCCTCGAACATCGTCGGCGATACCATCCAGGATACCCGCGGGCGCGAAGAGCTGATGAACTATGTCCTCAACGGCCACACCATCGACGAACTGGCGGACTACGCACAGATACGATTCGGGCCGACGTACGAGGGACCCGACTATCCGAATGGCGCCGGGCCGATCCACACTTCCTCCGATTTCAATCTTCGCTGGGGCTGCCCGGCCCACCTCGTCGGTACCTGCTCGGCCGAACAGGCCACATACTTCCCGACGGTCGTCATCGACGCGAACGGCACGGACGTCTCGATCTCGAACTGGCATGGCCAGGGGGTGCTGCTCGTTCGCAACGGAGGCCTCGACATCAGTGGCTCCTTCCAGTACGCGGGGATCATCCTCGTAGAAGGCACCCTGCAGATTCGCGGCGGCGGCGGCGCGAACCGGCCCAACATCGAGGGCGCGGTGATCGCGATGGGCGACGAAGTCGTGATCGATCCGGGCGACGAATCCGAAGCGACAGGAAGCTCGGTTGTTCGCTTCAACCAGTGCGAGATCGCCAACGCACAGCGGGGCCTGACGATTCAGTCGCTGGATACGCAGCCTCAGATCATGGATACCCCCACCTTCGCGTGGTTCGAGGTGGTTCGGTAATGGTGGCAGCCGGTGAAAACTTCATTGACTGCCGGGTGGACCTCGGTTATGGTGTCCGCGCATCTCGTGATCCCATCGATAGATGCGACCTCTGCGTGGATCCCCGCGCGGCCTCACCCGACCGACATATTCGATGATGGCGCTCTTCCAGCGTAACAAGCAGACGATCGGGCTTGATATCGGGAGCGGGTTCATCAAGGCGGCGGTCGTCGATCACTCCGGTGACGAGCCGCGCCTCTCCCGGATCGCATCGCTGCCCCTGGTGTCCGACGCGATCGTCGAGGGCGAGATCATGGATCCGCCCCTTGTGGTCGACACCATTCAGGCGGTCGTGCAGACGCTCGGCACCAAGGCGAGATCGGTGGTCACCGCCGTGGGCGGGCGCGACGTCATCGTGAAGAAGATCCAGATGGATCGGATGCCGGAGAGTGACGCGCGGGAGGTGATCCGCTGGGAGGCCGAGCAGTACGTCCCCTTCGAGATGGAGAACGTGCAGCTCGACTTCCAGATCCTGGACCCGCTCGCGGAGGGGCTGCAGATGGAGGTCCTCCTGGTCGCCGCGAAGCGCGACCTCGTCGATCAGCGAATGATGCTGCTTGCGGACGCCGGCCTCCAGGCGGCGGTGGTCGACGTCGACGCGTTCGCGCTCTTCAACGCGTTCGAGTACAACTATCCGAGCGCATCGCGGGGGGTGGGGGCGCTCGCCAATGTCGGGCACGAGGTCACCACGGTCATCGTATACGAGGATGGTGTACCGCTCGTCACGCGGGACGTCCAGTTCGGATCGAAGCAGGTGAAGGAGGACCTCCGCAGGCTGCACGGTCTGTCGTCGGAGGAGGCTGAGGAGATCGTCCAGGGCCAGACGAAGAGTTCGGCTGATGCGGACAAGCTGCTGTACGAGCGTGGGGCGGAGCTCGCCCTCGCCGTCGAACGTGCGACCGCCTTCCTGACGATGGACGGGAGCGGCGGGACGGGAATCCAGGCGGTCAACATGTCCGGCGGCGGAGCCCGTATGCCTCGCCTTCAGGACGCGATCTCCGACCGGCTGAGAGTCCGCATCGAAGTGCTCAATCCGTTCCAGCGCCTCGAGGTCGGCCCTGACGCCCTGGCCGATCTGCCGGGAGAGGAGACGGCAAGCATGTGGATGTTGCCGGTGGGCCTGGCACTTCGTGGTCCAGTCTGAGGAAACGAATCGTGTTGATCGAAATCAATCTCGCTCCGGGCGCTTCATCGGCGAAGCTGGGATCCAGAAGGATGCCCAGCTTCGGCCTACCGTCGATGCCGGCCATCGGTGGAGATGCGAAGACGTACGCGGCGATCGCCGCTGGCGTTCTGCTTCTCGCCCTGGTGCTGTTCGGCTACCTGCGAATGGGCACCACGCGCGGCACGCTCGAAGCTCAGATCCAGCAGGAGGTCGCCGATTCGATGACCTATGCGACGACGATCGCTCTCGTCCGCTCGCTCCAGGCACGGCAGGACACGGTCGAGCAGAAGATCGACGTGATCCGGAGCGTCGATACACGCCGTTACGTATGGCCGCACCTCCTCGATGAGATCAGCCTCGCGGTACCGGCGTACACGTGGCTCACCGATATCACCTCCACCGAGCCGGCCGACACCCTCTCCACCGGCCCGGTCTTCACGATCCAGGGGAACGCCGGCTCGACCGCGGCACTGACGCGCTTCATGAAGAACCTCGAAGCATCGCCCTTCATCGGAGCGGTGACGCTGATCACGAGCGAGCAGGAGGTCGTGGAAGGGCGAAGGATACAGCGATTCAGTCTCGAAGCGAGCTATCGCCGCCCCGACCCGAGCGTGATCCAGACCGTACCCATCGTCGTCCTCGAGGAATGATGGCTGAATCCGATTCGTCACGTCAGAAGGTGCTGCTCGGGATCCTCCTCGTCGGGGGCCTCGGGTATCTCGGCTATACCTACGCCTATACGCCGCGGGCGGCGGAGCTCGCGGTGCTCGAGAGCCGTCTGACCAATCTCCAGATGCAGAATCAGACGGCCCGGATCCTCTCCGAGCAGGACGGGGAAGCGGAGATCCAGCGGCGGCTGGCCGAATACAACGACCAGCTCTCGCTGGTGGAGGGCCTGGTCCCGTCCACGGAAGAGCTTCCAGATCTGCTCGATGCGATCTCTACCGAAGCACAGCGGACCGGCGTCGAGATGGCGCTCATCCAGCCGGTCGGCGCGACCGCCTCGGACTTCTACACCCGGCGGACGTACGACCTCGCGGTCCTCGGTTCCTACCACGAGATCGGCGAGTTCCTCACTCGAATCGGATCGCTGCCCAGGATCATCACCCCCACGGGCCTGAATCTCACCGTCCGGGAGGAGGGTGCGCGAAACGAGAACCCGCAGCTCGAGGCGCGATTCTCCATCGAGACGTACGTCTTGCCCATCGCGGGTCCTGGATCGGAGGCTGACCTATGAGGCGGACAATCATGATCGTCGCGACCGGGATCCTGGCCGCCCTCCTTCCGCTCGGGAGTGCTCAGGCACAGCAGAATACCGACGTAACGATCCTCTACGACCGCGAGGTGTTCGAATATCCCGGCGGAGCGCGGCCCGATCCCTTCCGTTCCCTGCTTATGGAAGGGGATCTCGGCATCCGCCTCGAGGACCTGACTCTCCGCGGTGTCGTCCACCACCCGGACCCGTCCCGGTCCGTGGCGGTGTTGAGCCAGGAGGGCAGCAACCGTCGCATACAGGCCCGGGTCGGGGAGAGGTTCGGATCGCTGCGAATACTGGCGATCCACCCCGACCGCGTCGATATCGTCATCGAAGAGCTGGGTGTCGCGCGGCGAGAGACGCTGCGTATCGTCCGGCCCGAATAGGAAGAGAAGAGAGACCATGAAGCCTCTCATGCACGCCCTCGGCGTCGTCGTGGCGTTGCTGGCGCTGCCGGGCTCCGCGCTCGGGCAGCAGGTCGACGTCACCGGCGTCCGGATGATGCCGTCGGCCGGCGGACCCGAGCTGACGATACAGACCACCGGCCCCGTCGGCTTCTCGGATTTCGTGCTCGCCGACCCTGCCCGAATCGTCGTGGACGTCGAAGGCGCCACGATGGCGCTGCCGCGGAACCAGTACGCGGTGGGGCGAGGCGGAGTCGCCTCGATCCGGGCGAGCCAGTTCGCTCCGGGCGTCGTCCGCATCGTCGTCGACGTCGACCGACCCGTCAACTACTCGGCCACTACGACTGCCGATGGGGTTCTGCTCCGCCTCGGAACCGGCGAGATCGTATTCGATGCCTTCTCGACTGGCGGCGGGGTAGCCGTGCCCCCTCCGGCGCCGCCGGCCGTGGTCGCCGACGCTCCGGCTCCCCTCGTCCAGCCGATCGTCGCCCAGGAGCAGCCGCGCATCACCGTTACCTTTCAGGAGGCGGAGATTCGGGACGTCCTGGCGAGCTTCGCCGAGTTCACGGGCCGCTCGATCGTTCCGGGGTCGGGCGTCGAGGGCAACGTCACGGCGACGATCCGTGATCAGCCGTGGGACGTCGCGCTACAGACGATTCTCCGTGCGTACGGCCTCGCTGCCCAGGAGGCGTCGAGCGGAATCATCCAGGTGGATGCGATCGAACGCCTTCAGGAACGCCAGACCCAGGAACCGCTCGTCACGCAGACGTTCCGGATCAACTACGTCCCGGTCGGCGAGCTCGCAACCAGCCTCGAGCCGCTCCGGTCCGAGCGCGGGCGGATCTCGGTCAATCCGTCGACGAACACGTTGATCGTCACGGACGTCGAGTCCGTCATAACGGATATGAATCAGATCCTCGGGCAGCTCGACGTGCGTACGCCCCAGGTCTCGATCCAGGCGAAGATCATATTCGTCAACCGCACCGATGTGGAGGAGCTCGGCGTCACGTACGACCTGAAGGATTCGCAGGGCAGCTCGCTGAACGAGCTCGTCTCGGTGCCCGATCCGTTCAACCCGGGCGAATTCACGGATTCGGATCTGATCTCACTGGGCGGGAGCTCGATCGCGGCGCTCGGCAACGCGAACATCCGGGTGCAGCAGCCTCAACTGGAGACGGTGCTCTCGCTCCTGCTGGGCCGCCATACGCTCATCGCCTTCGTCGACGCGCTGCAGTCGCAGGAGCTTTCCGACGTGCAGGCGGCGCCTCTGATCACCACGCTGGACAATCAGCTCGCGGAGATCTGGGTCGGCGAACGCACCCCGATCCGGGTCGTGGATCTCGGTACGCAGGGTGGGGCGGTCGCCGGTGGAGCCACGGCGCCTCGGGCCACGGCGGAGCTCGTCGAGACCGGTATTCGCCTCCGGGTCACACCGCACATCACCGCCGACCGGCGGATCCTCATGGAGCTGCATGCGGAGCGCTCCAGCGCACAGCTCGCCGCTACCGACATCGGCGTCGTGTTCCAGCAGCAGCAGGGAACGACCCGGCTGATGGTCGCCGACGGTGAGACCGCGGTGATCGGCGGCCTGACGGTGACCGAGGTTTCGTCCACCCGGGCGGGGATTCCGTTCCTGATGGACTTGCCGGTCATCGGCGCACTCTTCCGTACGACGCGTGACCGGGAGCAGAAGCGGGATCTGCTGATCATGGTCACTCCGCGGATCGTCGAGGACAGGGTTTAGGACCATGTCTACTCGATCTCTGCGCCTCCTCGGCGCGCCTTGGCTGCTGGGCGGACTTTCGCTGCTGGTCGTCGGGTGCGGCGGGGACAACCTCTTCGAGGATCCGCTCTCCGGCCTCGCCGGCGGCGACCGCCGCAACCCGATCGTCCTCATACAGGCCCCGGATTCGGGGCAGCGGGTGGCGATCGGCGATTCCGTCCTGGTCACCGTCCGAGCCAGCGACGATTCCGGAATCGCCGAGATCGGACTGGCGGGATTCGCGCTGAGAGGCAGCGCATCCCTCGGCACGCTGACGGAAGTGCCGCGCTTTCAGCCGAAGCTCGTCGAGCTGGAGGACGTCCGGCCGATCGTCACCGATACCACGATCTCCCGCTACCTCGTCGCGGTTGCCGATACCGAGACGGAGGACTCCGTGTTCATCGTCGCGACGGCGTCGGACGTCGGCGGCAACGAGTCGGCGGATACCCTTCGCATCGCGATCGGTGGACCCCGCGTCCAGATCGTGGCTCCGCTCACGGGCCAGGAGGTCAGGGCCGACTCCGATCTGCGGGTCACCCTCTCCGCATCCGATCCGGATCATCGGATTCAGAGCATCCGTCTGCGTTCATCCGGCACCTTCGCCGCCGATACGGTGCTCACCTTCGAGAACCTGGTGACGGCGGTTGACACGGTCGTGGTGCTCCCGGTTCCCGCCACGGCGGCACAGGGAGAGTTCGAGCTGCGCGCTACCGCGAAGAACGCCGTCAACGACTCCACGATCTCGCCAGCGGTACGTCTCGAACTCCTGGCCCCGCAGGCAGACACACGACTTCCCTCCGTCCGCTTTCGCATGGATGCGCCGGCGCGGGCGGAGCGGGACGATTCCGTCGCCGTCACCGTCGTGGCCAGCGACGAGACGCGGCTCGACCGCGTCGGGGTCACCATCCTGCCGACGCACCGGCTCAACACCGGCACGGAGGCTCTGACCGTCGTGACGGACGTCGAGCCGCGAGATTCGACGACCTTCCGCTTCCCGCTGTCGGCCTTCGATCTGCCCGTTCCGCGCGACACCTCCACGCTCCGGCTCGAGGTGACCGCGTTCGCCTTCGACGAGGCCGGAAATTGCGCATCCGCCACCATCGCCAACGGGCCGGGTGGTGAGACCCTCTTCTCCGATGCTTGCGCCGAGCTCGACCCGGTCTTCGGTGTCCGGTCGGGAGCTCGCTTCGAGATCCTTGTGGTCCGCGGCCTGACGATACCCGTCGGCAGCCCGGGTGACCGGGTCGTCGACATCGTCGCCGACGCATCGCGGCTCTATCTCTCGAACTTCAGTCAGAACCGGTTGGAGGTGCTTCCTCTCGGGACGATGCACTTCTCCGATACCTACTCGGTCGGCTCCCGTCCCTGGGGACTCGCCTTCAACCAGGCGAGCGATCGGCTCTACGTCGCGAATAGCGGGGGTACGAACATCTCCGTCCTCGAACCCTCGTCCGGCGATGAGGTGGAGCGAATTCAAACACCTAACGTCAAGCTCTTCGACGTCACCTTCCAGACCGCGCTCGTCCCCAACGAAGCCACCGTCGAGGAGAACGACAGCATCGTGTCGAGCTTCCCCACGTCGGTCGTGCGTCACGACTACAGCGATCGGCCTCAGTTCATCGGCGTGACCCGGAACGACAACGTCATCTACTCCACGCTCCCCACCTCGGCGGCGAGCGAGGGGACGGTGCGGATCCTACACCGGAATCTCGATCGCCTGGAAATCGTGACCGACTACGCCGAGCGGCGAATCGGAACCAAGGTGGTGGTTGCGAATGCCGACAGCGTCTTCCTGGTCCAGAGAGTTCCCCAGAACCATCTGCGGGTCTGCCCCAGAAACCGAAGCGAGAACCCCGCGTTGGATCGACAGCTCCCTCTCACGTGCTTCAGCGGGTCGATCGAGGAGGTGCAGACGCAGATCGCCGTAGCCGGGTACGACACCGAATTTCGCTACAACATCGACATCACCGAGGTCGGGCTCTCGGATACGACCTTCGTGGCGGTGAGCGGCGATCACAGCGTCGTCGCCTTCGCAGAGGGTGCCCGTGAAAACGGCCGGGTGATGGCGTTCGAGGACCGGGCGGGCCTCTCCGACGGGCCGCTGATCAAGTTCGGCGAGATCCGCGACCTGGTGGGGAACGCCGCGGAACGCGTCTTCGCGCTGGCCCTCAATACGGATGGATCGCTCGGGCTGGCACGCGGGAGCGAAGCGTTCGTTTTCTCCGATACGCTTCGCCTTCAGGGAGTGATCCAGACCGAGCAGGGAACCGGTGGCGTAGACATGCACCCGGACCACCCGACGAGGCAGCTCGCGTTCGTGTCGGGAGCGGAATCCACCGGTCTTGCGTTTGTCGATGTGATGGATACCTTCTCTTTCCGCAGGGTCTCCCGTATCTTCCTCCGCGATCCCGTGACCGGTCCGCTGACGGTGGTCCGGCTGCCAGACGGAGAGCTGAAGATCTACGCGATCACGGCGAGCGGGCTGGTCACTCTCGACGTGAACACGAGCGACCTCTGACCCGCAGGCCAGCGGATTCCCTGTGAGGGCCCGGCGTTGAGCCTGGCCCTCGTTTTTATTGCGGTTGCGGCCGGTTCGACGGTCGCCTACTGGCGAGGCCTCTTCTACATGTTTCGTTTCACGACCGCGGGTGAGTCGCACGGGCCCGCGCTGACGTCCCTGATCGAGGGAGTACCGGCTGGCGTGCCGATCCGGGCCGAGCAGATCGACGAGGAGCTGCGTCGGCGGCAGGGGGGCTACGGGCGCGGCGGCCGAATGAGAATCGAGTCCGATCGCGCCGACATCCTCTCGGGAATCCGGCACGGCGAGACGCTCGGGTCTCCGATCGCGCTGCAGATCCGCAATCGCGACTGGGAGAACTGGACGGTCGCGATGTCCGCCGCGCCGCCCGAGCAGGAGATCGACGAGGAGACGCTCCGTCCGGTGTACCTCCCGCGACCCGGGCACGCGGATCTGGTCGGCGTCCTCAAGTACGACCGGTACGACGCCAGGGACATCCTGGAACGGGCGAGCGCGCGGGAAACCGCGGCGCGTGTCGCCGCCGGGGCCATCGCGAAACGGCTTCTGGGAGAGATCGGAATCGAAATCGGCAGTCACGTCACGATGCTCGGGGGCATCGAGGCGAAGCTTCCGGACGCCCTTCCGGACGATCTCAATGCCGCTTCCGACGCCTCGCCGGTTCGCTGCCTCGATCCGGAAGCGGAAGGCAGGATGATCGATGCCATCGATCAGGCGAAGAAGGATGGCGACACCCTCGGCGGCGTCTTCGAGGTTGTCGTGACCGGCCTCCCGGTGGGCCTCGGCTCCCACGTCTCCTGGGACCGGAAGCTCGACGGCCGCCTCGCCGGGGCCGTGATGTCGATCCAGGCGATAAAGGGCGTGGAGATCGGGCTCGGTTTCGAGGCGGGTGCCCGCCCCGGCTCGCGCGTCCACGACGAGATCGTAGCCGACGACACCGGCTATGGGCGCGCAGGGAACGCTGCCGGGGGTCTCGAAGGGGGCATCACCACGGGCCTGCCGCTCGTCGTGCGCGGTGCGATGAAGCCGATCTCCACGCTGATGCGGCCTCTGCGGACGATCGACATCCGGACGGGAGAGCGCGGCGATGCCGTCCGCGAGCGGTCCGATGTTTGCGCCCTCCCCGCCGCCGGCGTCGTGGGGGAAGCGATGGTCGCGATCGTCCTGGCGGACGCCGTCCTCGAGAAATTCGGCGGCGACTCCATCGGCGAGTTGCGACGCAACTTCGAGAGCTACAAGGCGTACCTCGGAGCCCGGCTCCGCCCGCCCCGCTGAGGGAGCTACTCCGCTGACCGCCCGCTCCCCGCAGCCCTCAGCTCCGGATCCGCGAAGGCCGACGTGGAAACGAGTGGTCCTGCTCGGCTTCATGACTTCGGGCAAGACACAGGTCGGCCGGGCGCTCGCCTCACAGTTGGGCTGGACACACGTCGATCTCGACCGCGAGATCGAACGAGCCACCGGTGAGACGATCGCCAGGATCTTCGCCGATCAGGGAGAGCCGGAATTCCGCCGGCTCGAGGTCCAGTCGACCCCGCGGTTGCTGGCCGCGGAGCACATCGTGCTTTCGCCTGGCGGTGGGTGGATCACCAACCAGGGATTGTTCGAGAGCCTCCCGCCCGATACCCTCACCGTCTGGTTGAAGGTCTCGCCCGACATCGTCGCTCGTCGTCTCCGCCGATCGCGTTCCAGAACGGTTCGCCCGCTCCTCCAGGAGCCGGACGCGACGCGGATAGCGGAACTGCTCGCGGAGAGAATACCGCTTTACGAGAAGGCTGCATTCCATATCGACACCGATCGACTCCCGGTGTCGAGGATCGCAGCCGAAATCGCCCAAATCGTTCGGCCCGGAAGGCCTCGCTCGATCACCCCGGATACGTGAGAATGGCAGCGAAGAAAGATGCGCCGCTGGTAGTCGTCGAGTCTCCAACGAAGGCTCGGACCCTCAAAGGGTTTCTACCCGCCGGGTACCGCGTTGCGGCGTCCATGGGACACGTCCGTGACCTGCCCGAGTCCGCCGCGGAAATCCCCGCCAACGTTCGAGGGGAGGATTGGGCGAGGCTCGGCGTCAACGTCACCGCCGATTTTCAGCCTCTCTACGTGGTCCCCGGATCGAAGAAGAAGGTCGTTTCCGAGCTCCGCGGAATGCTGAAGGACGCCAGCCAGCTGATCCTCGCGACCGACGAGGACCGGGAAGGGGAGAGCATCGGCTGGCACCTCCTCCAGGTGCTTCAGCCCCGCGTGCCCGTTTCCCGAATCGTCTTCCACGAGATCACGCCGGAAGCGATCCGGGAGGCGCTGGAGCACCCGAGGCAGGTGGACGAGAACCTCGTCCGCGCCCAGGAGACCCGGCGGATCCTCGACCGGCTCGTCGGTTACACCGTCTCGCCTCTGCTCTGGAAGAAGATCTCGAGCGGTCTCTCGGCCGGACGGGTCCAGTCGGTCGCCGTTCGTCTATTGGTGCAGCGGGAGCGCGAGCGTCGGGCGTTCCGCTCCGGCTCCTACTGGGACCTCAAGGCGCTGCTCGGCACGACGGGGGTGGCGGAAGCCGCGTTCTCGTCTCAGCTCGTTTCCGTCGGCGGCAAACGAATCGCGACCGGCCGCGACTTCGACGAGAGCACCGGCCGTCTGCACGAGGGACGCGACGTCCTGCTCCTCGACGAGGCGGCCGCCAGCGCGCTCCAGGCGCGTCTGGAGCGTGCGGATTGGGTCGTGTCCGAAACCGACGAGAAGCCCACCGTCCGGCGGCCGGCCGCGCCCTTCACGACCTCGACGCTCCAGCAGGAGGCGAACCGGAAGCTGCGCATGTCGGCCCGCGACACGATGCGGATCGCCCAGCGTCTGTACGAAGAGGGCTGCATCACGTACATGCGGACCGACTCGGTGCACCTCTCGAAGCAGGCGATCAGTGCCGCCCGTGGCCGGATCCGGAAGCTCTACGGGGAGGAGTATCTCAGCGACGGGCCGCGGCAGTTCACGACGAAATCGAAGGGCGCCCAGGAGGCACACGAGGCGATCCGCCCCGCGGGGACCGAGATGAGGACGGTCGAGGAGCTACGTCTCACCGGCCGGGAGGCAGCCCTCTACGAGCTGATCTGGAAGCGGACGGTCGCTAGCCAGATGGCCGATGCGCGGGTGACGCAGATCTCCGCGCTGATCAGCGCCGCCGACGCGATCTTCCGCGCCACCGGCAAACGCATCGACTTCCCCGGATTCTTCCGAGCCTACGTGGAGGGCTCCGACGATCCCGAGGCCGCTCTCGAGGACCGCGACGATCCCCTCCCACCGCTGCGGCAGGGCGATGCGCTGACACTGCGAGACCTGGAGGCGATCGGACACGAGACGCAGCCGCCCGCGCGCTTCACGGAGGCATCCCTCGTGAAGATGCTCGAAGCCGAGGGGATCGGCAGACCGAGCACCTACGCGACCATCATCGGGACGATCATCGACCGCGGCTACGTCGAGCGGCAGAGCAATCAGCTCGTTCCGACCTTCACCGCCTTCGCGGTCACGGGGCTCCTCGAGGAGCACTTTCCCTCCCTCGTCGATACCCGGTTCACCGCGCGCATGGAGGAGGAGCTGGACGAGATCGCCGAGGGTGCCGCGGCCTGGCTTCCGTACCTCACGCACTTCTTCCTCGGGCCCGAGGGGCTGGAGCAGCAGGTCGCGGAGGGTCAGGTGAACATCGATCCGCGCGAAGCCTCCACCATCCGACTACAGGATCTGCCGGCCTCGGTGCGCATCGGCAAGTTCGGGCCGTTCGTGGAATACACGGAGGGCGGGGAGACCGTCACCGCCTCGATTCCGGAGGGGATCGCGCCCGCCGACCTGAGCTCGGAGGAGGTGATCCGCCTCGTCCGCGCAAAGGCCGAGGGCCCGGACGTCCTGGGCACCGACCCCGATTCCGGGCTGCCGGTGCTCCAGCTGACCGGCCGCTTCGGACCCTACGTCCAGCTCGGCGAGGCGGGCGAGGATGGAGACAAGCCGAAGAGGGCTTCGCTGCCGAAAGGCGTGTCGCCCGACGAGATGACGCTCGATCGCGCGCTCAAGCTGCTCAGGCTGCCGCGTACTCTCGGTACGCATCCCGAATCCGGCAAGGAGGTTCAGGCGGGCATCGGCCGGTACGGACCGTACGTCGTACACGAGAAGGACTTCCGCTCCCTGACGGAGGAGGACGACGTCTACACCGTCGGCCTCGACCGGGCGATGGAGCTGCTCTCGGAGCCGAAGCGGAAGGGACGTTCGGCGCAGGCGTTGCGCGAGATCGGTCCCCACCCGGCCGACGGCGAGCCGATCCTCCTTTTCGCGGGTCGCTACGGGCCGTACGTGAAGCACGGGTCCGTGAACGCATCCCTCCCGAAGGGCACCGATCCCGAGACGCTCACGGTGGAAGCCGCCGTGCCGCTCCTCGCCGCCCGCGAGGGTACGAAGAAGAAGGGTGGTCGTAAGAATCCGGGCGGCCGTGCCAAGAGCGGCGGGGCGGGGAAGGGAAAGGGCAAAGCGAAAGCCAAGGCGCCGGCTAAGCCGAAGGGGGCCAAGGGAGGAAAGAATTGACGTGCAGCCCGTTCGCCGACCGTCCTTCCTCCCGAGCGACGCTTCAGACCCCGTCATGCCCC
>JBBDRR010000092.1:35001-40023 GCA_040905395.1 Gemmatimonadota bacterium
CCGGAGGGGAACGTATGGATGGCGACCAGCGGCGTCAATGGAATCGCAGTGGCCGAAATAAAATAAGGGACCGGGCGGATAAGGGATTCTGGAAGTGCAGATCCCTCGCTTCGCTCGGGATGACGGTGTTTTTGCAGCAGATGACGCTGCCTTTTGGCGTATGGATTCAGCAGTACGGACTGGGTCGAATGAGACGGAGGTAGCATGGCCGAAGTAACAGTCGTCGGAGGGGGTCTCTCGGGGTCCGAGGCGGCGTACCAGCTCGCCGAGAGAGGCCACGACGTGACCCTCTTCGAGATGCGCCCGCTTCGAAAGACGCCGGCGCACCAGACGGAGTTGCTGGGCGAGGTCGTCTGCACGAACTCCTTCAAGTCGGTGGATCCGACGAACGCGCACGGTCTGCTCAAGTCGGAGATGCGGGCGCTCGGCTCGATCCTCCTGCGCGTCGCGGACGAGGCTCGCGTTCCCGGCGGGACCGCTCTCGTCGTCGACCGTACCGACTTCGCCCGCCGGATGACCGCGGCGATCGAGGCTCATCCGAGGATTAGAGTCGTGCGTCAGGAGGTCGCCGAGCTGCCGGCCGGTCCGACGATCGTCGCGACCGGCCCGCTGACGTCGGACGCGCTCTCCGATCGGATCCGCGAAGCGCTCGGCGAGGATGGGCTCGCCTTCTTCGACGCGATCGCGCCGATCGTCTCGGACGATTCGCTCGACCACGACGTCGTGTTCGCAGCCTCCCGCTGGGGAAAGGGCGACGGCGACGACTACCTGAACGCTCCGATGACGGGGGAGCAATACACCGCCTTCATCGAAACGCTGCGAGGTGCGCAGAGCCACGAGGGGCACGACTGGGACGCCGTGCCGTACTTCGAGGGCTGCCTGCCGATCGAAGTCATGGCCGAGCGGGGGGTGGACACGCTTCGCTTCGGGCCGATGAAGCCCATCGGCCTTCCCGTCCCCCAGTGGGGTGGGAAACGCGCCCACGCCATCGTGCAGCTGCGGCGGGAGGACAAGGCCGGCCAGATGTGGAACCTGGTCGGGTTCCAGACGCGGCTGAAGATCGGTGAGCAGGCGCGCGTATTCCGCACGATCCCGGGTCTCGCCGAGGCGGAGTTCCTGCGCTGGGGCTCCATTCACCGCAACACCTATCTGAACTTTCCCGCTCGCCTCTCCCCGCATGGATCGCTGCGCGACCGTCCCGAGCTGATCTTTGCCGGTCAGCTCACCGGCGTGGAGGGCTATACCGAGTCCACGGCCGTCGGCATCCTCGCCGCGGTCAACCTGGACAGGATCGTTCGAGGCCTCGACCCCGTCGTACCTCCGCCGACGACGATGCTCGGCGGGCTGATGCGCTATCTCCGCGACTGCGACCCGGGGCACTTCCAGCCGATGAACTCCAATTTCGGACTCGTCGATCCGCTCGAGGAGAAGGTGCGCGACAAGCAGCGCAAGCGTGAAGTTCTCTCCGAGCGCGGTCAGCGTGACTTCGGCGCCTGGATGGAGCTCCACGGCATCACCTCCGCCGAGGCCGCGCCGGCGGTACGATGAACGAGCGCGCGAAGAGTCTGACGGACACGGCCGAGCCGACCGAAGGCGTCCGCGAGTTCCTGTCACACATCGGCAACGAGCGGCAGCTCTCGCCGCGCACGGTGCAGGCGTACGGCAGGGACCTGGCCGAGCTGGAGGAATTTCTCACCCGCTACAACGGGCATGCGCGTTGGAGCTGGAGCGACGTCGATCGTCTCGCGATTCGCTCCTTCATGGGCGACTGCATGGGCCGCCGCAGGCTCTCGAAGAGGACCGTCGCGCGGAAGCTCTCTGCCGCACGCGCCCTCTTCCGGTTCCTCCACATGGAGGAGCTCGTCGAGGCGAATCCGGCCAGGACCGTTCGCGTTCCGAAGACGGATCGCACTCTGCCGGGATTCCTCACCCGGCAGCAGATCGACGCCCTCTTCACCGCGGCCGAGGGGCGGGCGCTGGACGGCGGATTCCACGGAGTTCGCAACCACGCGATCCTGGAGCTCCTCTACTCCTGCGGGTTGCGCCTCTCCGAGATCCAGGCGCTCAACACATCCGATCTCGATCTAGTCTCGGAGCGCGCCCGGGTGATGGGGAAGGGGAGGAAGGAGCGAATCGTCCCGATCGGTCGTGCCGCGATTCGGGCGCTCCGCCGCTTCGAGCCGAGGCGCGAGGAGCTGATCGCATCCACCAGCGGCGCCGACCGGCGAGCCGTCTTCCTGAGTCAGACAGGCAAGCGGCTTTCCGCGCGGCAGATCCAGAAGATCGTCTCGAAATTCCTCGACGACATCAGCGAGGACGCCGGTCTCTCGACCCACTCCCTCCGCCACAGCTTCGCCACCCACCTCGTCGACGCAGGCGCCGATCTCATCGCCGTCAAGGAGCTCCTCGGCCACGCCAGCCTCTCCACCACTCAGGTCTACACGCACACTTCGACCGAACGGTTGAAGAAGGTGTATCGACAGGCTCACCCGCGGGCGTAGCGTACGGAAAGATGGCTGCCAGAGGTTCCTATGATCCGACGGTGCAAAGCTGCCGACGGCATGTTAAGTTCCGGCTCGATGGGGTCAGAGTTATCCGAACACTGCTGTAAGGAACGCGCGCGCCATGGTCGACCTCGTCCAATTGAAAATTCAAAATTGAAAATTCACAATTCCTGACGTGACGACTTTCCACGCAACGACGATCCTCGCGGTTCGGAAGAACGGCAAGGTCGCTCTCGGGGGCGACGGTCAGGTGACGATGGGGGAGACCGTCGTGAAGGCCAGCGCCCAGAAGGTCCGCAAGATTCGCGATGGCAAGGTGCTCGCTGGGTTCGCCGGCTCGGTCGCCGATGCGTTCACGCTCTTCGAGAAGTTCGAGGAGAAGCTGGAGCGGTATCCGGGAAACCTCTCCCGCGCCGCCGTTGAGCTGGCCAAGGATTGGCGATCGGATCGGGTGCTGCGCCGCCTGGAAGCGCTTCTGGCGGTAGCCGACCAGGAGAACATGTACGTGCTCTCCGGCAACGGCGACGTGATCCAGCCCGACGACGAGATCATCGGGATCGGTTCTGGCGGATCGTACGCGCTGGCGGCGGGAAGGGCCCTGAAGGACCATACCGAGCTGAGCGCCGCCGAGATCGTTCGGTACGGTCTCGAGATCGCCGGTGACATCTGCGTCTATACGAACCGCAACATCACCGTCCTGGAACTGGACTGAGGAAGCTGGATGTCGAACACGCCCACCAAACAGGTCGATATAGAGCCGCGCCAGGCGGAGGAAGTGATGCCGTGGCTCGAGGAGCTGACGCCACGACAGATCGTCGCCGAGCTGGACAAGTACATCGTCGGGCAGGACGACGCCAAGAAGGCGGTGGCGATCGCATTGCGGAACCGCTGGCGCCGGCAGCGTGTCGATGCCGATCTCCGCGACGAGATCATGCCGAACAACATCATCATGATCGGCCCGACGGGTGTGGGGAAGACGGAGATCGCCCGCCGCCTCGCCAGGCTCGCCGGCGCCCCGTTCGTGAAGGTCGAAGCTTCGAAGTTCACCGAAGTCGGGTATGTCGGGCGGGATGTCGAGTCGATGATCCGCGACCTCGTGGACCACGCGATCAACCTCGTGCGCAACGAGCGTGAGGAAGAGGTGCAGGACCTGGCGGAGCAGAAGGTCGAGGAGCGGCTTCTGGACCTCCTCCTTCCTCCTCTCGACGCAGAGCAGCCGTCGCCCGCGGCCGCGCCGGAGACGCTGGGCTTCGTCGTCAGCCCCGCCGGTTCCATCCAGGATCAGCGACCCTCCGAGGAGCCGGCCGAATCGGACAAGGAGGAAGCCCGCAAGCTGCGGGAGCGAAGGGAGCGCACGCGCGAGAAGCTCCGGGCGCTCCTTCGCGACGATAAGCTCGAGGATCGGGAAGTCGAGGTCGACGTGCAGCAGTCCGCCGGGCTCGAGAACATGATGCTGCCAATGGGCGGCATGGAGGGGATGGATCTGAACTTCACCGAGATGCTTCAGGATATCCTGCCGAAACGGACCAAGCGGCGGCAGGTGACCATCTCGGAAGCCAGACGGATCCTGCTTCAGGACGAGCTCGACAAGCTGGTCAACATGGACGAGGTCATCGCCGAGGCGCTCGACCGGTCCGAAGAGAGCGGAATCGTCTTCCTCGACGAGATCGATAAGATCGCCGGCGAGCGCGGCGCGGCGGGACCGGACGTGTCCCGCGAGGGTGTGCAGCGCGATCTGCTCCCCATCGTCGAAGGCTCGACGGTCCAGACGAAGTACGGAATGGTGCGGACGGACCATGTGCTGTTCGTCGCCGCCGGCGCGTTCCACGTCTCCAAGCCGTCCGACCTCATCCCCGAGCTGCAGGGGCGCTTCCCCATCCGGGTCGAGCTGAAGAACCTCACCGAAGAAGATTTCGTGAGGATCCTCCAGGAGCCCAAGAATGCGCTGCTGACCCAGTATCAGGCGCTCGTCGCCGCGGAGGGTGCCACCCTGAAGTTCACCGAGGGTGGTGTGAAGGCGATCGCGGCGACAGCGGCCACACTGAACAACCGGATGGAGAACATCGGCGCCCGGCGGCTCCACACGGTCCTGACCACCCTTCTGGAGCAGGTGCTCTTCGACCTGCCGGACGAGGGGATCGGTGAGACGGTGATCGATGCCGCCCGCGTCCAGGAGACGTTGAAGGGAATCGTCGAGGACGAGGATCTGCGACGGTATATTCTATAGGGTCAGGGCGCCCTTCTCTTTTGCCTCACCATCGGGTTTCAGTCTGGAAACTTCACCGACTTCGCCGACTCGTCCGTCGGCCGCTCACCGGTGATCAGCTCGACCATCGCCGTCATCTCCGCGCCCATCACGTCCAGCCGGGAGAGCACCGCGAAGGCGTGGGCGTAATCGAAGTAGAGCAGGACGGCTTCCTCGTGGGCGGGATGGTACTCGAGGACCTTCTCGTCCATCCTCTCATGGAGGTCGCGGCAGATAGCCGCGACCCCACGCCCGACCCCCCCCTGCACCCCC
>JBBDRR010000093.1:0-7778 GCA_040905395.1 Gemmatimonadota bacterium
GCGACCTTCGGGTTATGAGCCCGACGAGCTACCAGACTGCTCCACCCCGCGCCATGTTTTGAGTCACCAACGATAGCCGAGGACCGGCTTTAGGTCAAGGTCCGGATGGTGCTTTCGAGAGTGCTTCCGGAGCCGGCTCGGCCGCGACGAAACGATAGAGAAGCTCGCCGTCGCGGATCATGCCGAAGCGTTCGCGCGCGACCGTTTCGATGGCGGCCGGATCGGATTCCAGGCTCTCGACGATCTGCCGGAGGGAGTCGACTTCGGCGCGGGTCGCGGCGAGCCGCGTCTCCTCGGCGATCTGCTGCTCGGCGAGCCTGCCGAGGTCGAAGGCGGTGTATTCGCCGCCCCACAGGGCGTAGTAGAGCGCGACCCCGAGCAGGGTGGCGCCGATGGCACGGCCGGCGATACGTCGCGGCTCTACCGCCATATGGAATTTCCGGGGTAACGTGCGGTCTCACCGAGGATCTCTTCGATCCGGAGCAACTGATTGTACTTCGCGACCCTGTCCGTGCGGCTGGCGCTTCCGGTCTTGATCTGGCCGGCGCCGGTCGCGACGGCGAGATCGGCGATGAAGGTATCCTCCGTCTCCCCCGAGCGGTGGGAGATGACGGAGTTGTAGCCGGCCTTCGTCGCGGTGTCGATCGCCTCGATCGTCTCGGTGAGGGTTCCTATCTGATTCACCTTGATGAGGATTGCGTTCCCCACACCGCGCTCGATCCCCTCGCGCAGCCGCACCGGATTGGTGACGAAGAGGTCGTCGCCGACGAGCTGAACGGTGTCGCCGATGGCCTCGGTGAGGGCCTTCCAGCCGTCCCAGTCGTTCTCGTCGAGCGCGTCCTCCATGGAGCGGATGGGGTAGCGCCGGCTCCAGTCGGCGTAGAAGTCGACCATCTCACGCGCGGTGCGCCGCTCTCCGCTGGACTTGTGGAAGACGTAGGCGCCAGCGCGGTAGAGCTCGGAGGCGGCGACGTCGAGCGCGAGCACGATGTCCTCGCCGGCGCGGTATCCCGCGAGGTCGATCGCCTGGAGGATGACCTCCAGCGCCTCCTCGTTCGTCGCCAGGTCGGGAGCGAAGCCACCCTCATCGCCGACCGCGGTGCTCTTCTTCATCCCCGACAGCACCTTCTTCAGCGAGTGGAAGATCTCCACGCCGGCCTGAAGCCCCTCGGAGAAGGTATCGAAGCCGACCGGCATCACCATGAACTCCTGGAAGTCCACGTTGTTCGCCGCGTGCGCTCCACCGTTGAGGATGTTCATCATCGGCACGGGAAGCGTGTTCGACATCGCCCCGCCGAGATAGCGGAAGAGCGGCAGGCGGACCTCGTCGGCCGCAGCCCGCGCGGCGGCGAGCGAAACGGCCAGTATGGCGTTCGCCCCGAGCCGCCCCTTGTTCTCCGTGCCGTCCAGCTCGATCATGGCCCGGTCGATCGCCGCCTGATCGAAGGGGTCCATGCCCTGGAGGGCCGGGGCGATGACCTCGTCGACATTCGAGACCGCTTCGAGCACGCCCTTGCCCGCGTAGCGGTTCTCGTCCCCGTCACGCAGTTCGACGGCTTCGTGCTCTCCGGTCGAGGCGCCGCTCGGTACGGCGGCGCGGCCAAGGGCTCCGCTGGACAGAAGCACCTCCGCCTCGACGGTCGGGTTGCCGCGGGAATCGAGGATCTCCCGGGCGCGAATGTCTTCGATGATGATCATTGTGCCAGATCAGGACTTTCTTGTCGTCGGTTGGCGGAAATCGGCGCCAACGTAGAGGTGGCCGCGTAGCCTGTCAACGGATCGGCGGCGTCATCTGGCCGGCGGGAAATCGGCGATGAAAGGAGCCGTGGGACGGCTGACATCCCGGTGCAGCAGAACCTCGGGGAGCGACTCGGCCACATCGCGCGGGAGCAGTCCCCGCCCGCGCCCCGCCGCCTCCGCCGCGCGGCCCGCGAAGTGGAGCCCCGCCGCGGCGGCCTCGACCGGCTGGACACCGCCGGCGAGGAAGGCCGCGACGATCCCGCCGAGCGTGTCGCCCATCCCCCCGGTCGCCACACCCGAGTGGCCGGAGACGGAGACCAGGACCCGGCCGTCGGACGCCGCCACCATCGAGGGGGCGCCCTTCGAGAGCACCGTGCAGCCGAACTTCCCAGCGGCTTCGACAGCCGAGGCGAAGCGGTCGGCGAGCACCTCTGCCGTGGGGCGCCCCAGCAGCCGGCCGAGCTCGCCCGGATGCGGCGTCATCACCACCCCGGCAGCCCAGCCGGACGGGAGGAGCGATGGCTCGCGAGCGACCAGCGTGAGCGCATCCGCGTCCAGGAGCAGCGGTCCGTCGAATCCGGCGAGGATCCTCTCGAGCAGCGCCCGGGCCGACTCGTCTGTGCCGATCCCCGGACCGATCAGAACGGCCGCGGTCCCCGAGAGCGGGTCGAGCAGGTCCGGGTCGTCCCGATCCACGAACACCGCTTCCGGAACGGCGGCATGGATCGCGGAGCGGTTCGCCTCCGCCGACGCGACGCGGACGCCCCCGCATCCGGCTCGCAGCGCGCCCATGGCCGCCATGATCGCAGCACCTCCGACGCTGTGGCGGCCGGCGACCAGGCCTACGAGCCCGACTGAGCTCTTGTGAGCGTCCGGCGCGATCCGCGGCAGCTGCTCGAACGCCCAGGCATCCGTGACGACCGCCGCGTCCTCGTCTCCGCCGCCGGGCGGAAACCCCACCTCGGCGAGCAGGACGCGGCCGGCGAACCGCCGACCGGGATGCAGGAGCAAGCCGCGCTTCAGCGCGCCGAAGGTCACGGTCAGGCGGGCTTCGACCGCGGCGCCGGGGGCGGCCCCGCTCGTCATGTCGACGCCGGTGGGGCCGTCGATCGCAACGACCGGACACCCCGCCGCGTTGATCGATTCGACGAGCTCCGGCACCGGATCACGCGGTGGTCCGGAAGCACCCGTTCCGAGGATCCCGTCGAGTATCACGCCGGCTGTCGCGAGCACCGACGGATCGGCGCTGACGGGAATGTCCCAGCCGTGCCGGAGGCCTTCGGGGATCTCGGCGCCCGCCAGCGGAACGGCCACGACGTCCCTGCCCCACGCCATCAGCGTCCGCAGCGCGACGACGGCGTCGCCGCCGTTATTGCCGCTGCCGACCGCCGCCACGACCCGTCCCTCTGGAAAGTCCGCGGCGACCGCCGCGGCCACCGCCCTCCCCGCCGACTCGAGCACCACCCGCTCGTCCAGGCCGGCGAGGCCGAACGCCTGGCGCTCCAGCTCCCGCATCTGCCCGGCCGTCAGGAGCGGAAGGAGCATCGGCAGGTCAGCCATCGTGCGAGACATCCCGGAAAAACGAAATGCCCACGATCGTCTCGTGGGCATCGGAGGCGGCGAAGTCTATGCGCCTCTCACTTGTAGCTCTGTCCGATCGAACGTCCAAAGCTGATCTCCCCGTTGTCGATACGGATGTTGAAACCGCACTCGGGGCTGTTGCAGACCCAGGCCTTGAAGGTGATGGCGGCGCCGTCCCGGCCATAATCGGAGAGTGGGACCAGCTTCCCGTCGTCACATTTTCGGCATTTCGGCAGCTCGAAGTCGGCCATCGCTCATCCCCTCCCCTCGGCAGTGACGGCAGCGCGCAGTGTCCCTGCACAAACCGGGAGCAGGCTCCCGCAAGCGTCGTTCCAGGGGCAGGGCTTAGTTGTCGGCGACGCCGGGCCACGGATAGGAGGTCTCAAAGACCTCCTCGAAGTCGAAGACCTCGTCGAAGCTGTCGATGGTGTCATCGTCCTGCTTCACCAGGACGCCGAGGTCGACGAGAGCGAAGACGATCTCCCCGAGATCGCGCGTCCCGCTGATCCCCCAGTACTCGAGGACGGAGCGGGCCATCAGCCCCCACCGCTGGAGCGCGAGGTCCCGACACCCTTCGGCCAGCTCGTTTCCCGTTATGTGTCGCGGCTCGCCGAGACGTTCGATCGTGAAGTGCAGCGAGGAAAGGATGAAGAGGTACGCGGTCTCGTGGTACGACGGATACCGCCGCCTGAGCCGGTCGATGACGTTTTCGGCGAGAAGGATTCCGCTCATCGGCGGGGCTGGTTCGCGAGGCGCGCGGAAGGATACCGCCGGATGGCGGGCGTTGGCGGTTCCGATGGATAGCCGGCTCGAGAGTACATCCTCACCTCGGGCGCTTCGAAGTTCTACGCTCGATGCAAGCTAGATAGTGTAGCCTGACCGAGCAAGGGGCCGTACCAGCGGGTAAGAGAGTGGTACGGCACCGACTTCCGCTCGACCTCGATGATCAGCGAACCCGCCCTCTGCTCCCGCCGATGCGCCCTGAATCGCTTCGCTAATCGCTGTCCCCCGATCGGCCGATCAGCCGACCTCGGCGGGCGTGAGGTAGTACTCGAGACCCAGGTGCGTGATCTGCTCCTCGCCCATCATCCACCGCAGCGTGTTCTTCAGCTTCGTATGCTGGATGAAGAGGTCGTGCTCGGGATAGATCCCTTCCGCGTGCATCGGGCTCTTCAGGTAGAACGACAGCCACTCCTGGATCCCGTGCATACCCGACCGCTTCGCGAGGTCCAGGAAGAGCGCGAGATCGAGGACGATGGGCGCCGCGAGGATGCTGTCCCGGCAGAGGAAGTCGACCTTGATCTGCATCGGGTAGTCCAGCCAGCCCCGGATGTCGATGTTGTCCCACCCCTCCTTCGCGTCGCCCCGCGGCGGGTAATAGTTGATCCTGACCTTGTGGTAGTAATCCTTGTACAGCTCGGGATACAGGTCGGGCTGCAGGATGTACTCGAGCACGGACAGCTTGGACTCCTCCTTGGTACGGAAGGATTCGGGGTCGTCGAGCACCGCGCCGTCCCGGTTGCCGAGGATGTTCGTCGAGAACCAGCCGTCCAGACCGAGCATTCGGGCTTTGAGACCGGGCGCAATGATGGTTTTCATCAGCGTCTGACCGGTCTTGAAGTCCTTGCCGGCTATCGGCACCTGGTTCTGCTGCGCCAGCTCGAGCAGCGCCGGAAAATCGACGGAGAGGTTGGGCGCGCCGTTCGCGTACGCGACGCCCTCCTTGAGCGCGGCGTAGGCGTACAGCATGCTCGGCGCGACCGCCTCGTCGTTCGAATCGATCGCGTCCTCGAAGGCGTCGAGCGAGGCGTGAGCGGCGCCCTGCTTGATGAAGATCTCGGTCGATCCGCACCAGATCATCACGACCCGGTCACAATCGTTCTCCGCCTTGAACCGCCGGATGTCGGCACGGAGGGCTTCGGCCCACTCCCGCTTCGAGGTGCCTGGTATGACGTTGGAGCCCTGTAGCCGCTTCACGTAGCGCTGATCGAAGGCTGCCGGCATCGGCTCGATCGAGCGGAGGAAGCTGGCGATCGGGTCGATGTGCGCGTGCCGATCGAGAACCCCGGCCTTCAGTGCCGAGGCATACGCGTCGTCCGGGATCGGGTCCCAGGAGCCGAAGACGATGTCTTCGAGAGATGCGAGGGGGACGAAGTCCTTGATCCTCGGAGTACGGCCCTCGGACCTCTTGCCGAGTCGGATGGTGGCGAGCTGGGAGAGGCTGCCGATCGGCCTGCCGAGGCCGCGTCGAGCGAGCTCGACCCCCGCGATCAGGGTGGTCGACACCGCGCCGAGGCCGGGGAGTAGAACGCCGAGCTTACCGGTAGCCGGAGCCGGTTCCTTTCGGGTGATGCTCAAGGGTTTGTCTGCGATTCGGAGGAGACCTTTACGCGCGCGCGGGCGGGACGGGTCCGCTCGGGCAATGGAGCCGACGACGTGTTGCGGTATACCCAGATGATCCGCTGAATCGCGGTGAAATTGGTGAGGACCGCCATCAGGATCAAGACCCACGTGAGGACGGCGCCCTGGAGCGATCCGCCGAAGACGAGCGCCGCGCCGCCGATCAGCACCACCCGCTCCAGGCGCTGCATCAGACCGACGTTGCAGTCGAGACCTAGCGCCTCAGCCCTCGCGCGGGTGTACGAGACCATGAGGGAGCCGGCCATCGCCAGCGCCACCGTGTACACCATCCAGGGGTAGTCGAAATCCGGATGGCCGCCGCCGTAGAGCGAGAAGATTCCGAGGAAGACGACGATCTCGGAGATCCGGTCCAGAGTGGAGTCGTAGAAGGACCCGAAAACGGACGCGAGGCCGGTCGCCCGGGCTACCTGCCCGTCGACGATGTCGATGAACCCGCCGAGCAGCACGAGGGCGCCGCCGATTCGTACGTGACCGAGGAAGAAGGCGATGCCAGCCGAGATGGTGACCAGGAAGCCGACCGTGGTCACGATGTTCGGATGGACGCGACGGCGAATGAACGGCTCGAAGAGCGGCGCCATCATCCGGACGGCGGCGTCCTGTACGTGCTTAGGAATGTTGGCTGCTGCCATTGAACGTTTGTCGCTAGGGAATAATGATTCGGCTCTGCTCACCCGCCTCGATCCCCCGCGCGATCTCCTCGTTGATCTGGGCCATGACGCGCTCGAAGTTCGACTGGGCGGCGACGACGGCCTGGTAGACCGATCGCTGCTGGAGCTGCTCCGCGAGCGTGCCGTACTCCTCCTGGAGCTCCTTCGTGGGCTCGCGGCCCGCTCTGAGGTGGGCGGTGATCTGGTCCTCCAGCTCCGCGAGCCTGTTCATCTCCGTCACCGCCTCCCGATCGTCGCCCAGGCGCTGATTGGCGCGCTTGAGGGCCTCGTACTCCGGAGAACGTGAGAGGAGCCGGCCGATCTCGAGTGCCCGTTCCTTGATCGCTTCCAATTCGCAACTCCCGCTGTTCGTGAACGCTGTGGTCCCGACGCCGGTCTACCGAAGCTCCGCGAGCACCATTCGCTCGCGTCCGGCGAGGTCCGTCCGCACGCGCGGCTCCAGAAAGGTTGCGGTCCCGCGTACCAGCTCCGCAACCGCCTCGGCCTGATCGGCGCCGATCTCGAGCGCCAGCATACCGCCTGGATTCAGCTGGTCCGGGGCGCCTGCGACGAGCTGTCGGATGACGTCGAGTCCGTCCGGACCGGCGAACAGGGCGGCGCCGGGCTCCCATTCCACGACCTCCGGCGGGAGGCTTGCGCGGTCGCTCTCGGCGATATACGGAGGGTTCGATACGATGATGTCGAATCGCTCACCCTTTATCGGAGCGTATGCCGCGCCTTCCCGAAATTCGACGCCCGCTCCATCAACACCGGCGGCACGCAGATTCGCGCGGGCCACATCGAGTGCGTCGCCGGATACGTCCGTGGCGACGATCCGGCCGAACTCCCCCTCGTGACGCAGGCTGAGGGCGATCGCGCCCGACCCGGTGCCGATATCGACCACGTCCAGCGCGGTCCGCCCTTTCGACCAGGCGAGGACCTCACCGACCAGCAGCTCCGTCTCCGGCCGCGGGATGAGCACTCGCCGATCCACCTGCAGCCTCAGCTCCCGAAAGTGCACGCTGCCGGCGATGTACTGCAGCGGTTCGCCCTGCACCCGGCGCTTCAGCGCCGCCTTGAAGCCCGCGAGCTCCTCGGGAACGAGCGGGCGATCGAACTGCAGGTAGAGGTCCAGCCGCCGGAGACCCAGCACGTCCGCGAGGAGGAGCTCGGCCGTCAGGCGCGGCTCCCCCAGGCCCTTCTCCTCGAGGTACCCCGCCGTCCACCGGATCAGCTCGACGGGGGTCCAGATTTTGGAAGAATTTTGAGTTTTTAGTTTTGAGTTTTGAGTTGGCAACGCTGGCTTCGGATCAGGCATAACGGTATTACGTGCGCTGATGGAGAGCGGCGGAAGATCGACTCGAAACTAAAAACTCAAAACTAAAAACT
>JBBDRR010000093.1:7878-39968 GCA_040905395.1 Gemmatimonadota bacterium
CTGATGGAGAGCGGCGGAAGATCGACTCGAAACTAAAAACTCAAAACTAAAAACTAAAAACTAAAAACTAGCGACTCGCCACTCGCCAGGTCCTACGCCGCCCGCTCCTCCTGGCCCGCCATCCTCAGGTTCTCGATGAGCTCGTGGAGGTCGCCGTCGAGGACCTGCTGGAGGGCGTGGGTCGTGTAGCCGATCCGGTGGTCGGTGACGCGGCTCTGGGGGAAGTTGTAGGTGCGGATCTTGGCGGAACGGTCGCCGGTGCCGACCTGCAGCTTTCGCGTGCGGGCTCGCTCCGCCTCCTGCTCCGCGATCCGGATGTCGAGCAGCCTCGAGCGAAGCACCGCGAGCGCCTTGTCCTTGTTCTTGTGCTGGGACTTCTCATCCTGGCAGGTCACGACGAGGCCGGTGGGAAGGTGGGTGATCCGCACGGCGGAGTCCGTCGTGTTGACGGACTGGCCACCCGGACCGGATGAGCGATAGACGTCGATCTTCAGCTCCTCGTGGCTGATCTGCACGTCGACTTCCTCCGCTTCGGGCAGTACGGCGACGGTGGCGGCGGACGTGTGGATCCTTCCCTGGCTCTCGGTCGCCGGGATGCGTTGCACGCGGTGCACGCCCGACTCGTAACGCAGGTCCCCGTATGCATTGGAGCCGCGCACGACGAAAACCGCTTCCCTCACGCCCCCCGCCCCGCCCTCGGAGTGGCTGATGTGTTCGACCTTCCACTTCCGCGACTCGGCATAGCGCGTGTACATCCGAACGATCTCGCCGGCGAAGAGGGCCGCCTCGTCGCCGCCCGTGCCCGCCCGAACTTCGACGACGGCGTCGCGGTCGTCGAGGGGGTCGCGCGGCATGAGGAGAAGCTTCAGCTCGGCGGTCGCCCGCTCGAGCTCCTCCTCGAGTCGCTCCGCCTCCGGAGCCGCCATCGCCTGCAGGTCGGCGTCGGAGCCGGACTCCGCCAGCATCTCGCGCGCGTCCCGCAGTTCCGATTCGATCGTGTGGAAGCGATTGATCGCGGCCATCGTCTCCCCGAGCTGCGAGTGCTCGCGGGAGATGTCGCGCAGCCGGTTCGGATCGCCGATCACGGCGGGATCGGCGAGCAGCGAGGAGATCTCGTCGTACCGCTGCTCTATCTCTCGAATTCGCTCTCTCATCGAACCACCTGCTCGGGCGCTAGCGGGTCAGCCACGGGCATATGTGCGAGAGCCGGGGCGGAAGCCCCGGCTCTTTCTGCGACCTACTTGCCAGCCTTCTGCTCGCCGTACCGCTGCCGGAATCGCTCGACTCGACCGGCGGTGTCTACCAGCTTCTGTTTGCCGGTATAGTACGGGTGACACGCGGAACAGATCTCGACCTGGATGTTCGATTGGGTCGAGCGCGTCTCCAGCGCATTGCCACACGCGCAGTGCACGGTGGCGGCCTGATACTTCGGATGAATGTCCGCCTTCATGACACTCGCCTCTCTTGGACAGCGACCCCCAGGCAACGCCCGGCAGGTCGTTTCGTAACAAAGGAATGAATCGTAAAAATTTAGCGGCAATCGGCCCCGGATGCAACGGGGGATTCACCGCCAGTCCTTCAGGATCCTCCGGATGTCATCCCGGTGCCGGCTCTCGTCCACGACCAGGTCCTCGAGCTCGATCTTGATGGCCAGCTCCCCAGCCGCCGCGGCCTGATCGAGCCGTTTCGTGTACCGCTTGATGGTATCGACCTCGGCGGCGAGAGCGTTTTCCAGCATGGTCCGGTTGTCGTCGGTCATCGGAATGGGCGGGACGTCCGTCGTGGGAGTGCCGCCGAGAGCGACGATCTTGTCGGCGAGGAAGGCGGCGTGGCCCAGCTCGTCCGGAATCTCGCCCTCGAAGAAGGTTCGCAGATCCTGCCGGTGAGCCCCGCTCGTGAGGCTCGCGTACGTCCGGTACATGATCACCGCCTGGTACTCGGCGGCGAGGTCGATGTTCAGGCCGTCGATCAGCTCCTGTGTCGTGTCTGCCATTCTGGTCTCCTCGGTTCGCCTGTGTGAGGGGTCTATGGTCGCCTCAGAAATGAATCTCGCCGCTCTCGTCCGCCGAGCGGTATGCCGCCTCGACGATCCTCATGAGCGTCGTCTGCTCCGAGGGCGTCTCGATCGGCTGCTCACCGCGGACTGCCTCGACGAAAGCGCCGAGCTCCTGACGATAGGAAGCGGTGAACTGGTTCTCGCGGCCGGGCGGCAGCTCGGGGGATGCATCGACGAGGCCGGCGCTGCTCTCGGTGAATATCTTGAGCGGCGGAAAGCCGGCAGAGCCGCCGCTTCCGATCACCTGAAGATATTGCCGTTCGCGATCCGCGACGAACGTCCACGTCACCTCGAGGTTGACGACGCGGCCGCCGTCCAGCTCCACCACGAGAATGGCCGAGTCCTCGACCTCGCCGCCGTCGGGCGTATGCAGATAGGAGACGAGTCGGGTCGGTTCGGGATAGTCGAGTACCCAGAGCGACAGGTCCAGCATCTGGATCCCGAGATCCATCAGGGCTCCGCCCCCGGCATTCTGCTTCTCGTGACGCCAGCCCTGGGCTGACTTGCCGGCGCGGCGGTTCAGCCATCCGGCACGGATGAACCGGACCTCCCCGAGCTGGCCGTTCGACACGGCGGATTTCAGCGCGGCCGCATCGGGCCGAAATCGCTGATTCATCCCGACCATCAACCGATTCCGCGCCCCCTCGGTCGCGAGGACCCTCGCGGTGCCCTCCGCCGTAAGCGCCAGAGGCTTCTCGCAGAATACGTATTTGCCCCCGCCGAGGCCGTCGATCACCTGCTGCTCGTGCAGGCTGCTCGGGGTGCACACGATCACCGCATCGATGGCCTCGTCCGACCACAGCTCTTCGGCGCTGCCATACGTTCGCGACACGCCGAAGCGCTGGGCGAGGGTCGCCGCCTTCCCCTGATCGACGTCGCACAGGCCAACGAGCTGAGCCCCGCGCATACGGGTCAGGATCGGCAGGTGCACGACCTGAGCAATCGCACCCGCACCGAGAACCGCCACCCTTGCCGCCTTCACCTCCCCCGTAGTCACTGCGTCTCCCTTGCCGGATCGATCGAAGCGGGCCGTGGCGTGGGAAGGGTCCACACGCCGCGGCGAGCCAGGCTGCCGTAACGAACGTCGTTGGCGAGCATGAAGCGCGCCTCACCCGCGAATTGCAGTGTCGAGAGCGGTCGTACCTCGAGGCCGGCTAGCTCCGCCGGGCAGGTGGCTTCCCAGGCTGGACGAAGTCGGTGTGGGCGCGTACGTGTGAGCTGGCTGGCATCCTCAGTAGAGGTCGACGACTTCCGCTCCGGGATAGTATGTCGTCAGGATCGTCCGATAGTCCTGGCCGGCTCTCGCCCGCCCCATCGCGCCGACCTGACACATACCGATACCGTGCCCCCAGCCCATCCCTTCCGCCACGACGGCTTCGATCTCGCCGTCGGGACCGCGCTCGGTGACGATGTCGAACCTGGAGCTGTTCAGGATCGCGCCCGACGGAGTGAGAAAGACCCAGCGGATCCGGTCCCCGCCGACGTCGAAGGTAGCCGTGGACGTGGTGATCCTCATCGTCCGGATCCGGCCGGAGGTGGTGCGGTCGAGGATCTGGAAGTCACGCACTTCGCCGACGTCGGAGACGCCGGCGGGGAGCGAGTCGGCGAGAGTGCGGCCGAGGATCTCCTGCAGCTCGTCGGCCGTCCAGCGCTGCGTCCAGCGGAAGCGGTTCGAGGTGACGTCGAAGGCCTCGCCCGTGGCGGGATCGACGTCGGTGATGGAGATCAGGTAGGGTCGCGGCGCCTCGCCGGGCCAGACCTCGTGGATCGCGGCGGTCTGCCCTGAACAGGTCGAATGGTAGAATGCCTCGACCGGCTCGCCTTCGTACGTGAGGATCTCCCCGGCGGTCTCGCGGACGGCGCGGCTCACGGGCTCGTGTTCGCCCTCCGCGCCGCCGTACACCTGATCCTGGACGGTTGCGAAGACGTCGAATCCCAGGCTCGACCGCCGGCCCAGGTAGCGCAGTGCGTAGGTGCGCGCCGCGACGGCCTGCGCCTTCGCCGCCTCGAGGAGCTCCGGCCCCACCCGGCCGATCTCGTAGGGGACCACGCCGAGAAGGTAGTTCTCCATGTCCACCTGATTGATCGCCGTCAGCCGGCCGGCGCCGTTCGAACGGACGAGCGCCGTACCACGGTACGTCTCGCCGCCGATGGAGACGAAGCCTTCGTCAGCGGGCCGCGCGACGACGGTTCCGCCGGTGCGCGTCTCGCGGCCGCCGACCTCCACGATCAGCTCGTCCGCCGCGCCGGCGCGGATGGTCGCGCGCTCGCGTGAGCTGAGGCGGTGGAGGACGCCGCCGGATCCGTCGAGAAGCTGGTAATCAGTCGTGGCTCCAAGCTCGACGGCCGCGGTGTCGACGATCAAACCGACACTGACGGTCGGCTCCCTGGCGAGGTCCGGACCGACGGGTGCCGGTCGCATCGGGGCGCAGGATGCCAGGCCGACCAGGCCCGCCACCAGCAGGCTAGGAAATGCTCGCGATCGCGTCCGCCGCGCGGGCCAGTGTTTCATCGATGTCCCCCTCTTCATGAGCCGTGGAAAGAAAGCCGGCCTCGAAGGCGGAGGGAGCAAAGAATACGCCTCGGGCGAGGCATGCGTGGAAGAAGGCGCGGAAGCGGGCTATGTCGCTGGCCTGAGCGTCGGAGAACGACCGGACCGGGGAGTCGGCGAAGAAGATGCCCCACATGGAGCCGATCGATCCGCCTTCGGCGGGGAAGCCGCGGTCGCGGATGATCGCGAGCAGCCCGTCCACGAGCCGCGCGGTGCGCCGCGCGAGCGTCTCGAAGGGGCGGTCCCGGTCGAGGATGCGGAGCTGCGCCAGACCCGCGGCCATCGCCAGCGGGTTTCCGGAAAGGGTGCCCGCCTGATAGATGGGGCCGAGCGGCGCGACCTGCTGCATGATCTCGCGGCGGCCCCCGTAGGCGCCGACCGGCAGGCCTCCTCCGATCACCTTGCCGAGCGTCGTCAGGTCCGGCTCGACGCCGAAGTGCTCCTGCGCGCCGCCACGCGCGACGCGAAATCCCGTCATCACCTCGTCGAAGATCAGCAGGGCCCCGTCCTCCGCGGTGATGCGCCTGAGCTCCGCCAGGAAGTCCGCCGCCGGCGGAATGAAGCCTCCATTGCCGACCACCGGCTCGACGATGACGCCGGCGATCTTCCCCGCGAATTTCCGGAAGATCTGCTCGACGGCCTCGAGATCGTTGAACGGGGCGGTCAACGTCAGCTTCGAGAGCTCCTCGGGGACACCCGGCGAGTTCGGGAGCCCGAGGGTAGCCACGCCGGAGCCGGCCTTCACGAGGAAGGAATCGCCGTGGCCGTGATAGCATCCCTCGAATTTCAGCAACATGTCGCGCCCGGTGAAGCCGCGGGCGATCCGGACCGCCGTCAGGGTCGCCTCGGTTCCGCTGTTGACGAAGCGGAGCATCTGCATCGACGGAAAGAAATCGCGGACGGCCTCGGCAAGCTCGACCTCGGGTGGCGTCGGCGCACCGTACGAGGTGCCCAGCTCGGCCGCATCCTTCACCGCCTGGACGACCTCGGGGTGCGCGTGACCCAGGATCAGCGGTCCCCAGGAGAGCACGTAATCGATGTACTCGTTGCCGTCCACGTCGAAGAGCCGGCACCCCGCACCCCGCTCCACGAAGAAGGGCTCGCCGCCGACCGCGCGAAATGCCCGGACCGGCGAGTTGACGCCTCCGGGAATGACGTCGGACGCGCGGGCGAACCAGGTGGAAGAGTTCATGAATGAGTTTTTAGTTTTGAGTTTTTAGTTTTGAGTTAAAAGCGATTCTCTACGTCATCCCGAATGTTCGTTGTTCCAACTAAAAACTAAAAACTCAAAACTAAAAACTTACAAACCGTGGCTTCTTACGACCGAAAGTTTTTAAACTGCAACTCCAGCCCGAAATCCTTCTCCTTGAGGAACTTCATCACCGCCTGGAGCTCGTCGATGGAGGGCGACTGCACGCGGACCTGGTCGTCCTGAATCTGGGCCTGGACCTTCTTGAAGCCGCCGCTCTTGATCTCCTTGACGATCTCCTTCCCCTTCTCCGTCGAGATCCCCTGCTGCAGGTTGACGACCTGCCGGACGTTGCCGCCCGAGGCGGGCTCTGTCTCGCCGTAGTCGAGATTGCGGATGGGCACTCCGCGCTTGATCATCTTCGTCTGCACGACGTCGACGAGCGCGGCCAGCTTGTAGTCGTCGGCGGCGAGAAGCGTGAGGCTCCCGGCGTCCTTGTCGAAGTCGATCTCGGCGGTGGTGCCCTTGAAGTCGTAGCGCTGCCCGACCTCCTTACGCGCCTGGTTGATCGCGTTGTCCACCTCCTGGAGGTCGACGGTGGAGGTGATGTCGAAGGTTGAATTCTTGGCCATTATCGCTGCTCCTGGTTCGGTTCGGCGGCCAATGTACCCCGGCTTCGAGCGGGCGGGCAAGCGAGACGCCGGACGCAAAACGGGCGGACCACCGAGAGGTCCGCCCGTTTCGACGGTCATGGCTCGATCACCTGTGCGCCGGGTGGCGGAGTGAAGCTGAAGAGAGCGTCCGACAGCTCGACGTTCGTCCGCAGATTGCTCATCTCGAGCGTCCGCACGCTCTCGTTGGCCTCCGTGATCTGGAAGCGTCGGACGAGGAAGGTCTCTGCGTCGACCCAGAGCCTGACCTGTGTGTAGGGCGAGGGCCCGCGCGGGCGTAGCGTCAGCGCGTGCGTGTTCCTTCCCCCGACCTGCTCCGAGCCTGTGCGGGTCGCCGAGTACCGCTCTGTCGCGTCGCTGAGGAACTCTCGCTGCAGGTCCACCTGCTGACCACCTTCGGCGAGGCGCGCACGCATCACCTGCCCGGGGTCGTTGCTGGGATAGTACATCCAGGCGTACTGCCCGTCGGTGACGATGAGGTCCCCCTCGGGATCGGTGAACCGCATGAGGAAGCGGTCGGGCGCACGATGATAGATCCTGCCCCGGCTGCTTATGTCATCGTCGAGCAACGGCACGTACACGCGCTGTGTGAAGTCCGCCTCCATCGACCGAACCGCCAAATAGACCTGCTCGGCGCGTTCGAGGATGTCGTTCGCCGCGGTGCCGACGGCCGCCGGTGGCGCCGATCCCGCACCGGGCGACGACCCCGTCGAGGCCGCCTGACGCGGGGGGTCGACCGGGGTGCTCGAAGCCGATTGCCCTGGCTGCACTTCGGCGTCCCCGGCGGGTCCCCCGGCAGCCTCGGCGGCATCTCCCGTGGGGCCGGCCGCGGCCGGCTCGAGGCCGGAGGCGTCGCGGCTCTCCGCCACCGGTTGCTCGGAAATCGCGGCCTGTGCTCGACGATCTTCAGCCTGGCCGCCGTCGGCCCCATCACCGGCGCATGCCGGCAGGGCGAGCAGAGCGCCGAGGAGCGTCGTACATACGGATCTATACTGCATTACCGAGCCCTTCCATGTCACGGGTGAGGCGGATCGTACCCGCGGCATGCCAGGCCCGTTCCTGCCCGCCTCCCGGGACGCGCCGCACCTCAGCCGTCGGGGTAGAGCTGCTCGAGCTGGCCGAAGTCCATGAGGACCTCGCGCGGCTTCGAGCCGTCCGCGGGTCCCAGGACGCCGGCGTGATGCAGCTGATCGATGATCCGGGCCGCGCGCCCGTAGCCGATCCGCAGGCGTCGCTGCAGGAGCGACGTCGATCCACCCTGATGCTGGATGCACAGCTCCGCCGCCTCCATGAACAGCTTGTCCCTGTCCTCCAGCGCCTCGTCGGCCACGCTCGACTCCTCACCCGCTCCCTCACGCGCCTTGACGAGGTCGAGGATATCCGGCTCGGCGCGGACGCCCGCGAGGTCGGCCTCGGCCTGTGTCTCCTCCGCACGCTCCCGCATGCGCTCGCGGTACCACGACATGAGCGCCTCGGTCTCCTCTGTGGAGAGATAAGCGCCCTGCAAACGCAGCGGATCGCTCTGCCCCGGCGGGAGGAAGAGCATGTCGCCGTTGCCCAGGAGGCTGTCGGCGCCGTTCTGGTCGAGGATGGTACGTGAATCGACCTTCGACGCGACGCGGAAGGCGATCCGGCTCGGGAAGTTCGCCTTGATGAGGCCGGTGATGACGTTCACCGAGGGCCGCTGCGTCGCCAGGATCAGATGGATGCCGATGGCGCGGGCCTTCTGGGCGAGGAGCGCGAGCGGCTTCTCGACCTCGCCCTGCACCGTCATCATCAGGTCCGCGAGTTCGTCGATGATGAGCACGATGAAGGGGAGCGCACCGCCCTTGTAGACCCAGCGCTCCGGATCCCCCTCCTCGGCCTGCGGCTCGGGCGCCCGGATGAGCTGCCCGTCCGTCACGCGGCGATTGAAGTCCTGCAGGTTGCGAACGTTGTTGGCGGAGAGAAGTCCGTAGCGCCACTCCATCTCCATCACCGCCCACTTGAGAACGCCCGCCGCCTCGTTGTTGTCGGTGACGACCGGGTGGCGCAGGTGCGGGAGGTCGTTGTACACGCTCAGCTCCACCATCTTCGGATCGATCATGAGGAGCCGGAGCGACTGCGGAGAGTGACGGAAGACGAGCGAGGTGATGATCGTGTTGATGCAGACCGACTTGCCCGATCCTGTAGCGCCGGCGATCAGAAGGTGCGGCATTCGCGCCAGGTCGGCCGTATACGGCTGCCCGGAGATGTCCTTCCCGAGGGCAAGCGGCAGCTGTGCGCGGCTGTTTCGGAACGCCGGCGCCTCGATGATCTCGCGGAAGTAGACCATCTCCGGCTCGGGGTTCGGTACTTCGACGCCGACGGCCGCCTTGCCGGGTATCGGCGCGACGATCCGCACCGACGGGGCACGCATCGCCAGCGCCAGGTCCGCCTCCAGGTTGGCGATCCGGGCCACCTTCACCCCCGGCGCCGGGCTGACCTCGAACTGCGTCACGACCGGACCGGTGGTCGTGCCGACGATCTCGCCCTCGATCTTGAACGTCGCGAGCTTCTCGATCAGGACCTGGCCGAGCCCTTCCAGCAACCGCCGGTTCTTGGCGTCGTCGCGCGGCGGGGCCGACGTGAGCAGGGTCGTGTTCGGCAGATCGGGTGAGGTCGGATCGCCCGAATCGGGCAGAGGGGCATGGGCCGGTTCGGCGTTTCTGCGGCGCGGGGCGCTGGCCGGTGCCTTGGTCGACTGCAGCACCGTCTCGTCCTCGTACGGACCGTCGCCCGCATCGAGGAGGTCGACCGTTGCCGGAGCCTCGGAGAGACCCGGCTCGGCCCCGCCCGCGAGCACCGTTCCCCGGTCAGCCCTGAAGCGTGCGACAGCGCCGCCCACCACTCCCGCCGCCTGCCGCGAGCCCATCCAGGCACGCGCGCTGCCCCGGGCGAGCGTGCGAATCGGATTCCAGCCGAGGGTCCCGACGCAGAGCGCGACGAGGAGGAAGGAGACCAGGAGGCCGGTTCCGACCCAGCCGAGACCGGTCGAGAGCGGATCGCCGATGATCGCGCCGAGCCAGCCGGCAGACGCTGGCGCCGCGGCTGCGGGCCTGGAGAAGGCGAAGATCCCCGTCGGAATCAGTATGAGCGAGCCGAATACGAGAACCGAGAGCCGCGCCGTCGAGGGACGGCCGATCCGCTCCAGAACACCGGCGGCCCAGACCGCAGGAAGCAGCGGGATCAGGAACGCGGCTATGCCGAAGAGCTCCCAGGCGCCGCGCGAGATCAGAGCGCCGACCCGGCCGACGATGTTGCCCGTGGGAAAGAGCCGCGACCCGGCCTCCCCGATGAGGGTCGGCGGAACGAAGCTGAGGGCGAGCAGGATCGACAGAAGCAGCAGCGCGAGCGCCCAGATCTCGCGCTGCAACCGGTCGTCGGGAGCGAACTGATCCTTGCGCACCGAGAACCTACCTGACGTGTGGAACTGAGTTGACACGGCCGGCCGAGGCGAATTCCGCCGGCACTACGAAGGCGAACCGATCACGGGCTGCAGGATCGTGACATTTCGATCCTGGAGCACGGGGACGATATCGTGAACGTCGACCCTGGCGCAGAACGCGAGGTCGCCGGTGAGCCCCGCCTCGATGATCGCGCGCCCGCCCGCCGCGAGCTCGAACAGCTCCTGTCCCGTGCCGAACTCCCGCGCGAGCGTGAGGGCCGCGTGGGCGCCATCGTTCAGCACCCACTCGCCCGGCCGCTCCTTCATCAAGGTTGCGGCGAACTGGCCCGCGCAAGCGGCGTCTTCGAGGGAGAAGTGCTTCTCCCGGCCGGCGCAGAGAAAGACCGGCTCCGCCTCCAGCCGGATCAGCTCGTCGATCACGGCGCCGAGGTTCAGCATCGAGCCGATGAACACCTTCGCCGCGCTCGTCGTCAGCGCCATCGCGGCGGTACCGTTCGTCGTGGTCATCACCAGGATCTTGCCGGCGACGTTCTCGGGGGTGTACTCGAGCGGCGAGTTGCCCAGATCGAACCCCTCGATGGGCAGACATCGCCGCTCGCCCGCGAGGAGGACCTCGTCACGCCCGAAGGTGTTCGCCAGCCGCAACGCGTCCTCGATCGAAGCCACCGGGAACACCGATTTGGCACCTACGCTCAAGGCCTGCACGATCGTGGTGCTGGCCCGCAGAATGTCCAGCACGACCACGGTACGGCCGGACAGGGCCGCGGGAGCGACCTCGCCCGGGGTCAGGATGACGTCGAGTTTCATACGGGCTGCTTCTCCAGAACCATCCTCTCGAGGAACTTCGTGTCGATCTCACCGGCGATGAAGTCCGGGTGATCGAGCACCGTCAGAAGGAAAGGAATCGTGGTGTGGACGCCCTCCAGCACGAAGGTGGAAAGGGCGTTGCGCATCCGCGCGAGTGCCTCCTCCCGGTCGCTCCCATGGGCGATGAGCTTCGCGAGCAACGAATCGTAGAAGGGGGGGACCCGATATCCGGCGTAGACGTGCGTGTCGAGACGGATCCCCGGGCCTCCGGGCGGGTGAAAGCTCGAGATCGTTCCGGGCGAGGGAGCGAAGTCGCGCGCCGGGTTCTCGGCATTGATCCGGCATTCGATCGCGTGGCCGCGGAGCTGTATCGGGCCCTCGGCGATCGAGAGCTCGAGACCTGCGGCGGCGCGGATCTGCTCCTTGATGAGATCGTATCCAGTCGTCATCTCCGTGACGGGATGCTCGACCTGGATGCGCGTGTTCATCTCCATGAAGTAGAACGAGCCGTCGTCGTCCAGCAGAAACTCGACCGTGCCAGCGCCGACGTAGTCGATCGCCTCGGACCCGCGGACGGCCGCATCGCCCATCCTCTCCCGCAGCTCGGGCGTCAGCGCGGGTGACGGTGCCTCCTCGATCAGTTTCTGGTGGCGCCGCTGCACCGAGCAGTCCCGCTCTCCCAGATGGATCACCCTGCCGTGCTGGTCGCCGAGGATCTGGAACTCGATATGGCGCGGCCGGCCGAGGTACTTCTCGACGTAGACCGAGTCATCGCCGAAGGCCGCGCCCGCCTCGTTCCTCGCCATCGCGAACTGCCGCTCGAACTCGGCCTCCTCCTTCGCGACGCGCATCCCCTTCCCACCCCCGCCCGCTGCGGCCTTGATCAGGACGGGATACCCGATGTCCCGCGCGGCATCCCGGGCCGCTTCCGCGCTTCCGATTGCGTCGGTGCCCGGCACGATCGGAACCCCGACCTCCCGCATCGTCCGCCGCGCGGCAGCCTTGTCGCCCATCAGCCGGATCTGCTGTGGAGTCGGTCCGATGAAGGTGATCTCGCTGCGGACGCAGATCTCGGAGAACTCCGCGTTCTCGGCGAGGAACCCGTAGCCCGGATGAATGGCGTCCGCACCGGTGATCTCGGCGGCGGAAATGATCCGCGGGATGTTCAGGTAGCTCTCACGAGCGAGCGCGGGGCCGATGCAGACGTCCTCGTCTGCGAAGCGGACGTGGAGCGACTCGCGATCGGCTTCCGAATATACCGCGACCGTCCGGATACCGAGCTCGCGGCACGCGCGGATGACGCGCAGCGCGATCTCCCCCCGGTTGGCGATCAGAACCTTTCGAAACATCGTCAGCTTTTCTGTCCTGGATCCCACGACATGCTCGATGCAGCCTCGATGCCCGAAGCGCGCAGCTTGAAGTCGGCCTGGTTCGTAGCACTGTGAAGCGCGGTTTCGTACGAGATCGCGCCGTTCCTCAACAGCTCCATCAGGCTCTGATCGAAGCTCTGCATTCCATACTGGTTCCGACCTTCCGAGATGAGATCCGGCAGGGTGTGAAGCTGGTCGCCCGATCGGATCCGCTCGGCGATCGCCGCCGTGTTGATCATGATCTCGAGAGCCGGCACCCGGCCGTGGCCATCGGCGCGCGGGATCAGGCGCATCGAGACCACCGCCCGCAGGGCATCCGCGAGGAGCGCACGAATTTCCTGGTGCTCGTGCGGCGGGAAGAAGGAGATGATCCTGCTGACCGACCGCGCCGCATCGGTGGTGTGCAGCGTCGAGAGCACGAGGTGGCCCGTATTCGCCGCCTTCAGGCAGGTGTCCATCGAGACGTGATCGCGGATCTCGCCGAGCATGATCACGTCCGGATCCTGGCGGAGCACGTGCCGGAGCGCCTCGTTGAAGGATAGTGTATCGCTCCCCACCTCACGCTGGCTCACCAGAGATCGCTGATCGCGATGGAGAAACTCGATCGGATCCTCGATCGTGATGATGTTGACCGCCCGGTGCTCGTTGATGTAGCGCACCATCGCCGCCAGCGTCGTCGACTTGCCGCTGCCGGTGATCCCGGTCACGAGCACGAGGCCGCGCGGGTAGACCGCGATATCCTCCAGGATCGGTGGGAGCTCGAGATCGTGCAGCGACGGAATCTCGAAGGGGATCAACCGGAAGGCGAAGCTGAGCGTGCCCCGCTGCTGGAAGAGGTTCACCCTGAAGCGGCCGAGGCCCTGTACGCCGATCGCGAAATCGACCTCGTGGCGCTCGGCGAAATCTTCCCGGAGCGCAGGCAGCAGGATCTGGTCGGCGCACTTGCGGGCCTCGTCCGGCCGGAAGATCGGCATGTCCAGCTGAACGAGCTCGCCGAAGATCCGCAGCACCGGAGCGCGGCCGACCTTCAGGTGAAGGTCCGAGGCGTTGCGGCGGACCATCTCCTCGAGCGCCTGGCGCAGCTTGAACCCACGTCCGGAGGCGCCCCCCGCGGACCCCGCCGGCGGCTCCGACACGACCGGATTGTCCTGGCTCACGCCTCGGGCTCGATCCGGAAGAGCACCTGCCCGTACTCGACGGGGTCGGCGTTGTCGACGCAGATCTCGCGAACCACCCCGGCGACCTCGGCTTCCAGCTCGTTCATGAGCTTCATCGCCTCCAGGATGCAGAGCGTCTGCCCCTTCACGACACGGGTGCCGACCTCCACGTACGACGGCGCCTCGGGCGCGGGCGACCGGTAGAAGGTGCCCACCATCGGCGACGGGACGTCGACCAGATGGGACTTCGGCGCCGCGGGCGTGGTCGCGGGCTCCGCTTCCGGCACGGTCCCGGCCGGCGACGACGCAGGTGGGGCGGCGGGCGCGGAAGCCGAGGTCACCGTCGCAATCGCTGTGGGGGTCTTCGCGACCCGGATCCGCGTCCCCCCTCGGGAGATCTCGAGCGAATCGATCCCGCTGTCGTCGACGGCGGCAATGAGCCCTCGAAGGAAGTCGAGATCGACGATCTGTTGACGATCGTTCCGGTTGTCACCCATTTCCCCACCCGGTGCGTTGGCAGTCGAATCGCCAGTCATTTGCCCGCGCGCTCGATGTATTTGTCTTCCCGACGGTCGACCCGGATCACCTCGCCCTCCTCGAGGAAGAGAGGCACCTGGACGACCGCTCCGGTCTCCAGCTTCGCGGGCTTCGTGCCGCCGGTCGCCGTGTCCCCACGTACACCCGGATCGGTCTCGACGACCTTCAGCTCCACGAAGTACGGAAGCTCGACGGAGATCATGTCGTCGCCGTGCAGCAGTCCCTCGCACTCCATGTTTTCCTTCAGGTACAGCAGCTGTTCCTCGCCGATGACGTCCCGCGCCAGCGGGGTCATCTCGAAGGTCTGCTGGTCCATGAAGTAGTACAGGTCGCCGTCGGAATAGCTGTACTGGACGGGGCGACGTTCGAGACGGACCTCGTCCACCTTCTCGCCCGACCGGAACGTCTTCTCGATCACGGCTCCGGTCAGGACGTTCTTCAGCTTGGTTCGTACGAACGCTCCACCCTTGCCCGGCTTCACGTGCTGGAAGTAGGTGATTGCGAAGAGCGAGCCGTCCATGTTGAGCGTCATCCCATTACGAAAATCGGCGGTACTCGCCACAGGCTCTCCTGGCTTTCTGATTCGATCGTCATGTGTCGCGGCCGTCCGGTCGGGCGTGCCGCTGCAGGAACCCGACCAGCCCGCGTAGCCCCAGAAAATAGCTGTCGACGCCGAACCCCACCACCACACCGGCCGCCCTGTCGGAGAGATAGGAGTGGCGTCGGAAGGGCTCGCGCGCATGGACGTTCGACAGGTGAACCTCTACGAAGGGCCGCTCGACACCGATCAGCGCGTCACGAAGGGCGATGCTCGTGTGCGTGTACGCGCCGGGATTGATGAGGAAGCCGTCGACCTCCCGCGCGCTGCGATGGATGTGGTCGATGATCTCTCCCTCGCCGTTGCCCTGGAACGTCGTGATGGCGACGTCGATCGAGCCGGCGAGCGCCGTCAGCTCCGCATTCAATTCGGCCAGCGTCGCGCGTCCGTAGACGTCTGGCTCACGCTGGCCGAGAAGGTTCAGGTTCGGCCCGTGGACGACCGCGATCTTCAACGTTTCAGACTCCGCAGCCATGCCTGGAAGGATTCCAGGTCGTCATCTTCCTCCGCGCTCCGAGTCGCGTCGGTCTCGGAGGCCGATTCCGGCGCCGGCGGCGAGGCGCTCTCGTCTTCGGGCTCCGGAGCACCCGCCGGATCCGCAGTCGATTCCGCCATGTCCGGCTGATCGGTGCGACCGAAGGGCTCGTCCTCGAACGCTTCCGGCCGCGACTCCGGCCACTCGGGCTCCGCGGCGGCTGCTTGCGCCGATTCCCCCTCTTCGGCCCGTGGCTCGGCAGAGGGCGGAAGCTCCCAGGGGAAGAGGTCCTCGTCGCTCAACGCCGGCGCCATCACGGGAAGCTCCTCGGGATCCTCCGCCGCCGGCGACACCGGCTCCTCCACGATGGCGTCGCCCGTTTCGCCAGGCTCCTCATCCGCCACCTCGAGGGACGTCGAAACGAACCAGTCGTCCTCCGTCGAGGCGGATTCCGTGGCGGTCTCCGGCTCGGCTTCGGACTGCTCACTAACGCCGTAGAAGCCGGCCTCGAGGCCGGCGAGCGACTCGACGCCAACGGTGTCCGCGGTTTCGTCGGGCACCCCGTCGGTCTCCTGGGGACCAGCGGTCTCCGCGGGCCGAGCACTCTCCGCGGGCTCCGTGGGCTCCGTTGACGGAGCCTCGAATCCCGAGGGTGGGGCCCACGAGAAGACGCTGGCCAGGTATTCCCCGATCGTCTCCTCATCTCCCGGTGCCGCAGCGGAATGCGCCACGGGAGCGACCGGCGCCGAAGCCGGGGAATCGTCCCCGGCCGCATCTTCCGCCGGGAATCCCCCGCTGAACGAGTCGGCGAACAGATCGTCCACATCGACCTCCATGCCCTCCGCGGCCTCGCCGGCATCCGGTCCGGTGACGAAGTCGGCCGCGTCCAGCGAGGTTTCCGCCGGCGGGGCGGCAACGGGAGCCGAAGCTGGCTCCTGGTCCGCACGATCCTCCGCGCGCACCGGAACCGGAGCCTCGGTCGAGGCGGCGGTATGCAGCTCGTCCACCTCGTCGACCGCCTCGCCGGCCGCGGACATCGCCTGGACCTGGCGGAGCCGCTCCTCGAGCGTGGCGTCGCCGCCACGGCGGCGGATGAGCTCCCTGTAGATGTCGGCGGCCCGGTCGTAGAAGCCCTGCCTGGTATAGAGCTCCGCAATCGTCTCGGTGACGACCGCATCTCCGTCGACGTCGAGACCGTCCGTGGGGCCTTTCTCCCCGGCGGCCTCGAAGTCGATCATCGTGCCGAAGAGGGTGTCGTAGTCCGCCGCCTCGCCAGCGGCGGTGGGCGCGACTTCGGCGGTCCCGGCGTCCAACGCCGCTCCATCCGGCAGCGGGTCCTGGACGGACGGGATGTCGGCGGCGCGTTCAGTGGCTTCACCGGCGGTCTCGCCGCCCTGCAATGTCTCGAGTGCACGCCGGGCGTCCTCGTTCATCGGGTCGACCACCAGCAACTCGCGGTACCACTTGCGCGCCTCGTTCGCATTTCCCTGCGCTATGGAGATCTCGCCGAGCGTACGCAGCGCGATGAGGTTCTGCGGGTCGAGCGAGAGCACGTGCCGGAACTCGGCCTCCGCGGCTCCGGCCTCTCCCTGATCGGCAAGGCAGCGACCCAGAACGATGTGCGCGCTGAGGTAATCGGGATGCTTCGCCAGACCCTCCCGTAGCAGCGACATCGCCCGCCCCAGCTCGCCCTTCCGGCGATACACGTTCGCGAGCGGCACGAAGTAGCGGCCCTCGGGATTTTCGGCGTGCTTCCGCTCCAGGGTCTCCAGCTCTTCTTTGGCGTCGGAGGGGATCGGTGCCATGCGTCTCTGCCACGCGGGGGGCGAGGGGTCAGGAATGAGGACCGCCGGGAGTCTGTCCGAGGGCGTGCAACTTACGCGAGGTCTCGGCGCGGTGTCAACCGATTACAGGGGGCGCATGGACGGCGCAACCGCGCGGGAACAAAGGGGATTCGGACGAGTACGGTGACCATGTGAAACCCGTCGCCGAATCCGCGACGCCCGCGCCCCCGGCGGGCTGCCCGCTTGCTGGTACCCGACCGCTTTTCTAATTTACGTGGCTTTTCCCCGGCGACCCCGCCGGGCCGCGACACACGAGAGAGTTGGAGCTGAACCGACCATGATGCGAGATCTGCGCGAAAAGACGAAGCTGATCATGATCGTCGTCGCCCTGGCGTTCGTTGGGCTGATGGTCTTCGAATGGGGCATGGACGCCTCGGGAAGCAGCGTCGCCCAGCAGACGGGTGAGCTGGGTCGCGTCAATGGGGAGCCGGTTCCCTTCGAGGCTTACTCCCTGGCGTATCAGCAGCTGTACGATCAGGCGCAGCAGGCCTCCGCCGGTACGCGGCTCTCCCGGGAGGAGATACGGCAACTGGAAGAGCAGGCGTTCAACGAGGTCGTCAACGAGATCCTGCTGGCCCAGGAGCTCCGCAGGCGCGGGATCCGGGTCTCCGATCAGGAGGTCGTCCAGGCGGCTCAGTGGATGCCGCACCCCGAGCTGATGCAGAACGAGCTCTTCCTGACGAACGGTGAGTTCGATATCAGCAAGTACCAGCAGTTCCTCACGAGCCCGGCGGCGAACGAACAGCTGCTGGCCCAGCTCGAGGCATACTACCGCTCGACGATTCCCCGCTCGAAGCTGATCCGTCAGGTGACAGCCGGCCTGCACGCGAGCGACGCCGAGCTCTGGCAGGTGTTCCAGGATCAGAACGAGACCGCCACGGTCGACTTCGTTCCGCTGGACATCGCTGTGCTCGTGCCGGGTGACGTAGAGGTGACGGCACGTGAGATCCGCGACTACTACGACGATCACGAGGAGGAGTTCGAGCGGCCGGCGTCGGCACGCGTAGACGTCGCGTACATCCAGAAGGGCGCGGCCGCGAGCGATACGGTCGACGCTTTCGAGCGGGCGATGGAGGTGCGGACGGAGCTGGCCGGTGGCGCGGACTTCGCCGAGCTCGCGGAGCGCGAGTCGGACGATCCGGGTACGGCCGCCGCGGGGGGCGACCTCGGCTTCTTCGAGCGCGGGCAGATGGTCCCGGAGTTCGAGGAGATGGCGTTCTCCCTTCCGGTCGGCGAGGTCTCTCCGCCCGTGCAGACCGATTACGGCTATCACATCATCGAAGTCCTGGAGCGGGAGGACGAACGGGCTCGCGCCCGACACATCCTGATCTCCTACGAGCCATCCGAGGCCGCGTTGGACAGGCTTTACGCCCGGGCGGATTCGCTCGAGATGGTGACCGAGAGGGCGGGAATCCAGCGCGCCGCCAGCGTCATGAACGCCACCACGCGCGAGAACGTCCTCATTTCGCTGGACGAGAGCTTCATTCCCGGCATCGGGGCGGCGGTCGAAGCGGTGGAGTGGGCTCGCGACGAGCAGGTCGAGGAGGAGCCGCTGGACGTGAGCCCCGTCTTCGAGACACCGCAGGCCTTTTTCATCGTGGAACTGCAGGAGTACATCGAGCCGGGGCAGGTTCCTCTCGAAGAGGCCACGCCGGAGATCCGTCGTCAGATCATCCTGGAGAAGAAGCGGGAGCAGGCGCGGCAGATCGGCGAGCAGATCGTCGCCGAGGTCCGCGCGGGCGAGCCGCTGGAGCAGGCGGCGAGCGAGCGGGGGCTGTCCGTACAGTCGGCCGGACCGCTGACGAGGACGGGCTTCAATCCCGCATTCGGTCAGGCCAACGCGGCCACTGGCGCGGCCTTCGGCGTTCCGATCGGCCAGGTCAGCGGGGTGATGGAGACGCCGACCGGGCTCTTCATCGTTCGCCCCACGGCGCGTACCGAGGCGAGCCGGGAGGAGTTCGAGGCACAGAAGGAGCCGATTCGCCAGTTCGCGCTCATGCAGCTCCAGCAGGAGTCGATTTCACGCTGGATGGAGGAGCTTCGCAACGAAGCGACGATCATAGACCGCCGCGACGACATGCCGGTGGCACAGTCGGATGCGCCGCCGATGATGTTTTGAATGAGTCGACGGTCGACGCCTGAACAGTTGAAAGGAGAAGGCCCGCGGATTTCGCGGGCCTTCTTTGCGAGCCGATGCCGAAAGCTCTTCCTGCTACCTCTCGATCGTCAACTTTCCGTCACAACCAGGCCCGTGCTCCGAGAGCGACAACCATCACGCCGACGACGCTGAGCGCGTTGAGGTGGAACACGAGCGGCCCCAGCGTTAGACCGACGGCGACCAGGTCGAAGACGAGGGGACCGAACGCCGCGGCGACCGATGTCGTGAAGAATTCGCGGGCGGCGCTGTCGGGCATGAAGCGAACGGCGAGCTCCGTGAGGAGAGCGCCGAGCACCAGCCCGATCAGCAGCACGAGCAACAGGCGACCCACCCGTCGTCGAATAGCGACGTTCATCGATCCTCCCACCCCATTGGCCTGTCCTGCTCGTTGTTCAGCGGCGACGCTCTACCGCGTAGGTGATGCTCTGGCGAAGGGCGTGAAGAGGAGGACCGTCGGGTAATCCGTCGAGTGCCTCCGCGGCTTGCCGAGCGTAATCGAGCGCTTTCTCCCTAGCATATTCCAAGCCGCCGCACCTGGTGACGATCTCGACGATCGCGGCGATCTCGGAATCCTTCGCTTCCGGCTCTTCGAAGAAGTTCTCGATACGCTTTCGCTCATCGGCCGACAGCTCCGGGAGCACGGCGATGAGAGGAAGGGTCACCTTGTGCTCCCGCAGATCGAGCCCGGAGGGCTTGCCGATCACCGCTTCGTCCGCCGTGTAGTCGAGCAGATCGTCGGCGATCTGGAAGGCCATGCCGAGCTTGTGGCCGAAGTCCGAGAGAGGAGCCCGGAGCGACTCGTCGCCGGCGAGAGCGCCCAGCTCGCAGGCGGCGGAGATCAGCGACGCGGTCTTGCACTCGATGAGCTGGTAGTACGACCCCTCGCTGAAATCCAGCGCGTCACACGAGGCGAGTTGCCGCATCTCGCCGACCGACATCGAGTTCGACGCCTGCGCGAGGATGCGCACCGGCTCGATGCTGCCGAGGCGCGCCAGTTCCGAGATCGAGCGCGAGTACAGGTAGTCGCCCATGATGATGGAGACCTGATGGCTCCAGAGGGCGTTCACCGTCGGCATCCCACGACGGAGCACCGAGTGATCCACCGCGTCGTCATGGACGAGGGTCGCCAGATGGATCAGCTCGATGACCGCCGCATACGTATTGGCTTCCTGCGTCGGCTCCGCGCCGACCTCGTTGCAGAGCAGGAGGAGGCTCGGCCGGAAGAGCTTTCCCCGGACCTGGAGGATATAGTCGTTGATCTCCCCGATTCCATCGAAATCGGACAGGAGGATCCGCCGGAATTCATCGACGACCCGATCGAGTCGTTCGGCGACCGGAGCCTGGATCTGGGACAGCGTAGGGAGGGCCGTGCGAAGCATCTCTTCGTTGATGTCGTGATCTGATGCGGGTATGGCGCCGGGCAAGCTACTCCTGTCCGTTTGCACTGTCAAAGCCGTTCTCGTCGAGAGCGTCCAGCCGGTCGGCCGCGTCCCTGAAGGCGGGATCGATCTCGACGACCCAGCGGAGGAAACGTCGGGCGGAGTCGACATCTCCGAGCTGTTGAGCGCTGCGCCCCAGCCAGTAGTGCAGGCCGATGAGGTCGGGCTCGGGTCCGTCGAGCGCACGAGGCGCCTGCCGCATGAGCCGATCTCCGATCGCCGCCTCGTCCTGCTCCAGCAGAACCTCGCCAAGGACCTCCAGCACGGCGAGGGGGTCGTGTCCGCCCTCGAGAGCCGCCCGGAGGTGAGCTCGGGAGTCGTCCAGGATCCCCATCTCCTTGTAGGCAAGCCCCAGATCGTAGTGCGTCGCCGGTTCGGCGGCCTCCACATCGCGATCGGTGATCGCTCGCACGTCCTCGATCAGAGCGGGCAGATCGAAACCGCGCACCTCGGCGGCCGTGCCAGCAGACTCCTCCTCCCCCTCGTCCCGCAGCGGAGCCGGCGCAGGAGCCTCGAGCTCCGCTCCTGCGTCCGTCGGGATCAGGCCGATGTCCTCGCGTTCGAACGAATCGGTGTCGGGCGGGGCCTCCGGAGCGGTCGAGAGCAGTGGGAGCGGCTCCGATTCCTGATCGAGATCCTCTTTCTCCGTGGGCACCGCCCCTTCGTCGACGATCGGGTCGAGGTCGCGAGCTGCGCCGGCCGTGTCCAGAAGTGGAAGTGGCTCCGCTTCCTGCGCGGTCTCGGAGTCGGTGTCCGGCCAGTCGTGGCCGCCATGAGTGGGCTCGAGGCCGGCGAGTGGAGCGATCGCCTGCTCGTCCTGCTCGTCCTCCTCGCTGGAGGTGGCCGGACCGGGATCCGTTCCGGCGAGCATCGGCAGCTCATCGTCGTCGCCGGCCAGCTGGAAGGATGGGTCGCCGGTTGGGGGCGTGGTGCCGCCGACCGGCGCGGCCCCGGGCTCGATGCGGCGGAGCTCCTCGGCGATGCGTTCCGCGGCATCGTCGAGGCCCGCGGTGATCGCATGCTCCCGAAGTTGTCGCAATCCATCGACGGCGGCATCCTCCCGCCCGAGCCCGAGCAGCTCGTCGGCCCACTGGCGCCAGAGTTCCCTCTCGTCGGGAAAGGTGGTCAGGAAAGCGCCGATCGAAGCCGCGGCCTCGGAGATCGTTCCCCTCTGTGATACCTGCCGCGCGAATTCGGCGACGCCCGTACGCGCAAAGGCTCGATAGCCCTGCCGGAGGGAGATTTCGCCGCAGCGCAGGTGGGCGGTGGAGTTCTCTGGGCGCGCCCGAACGAGCTGGCGGGAGATCGCGATCGCGTTGTTGTACTGCTCGGCGGCGACGAATAGCTCGACGGCACGGGAGAGGCTCTCCTCGGCGGCCGCGGGATCGCCGAGGCGGAGCTGGAGGTCGCCGACACGCGCCCACACCGGCCCGGCGTCCGCCTGCTCTCCGGCCGAAGCGGCGCGTAAATACAGATCGAGAGCCGCGCGCGGTTGATCGCTACGCTCCAGCTCTCGCGCCTTGGACTGCAGCTCCTCGCGATGCTCCATCTGGGACGGTATCGGGTGGGGGATGATGAGGCGGAAAGATAACCCGGCCCCCTGACCGCTACAAGCGAACTTCGGCGCGGGTGATCGCCTCGTGGAAATGAGCAGTCTCCGCACCGCTCCGGCCCGGTTGTATGGCGGACTCTTTGCACCGGTGCAGACCCCGGCGAGGCCGGAAGCGAGAGCGCGGTGTAATGGCCGCGCGGGCAGCGAGGCGCTACAGTTGGTGCCCGCGCGCCACGACCGAAGTGCCGGTCGACCCGAACGAGAGCGCTACCGCCCTGTAGACCAGGCCGTCAGTTACGGGCGCTCTGGCGGGCGCCCGACCGGATCGCCGCGCACCGGTCATGAGATCAGCCATAGGAATGGACGAATAGATGGTACAGGTCCCGACGACACCCCCCTCGGAGCGCTACCCGGGCCGTCCCAGGGGCGGTCGCATCGTGGTCATCGCGCCCACGCGCGCGGCCTGCGAGACGATCGAGATGGGCGTGGGCCTGACGCACATCGAGACGGTCATGGAGCGCGAGCACGGTGAGGACCTCCGCCGTCTCGCCCGGTCCGGAAAGGGTTTCGGCATCGTCGCTGGGACCGGCACCGGCAAGACGCTGGCGATCCGCCCCATCGCCGAGCAGGTCGTGGGGCTCCCGCTTCGGGTCGGCGTGGTGAACCGGGAGCGGGAGGCGACGCCCGAGACGCCGACCTGGAACGTCGTCATCATCACCACCGGCATTGCTCGGCGCTGGCTGCAGGATGCACTGATCGGCCCCGAGGATACGCTGATCGTCGACGAGATCCACCAGACGTCCGCCGAGCTCGAGCTCTGCCTCGCCCTGGGCAAACGCGCAGGATGCCGGTTCATCTGGTTGTCCGCGACCGTGGATCCGAGCTTCTACGCTTCCTATCTCGAGTCCGCCGAAGTCATCGAGAGCAGCGCGTTCGATCCCGAGCTGGCGGCGAAGGTCGGCGTGGTCGCCACCACGAACCCGCTCAGCTTCCTGAACGAGCGATTCCTCCGCAGGGTGGTCAAGGACAAGCGCGGGGTGGCCGTCTTCGTCCCCACCCGCAAGGAGACCGAGCAGGTCGCGGAGAAGATCGGCGGGCAGTGGGATCGGATCTTTGCGGAGTTCTACCACGGGGGAGAGCCGATCACGAAGCTGAGGCCCTTCCTGGAGGGCGACGCGCCGCACCCGTACGTCCTTTCGATGACGGCGGCGGGGCAGTCGGCGCTGAACATCCGGGGACTGGATACCGTCGTCATCGAAGATGCGCAGTTCACGAGCCTCGTCCGCCGCGGTAAGGGCGTTCTCACCAGGCTGCCGCTCGGCGCGAACGAGATCCTCCAGATGGCGGGCCGGGTGCACGGCCGCGTCCCGGGTGGAGAGGTGTGGATCCTCTCCGAGCGGGATATCGACTTCGGCTCCCTCCGGCCCACCCCTCCGAACTTCCAGCTCGCCGGCGATCCGGAGCGCGTCGCGATGACGTGCGCCGACGTCGGCGTTCGTGCGGACGACCTCGACCTGCCGGTGCCGCTCGACCGGATCGCCTACAAGCGCTCGGTCGAGCTGCTGACGAAGCGCGGACTCGTCGATGGGATACGGCTGACGGACTACGGCCGTAAGGTGGAGGTACTGCCGGTGGACCGCCCCTGGGGCGAGCTGCTGGTGAACGCGGACGAGCACCTGATCCCCTTCGTATCCGTCTGCGCCTCGATCGACTCGCTGCACCGGATGACGCGACAGGACCGGTACATCGGCGCCTACATCGTCCCCGGCAGCGATCATCTGACCGCGTACAACCTGTACCAGGACGCATTGGAGAGCTGCGGCTCGATGGGCAGCGTCTTCGGCCTTCCGCGTCACGTGTTCGAGGCCGAGGCGCTGGAAGCGTGGGCGGAGGAGCGAGGGGTGCTCGTACGCTCGATCGAGGACACGGCGCTCGCCCTCGCGTCGATCTACCGCTCGCTGGAGCTGACGCTCCCCCGCTCGCTGCCAGTCCTGAACAAGGGCCTGATCGAGGAATGGCAGCGCCTGCTCGCCACCGCGATGCCCTTCGACCTGGTCATCGACGAGGAAACGAGCTGGGGCGAGCAGGTCCGCGTCTCGCAGACGAGCGTCTGCGGCAAATGGGGGCCGATCGTCGGCGATCTGCGCTACTTCTCGGATCGGTTCGGGCGGACTCGCGGGTCGATCGAGGGGACGCAGATCCCCTACGACATGATCTGGCAGCACGCGAACGTCGACGAGGCGGAGGTCGTCTACGACGCGGGCCACAAGCGGGCGCCGCTGCGTCTGAGGAGCGTCCGCAACTTCCACGGCTTCGAGCTGGACGCGAGCGAAGCCCCGCTCGACGAGTTTCCGGTCGAGCGCGCCGCGGCCGCGCGTATGGCGCTGGCTGAGGCGATGGCGGCCGGAGCGGCGTACCACCGGGATATCCGCGGTAACCGCGAGGCGTTTCGGGAGCTGCGAGAGGTCTACAGGCGTTCGGCGGGTGCCACACGGGAGGCGAACGAGTCGGCGCTCACGGAATATTTCGAGCGGAAGCTGGCGAACGTCGCCTCCTACTCCGAATTTGCCGAGACCGATCTCCGCCTCGACCCGGACGACTTCGTCAGCCCGCAGGAGCGGAAGCGGTGGCTTTCGCTGCCCGATAATATCGTCATCCGCGGCGCCGAGTACCCGCTCGATTACGCGGTGGAGGACGGCGTCGGTCTCGTCCGGGCCAGAATTCCCGAGAAGATCCTCTGGCAGCTCAGCGAGACGGACCTTCCGGAGATCGACCGGCCGCTGCACTGGACAGTCCTCCGGGGAAAGAAGGGCGCAGTGCGGGCGTCGTCGCTCGACGAGGCGAAGGAGCTCGCGCCGATGAACAAGGCGGAGTTGCGCGAGCACAGCCGTTCGGAGGGCGACCGCAATCCCCCGCCATCAGGTCGGGGGCCAGGTGGACCGCGATCGGGGAGCGCGCCACGCGGCGGCCCGAAGGGTTCCGGAGACGGCAAGGAGAGGGGGAAGGCAGGCAGCCCGGGTGGCGGCCGCAGACGGCGGGGAGGCCGGGGCGGAGGGCGGGGCGGGCGGGGCCGCTGATCCGGAAGCTGAATTCATTCATTTCGAGAGGATACCATGGCTGAGCACCACCACGATCAAGACGACGGTGAGGAGACGTACGGACTCGCGCTCGGATTCCGTATCATCGAGGACGGCGGAAAGCTCTTTCTGGCGGAGGCGGAGATCGCGCCGTACGTGGACGAGCCGGAGGAGCTCGGCGTCACCCTCGTCTTCCACCCCCTCGACGGCATCGATCCGGTCGCAATCGGCGACGAGGTCGATTGGCCCTCCTGGCCACTGGACATCGACGACGACCTCCAGCGGAGCTCCGGCGATTCGATGCCGCAGCAGTTCGCCTCCATCGCCCGCCAGCTCCACGATCTGTCGACGGACCAGCTCCGCGACTACATGCACCAGGCCCGGGAGGAAGCGGAGAGCGCGAACTGACGTTCGCGAGTTTTTTGTTTTGAGTTTTTAGTTTTGAGTTGTCCGGATCGCCTGCAGGCACGGCTGTTCAACTAAAAACTCAAAACTGAAAACTCAACACTTACAACTCCTCCCCCGCGACCTCGCGCAAAGCCCCGACAAACCCCTCCACGTGGTCCGTTCCTGAACGCGGGTCGGCGAGGAACGGGTCCATGACGGTGCAGCGGATCACGCTGAGACCGCCGGCCCGCTCGTAGTCTGCGGCGGAGAATCCGAGCGCGCGGACGAGCGGTAGGGCCGATGTGCCATAGTCGTCGGACCTGAGTATCGTCTTGGTGACGAAGTAGTCCGGGCGCGGTCTCAGCGCGACGTCCCCGACGCTCATCGCCTGGTAGACACGAGTGATGAAGTCGTTCGTCGCTTCCAGCGTCTCGAGGGTGGGATGGCCGATCGCGAAGCAGACGATGTTGAGGTCGGGGGCGGGCAATGTCACGATGCGGAACGGTGACCAGACGAGCTCCGAGAGACAGCGATGCAGCCGTAGCGCGCCCCGCGCCGTGTCGGCGATGAGTCGGCCGTAGCCGTCCGCATCGAGCGGCAGCACCTTGTGCGACATCCAGACGGCGGCGGCCGCCGCGCCGGGTTTGGACCCCTCGAAGATGTACCTGCCGATATAGCCCCACTCGGACGCGCCGCGATGGAAGAGGTACGGCGCTTCGACGGCGACGAGATCGCGAGAGCGGCCGTCGCGGAAGGAGATCGCGCCCGCCGGATAGGGCATGAAGCCGAGCTTGTGAGGGTCGATCGTCACCGAGTCGACCTCCTCGAGCGCGACGAGGGCCCGGTACACCGCCTCCTCCGGCCATCCGTACGCCGCCGCCGCCTCCGCGTGGCTCCTCCGCGTCCCGCCCGACCGTCGGGTAACGGAGGCGGCATAGCCGCCGTAGGCCGCATCGGCGTGAAGGTGGAATGCGACGCCGAAGGTCCCGGCCGCCCGGCGGATCTCCACGATCCGGTCCAGTCGGTCGACCGCACTCTCCTCCGTCGTGCCGATCACGGTTACGCAGGCCATCACCGGCTGACGCCGCTCGGCCAGATCGCGGACCGTTTCGGCGAGGGCGTCCGGGTCCATTCGAAACCGCTCGTCCACCGGCACGTGGACGAGATTGGAGCCACCGATCCCCAACGATCGACAGATCTTCTCCCACGAGTAGTGGGCCGTGGAGGGCACGAGCACCACCGCCGGCGGCAGGGAATCTCCGAATTCGGCGCTGAGCCGCCGTCCGAAGTCCTGATATCCGAGGCCCGCCAGCGAGTGGCGATTCAGCACCTCCAGTGACTCTTTCGGGGATTCGAACTCTTCACGGAACCGGTCGGCGGCGTCGAGGGCGGCCGTCGGCGTGACGTTGAGGAGCTGCCAGAGGTCGAGGGAAGCCGCGTCCGCGTCCGAGCCGTCCGGCAGACGCAGACGGATCGTCCCGCCCCGTTCCCGGACGGCCCAGGCGAGCGCCACCGGCAGGTACTTGACGTTCCGAGCGACCCAGAGCGCCTCGAAGTTCGCGACCGTCCCTCCGGAGGTGAGGTGCCCCCATTGCCGGTCCAGATCGAAGCCGATCATCGCCGCGAGCTGCTCGGCAACCTGCAGCTCCATACGTGAGGTGACGGGCGACGCTTCGGCCGCGACGTTGTTGGGATTGTACAGCATCGTGGCGAAGTACCCGACCAGGCTCGCCATCGTGAGGTCGGAGCACATGTGCCCCGTGTAGCGGGGGCTGAAGAAGGGGACTCCCGCCTTCAGCTCGGCCAGCAGCCCGTGTAGCTCGCGCTCGAGGATCGAGGTCGACCGCGCGAACGCGGCCGTGTGCTTCGCCGTCCGATCGACGAGCAGCCCGTCTTCCGGGTGGAATTCCCGCCGCCAGGTGACGTGGTCGCGGAACGCCTCCAGCAGGAGCCTCTCGAAAAGCTCCGCGTTCTCCGCCTTCGGCCCCAGGAAGACGGAACCCATGTCGACGGGTGCGCCTCCGGGGTTCGCCTCGCTCTCTTGCCTGCTCATGGGCGGTACGCTGCTGGCGCTAAGAGAATACTGTTCAGGCGGTCATCGACCGATCCGTGCCGGGGAGCTTCTTCCGAATTTTCGCCCACGCCGACGCCAGCCGGTACGCCGGCGACGTATTGAACCTTCCAGCGATCGTCCCCGCGGCGAGCGCGCTCAGAAAGCCTTCGCGCGTGTTCTCGAAGTGCGGCAACTCGACGAAGCCCCGGCCGAGCTCAGCTACGGTGTGGGCGTCCGAGCCGGCACCCATCAACTTTTCGTTCTCCTCCGCCCACTTCAGCGCCCGATCGTTCAGCGTGGTCGGCCAGCAGCGCGCATTGTGCACTTCGACGATGTCGATCAGGTCGGTCAGGGCCGAGAGCAGCTCGCCGCCGCCCGATCGGCTGGTGTCGAACGGATGTGGAAGATAGACGACGCCGCCCTGCTCGCGGATCCGCCCGCACGTCTCCCGCGCCGGCGTCCCTTTCGGGATGAGCTCGTCGAGAAAGATTCCTATGACGTCGAAGCCCTCCCCGGTCTTCACCTCCTCGCCGACGATGACCCGTTCGGGGTCCATCTCACGGAGCTCCAGAGCGCCCCGGATCTCGTTGTGGTCGGTCACGACGATCCGGTCGAGGCCCAGAGCGCGCGCCGCGGCGAGGATATCGCCAGGCCTGCTCAGGCAATCGAACGAGCGATAGGTGTGCAGGTGCATGTCGACACGTAGGAGGGTCACGGCAGTCCTCCGCTGTGACCTCTCGCCCGCAGCAACAGCTCCGACCAGACCTCCTTCGCGCGCGCCTCCAAGTCGGCGATCGAATCGACGTTGTCTATCACGAAGTCGGCGGCCGCACGCTTCCGGGTCGTCGGAAGCTGCGAGTCGATCATCCGCTGCGCTTCGTCCTCCTCGAGTCCACGATCCTGCAGGAGGCGCTCGAGTCGCACCGCTTCCGGCGCGTCCACCAGAACGACCGCGGCGAATTCGTCCTCGAGACCGACCTCGAAGAGGAGCGGGATGTCGCCGACGACGATCTCCGCGCCCCTCGCAGCGGCCTCGGCGAATGCTCTCTTCCGCAGCCGATTCACCTCCGGGTGCACGATCGCCTCCAGGATGCGTCGCTCGTCCGGGTCCCGGAAGACGACGTCCCGTAAGGCCGCCCGGTCGAGCTCGCCGGATGGAAGCACGATTCCGGGGCCCCACCGGTCGCTGATCTTGCTGAGCGCCGGGGTACCGGGCGCGACCGCGCGCCTGGCCAGGGCGTCGGCCTCGACGACGACCCCGCCGAGCTCGCGCCAGCTACGGGCCACCGTGGACTTTCCGGCTGCGATGTTACCCGTCAGCGCTACCCTAAGCATCGTTCTACACTCCCTTCACTGCGCGCGTCGCGGCGTTCGCTGGCAACGTACCCGACACCAGCCGCGACTGCGAATCGCTCGCCAACCCGTCCTCACGATGCGGTGGTCGTCGCGAGGGCGAAGCGAATCCGCTCTCCGTCCCGCCGCCGCTCGACGCTGCCGCGAGACGCCAGGTGCTCCAGGTGGGCGAGGGTCTCCCGCAGTGCCTGGATTCGGAGATGAAAGGGCAGCTCCCGACCGGCGTACCGACGTTCGGCGATCGTCCAGGGTGAGGCCGGTACGGTGGTGAGCAGTGCCAGCACGCGGTCGCCCTCGAGCAGCAGCTCTTCCCGCAGCTCCAGGATTCGGCCCGCGCCCCGCATGGCGCCGCCGTGCCCCGGCAGAACGATCCGCGGCTGTAGCGATTCGAGCCGATCCAGCGCCTCCCAATAGTCCGCCACCGGGTCAGGCCGCTGGCGGTTGACGCCGATGGTCGGAGAGATCGTCGGCAGGATGGCGTCTCCGGCGATCAGCACGCCGTCGCGTTCCCGGAAGAGACTGATGTGCCCCGCCGTATGCCCCGGTGTCCACACCGCGATCCACTCGGCTGCCAGCGGAACGGGTGCCCGGGAGATCGGGAGATCGTGGGTGGGCGCCACGAACCGGGCGAGGGCGCCGACCTGGCGATTCGATTCCCCGATCCGGTGGAGGATGTCCTCGGGAGCTCCGGTCGAGCGAAGCAGGCCAGCGCGGTAGTCTGCCTCTTCCTCTGGCTCGGCGGCCGCATGAGCGGCGCGTTCCGAGTCCAGGACTCCCATCGCGATCGGTACCGAAGATGCATCCTGAACCCTCCGCGCGAGCCCCATGTGATCGACGTGCATGTGCGTCAGCACGTGCACGCGAAGATCCGCCCAGGAGGCGACCTGCCGTATACCTGCCGTCAGTGCGGCCCATGCTTCGTCGGTATCGATTCCGCCGTCGACGAGCATCCAACCGCCTTCGTCCAACGGGGCGAGGTAGGCATGTACGGACCTCGGCCGGAACGGGAGTGGGGTCGTGATACGGACGACGTCGGAGACAGCTTCGTCAATCGGCATCGAGGTGTGGCTCGGGAACGCATTCGGCGCGGGAGCCGCCCGTCCGGACGGCCGTCAGCGAATCTGGCTTGCCATTCGGGCCGTGGCTATACTTACAGCTCGCCGAACACCCGCGAGCACGGGGCGGCCCGACCGGCCGGCCGTTCTTCGAATCGACAGACATGGCGACCAAGATCAGGCAACGAGACGGGACGGATCTCGACCGGGAGACCCTTCTGGATCTGTATCGCACGATGCTCCTCTCACGCCGCATCGACGACAAGGAGATCCAGCTCAAGCGGCAGAACAAGATCTATTTCCAGATCTCGGCCGCCGGACACGAAGCGATCCAGGTCGCGGCCGGCGCGCATGGCCGAGCGGGACACGATTGGTTCTACTTCTACTACCGCGACCGCGCGTTCGCCCTCCAGCTCGGCATCACCGCACGCGATCAGATGCTGCAGGCCTTCGGCGCGGCCGCCGACCCGATGTCCGGGGGACGGCAGATGCCGTCGCACTGGAGCAGCAACGATCTCCACATCGTCACCACCTCCTCGCCCACCGGAACGCAGTACCTGCAGGCAATCGGCACCGCGGAGGCCGCACAGCGAGCAAGGCAGCTCGGCAGCGAGCAGGTGATCGAGCTGACGCGGGCGAAGGAGGACGAGGTCGTGTTCGTGTGCTCCGGCGACGGCACGACCTCGGAGGGGGAGTTCTGGGAAAGCATCAGCACCGCCTGCAACCTGAAGCTTCCCGTGGTCTACGTCGTACAGGACAACGGCTACGCGATCTCGGTTCCGGTCGAGGTCAACACCCCCGGCGGCAAGATCTCGAGCCTGCTGACTGGATTTCCCCACCTCGCGATCATCGAGTGCGACGGCACCGACGTCGTCGAATCGTGGGAGGCGATGCGCGACGCCGTAGCGCATGCCCGCCGCGGCGACGGTCCCGCGCTCGTGCACGCACATGTGATCCGCCCGTACTCCCATTCCCTCTCCGATGACGAGCGCGCCTACAAGACGGACGCGATGCGGGACGAGGAGGCGACGCGCGATCCCCTGAAGCGAACCGAGGCGCTCCTCCGCGACGAGTACGAGGTATCGCAGGACGAGCTCGATGCCCTCGACCTGGAGCTCAGAAAGCTGGTGAACGAGGCTGCGGAAGAGGCGCTCGATTCGCCCGAGCCGGAGGCCTCGACGGCGATGGACTTCCTCTACTCGCCCGACGTGGATCCGACCGCGGAGCAGTTCGATACCGAGGACGACCCCCGCTTCCAGGGCAACGAGACGACGATGGTCGATCTCATCAACCTGACGCTGAAGGACGAGCTTCGTCGCGAGGAGCGGATCCTGGTCTTCGGACAGGACATCGCCGACGTCTCGCGCGAGGAGCTGATCGACAAGGTCACCGGCAAGGGCGGAGTCTTCAAGGTGACGGCCGGCTTGCAGCGGGAGTTCGGGTCGGTGAGGGTGTTCAACTCCCCTCTCGCCGAGGCGAATATCGTCGGACGCGCGATAGGGATGGCGCTGCGCGGGCTCAAACCGGTCGTGGAGATCCAGTTCTTCGATTACATCTGGCCGGCGATGATGCAGATCCGGGACGAGCTGGCGATGATCCGGTATCGCTCGGCGAACTCGTGGAGCTGCCCGGTCGTGATCCGCGTAACGTATGGCGGATACCTCAAGGGTGGCTCGCTCTACCATTCACAGACGGGCGAGGCGATCTTCGCGCACTGCCCCGGCATCCGCGTGGTGATGCCCGCAACGGCGCTCGACGCCGCCGGACTCCTGCGCACCGCGATCCGGAGCGATGACCCCGTGCTCTTTCTCGAGCACAAGCACCTCTACCGCCAGGTCTACAACAAGAGCTCCTATCCAGGATCCAACTTCATGATCCCCTTCGGGAAAGCGAAGCGCGTGCGGGAGGGTAGCGACGTGACGATCGTGACCTGCGGCGCTCTCGTCCAGCGATCGCTGATCGCAGCGAAGATCCTCGAGGAGCGGGGGATCTCGGCCGAGGTGCTCGACCTGCGCACGATCAATCCCTTCGACATGGAGGCGATCGCCGAATCGGTAAAGAAGACGAACCGCGCGGTGATCGTCCACGAGGACGCGCTGTCCTGGGGCATCGGTGCCGAGTTTGCGGCGCGCGTCGCCGATGAGCTCTTCGCCTGGCTCGACGCCCCCGTGCGACGCGTCGCATCACTCGACACATGGGTCGCCTACGCCCCCACTCTGGAGCGCGCGATCCTGCCGGAGGCGGACGATGTCGTGAAGGTGGTCGAGGAGTTGGTGAAGTACTAGGGAGAGTTGAGAGTCGACAGTTGATAGTTAACAGGAGCATGGGAGGCTC
>JBBDRR010000094.1:0-7243 GCA_040905395.1 Gemmatimonadota bacterium
AGCGTCTGGTAGCGGACGGCACCGACCAGACGGTCATCGTCGTCGACGACGGGCAGCGCGTGGTAGTGCTGCCACGCCGGGTGGTCGCGGACCAACGACACCGGCATCCAAACGCTGAGTCGGTCGACGTCCCGGTGCATGACGGCGCTCACCGGGTCGCGGGCCCCGGCGACCATCAGTTCGGCGATATCGAGAACCCCGACGAGGCGACGCTCGCGATCGACCACGAAAATGTAGTGGAGCAGGTCCCGCGCGGCGCGGCGGAGGCGCACGCGGGCATCCGCGACGAGGATGTCGTCGGGGAGCTGGAAGATGGAAGGGTCCATCACCGCTCCCGCGGTGCCCTCGACATAGGGAAGCAGACGGACGATGGGGCGGCGTGCGTCGGCGGGGAGCGCGGCGAGGAGCGGGTCCCGCCGCGCCGGGTCCAGGGCGCGCAGGATGCCGGCCGCGTCGCCCGTCGCCAACTCCGCGACGATCGCGGCGCCCTCCGAGGGTGCGAGGCTGCGAAGGCACTCGGCGGCGTAGGACACTGTCAGCTCCCGCACCACTGCCGCCGCAATCCCCGGGGGCACGGCGCGGAGCACCTCGGCCGCTCCGGCGACCGGCATCCGGCCGAGCATCGTCGCCGCACGCGGCGGGTGCGACTCCAGGAAGGCATTGGCAAGGCGATCGATTGCGATCATGGGGCCTGCCTCTTCACCACCAGCACCGATGTCGTCTCGGCGAACTGTGTCGCCGGCACGATGACGCGGCCGTCGGGCACCTCCAGGACGACGGCCGTCGCGGTCAGCTCTACGATGGTGCCCTCGACGCCGCCGATCCGCGCCGTCTGACCGACCTCGAACATCTGCCGCACGTAGTGCGAGGCGATGATGTTGCTGACGGCGGTGCGGGCGCCGAGCCCGAAGGCGAGCGCGAAACCGCCGAGGAGGGCCGCCACGGCGACGGAGAAGACGGCGGTGAGGAGGGCGATGTCGATGCCGAGCTCGGCTACGGCGATGAGGATGGAGGCGACAATGATGGCGATGCGCACCACCTGCCCGAGCCCGGGGCCGATCGCTGTGCCCGCGCCGGCCGCGGTCGCCGTCACAGCGCTGCGGGCCAGGTTCCCCATCACCGCGCCAGTTACGAGGATCAGCACCGCGGCAAAGACGCGCGGCACGAAGAGCGAGAGGGTGTCGACGACGGAACTGAGGAGGGCGAGCCCGAGCGCGTTCGCGGCGGTCGCGACGAAGAAGAGCAGGACGCCCCAGAACACCAGCGCACCCAGCATGTTGGCGATCCGTCGCTCGCGCGCGGTAGCCGTCTCGGTATGGAAGCCGCGTCCGGGAATGGCGTGCTCGATGGCAGTGACGAGGCGCACGGTGAACATGCGCAGCAGATAGGCGAGCCCCACGCCGAGCACGATCAGGACGGCGGCGGTGACGAGCCGGGACTCGTTCGCCGTCAGCCACTGACCGGCGCTCGATACCGAGCGCTGGACGTTGGTGGTCAGTTCGTTCTGCATCACGAGCTCCGGGCGGTGGCGTGGTGGGTGGCCCGCGGGGGCGGTTGGGGCGGGTAACGCCTCATAATGTCGAGGTGGCCACCCAGGCGCTACCCGGCGTTAGGTGGCGGCGCAGACTCCGTGTTCCTACCACGGCACTCCGTGATACACGGATGCCCGGCGGATCAGATCAGCCGGGCACCGCGCTTTCCCTCTCTCCGCCAGGACTTCTGCAGGTCTCTACGCGGCCAGGTGCTCACGCACGTCCGCGGCCGCGACCACGCGCACGTCCAGCGCGAGCCGGTCACGCGGGTCGTTCAGGATGCGCGAGATGCTGATCTCACGCGCCGGATAAACGCGCCCGACCGCCTCTCGCACGAGCGGCTCGAATATGCGATGGCCCTCGTCGGTGTTCGGCGCCCGCAGTCGGTCGTTGGCTTCGACGCGCAGACGCGAAGCATCGAACTTCAGCCGTCCGACGAGGCGCGGATCTCCCTCCAGCCGCGCCGCTACCTGCAGCGTCTGCCGGAGTGTCGTCGCCACCGCGTCGACCGCATCGCCGCCGATCGGTGTGCGGCGCTGGGCCATCAGGCCGAAGGCGCCATCCGAGCGATCGAGGGCGAATGCCGTCTCGTGGGCGACGAGCATGATGCCGGGTCCCTTCGGCACGTGAGCGTAGTCGGCCACGTCGATGGTGACGATATCGAGCACTCCGTCACGAATCCACTCGTGGAAGATGGGGACGAAGAGGGCGGCGTCCTCGTTCGGCGCCGACGGCTCGTTCGCGTAGAGCTTCACGCACACACGGTAGAGATTTTCCATTGGGAGCTCGCGTCAGGTGGCCAGTGAGATTCCGGCAGCCGGACCCGCGCCCGTCGCCTGTGCCTGGAGCAGCCGAGAATAGCAGGCGTGCGCGGCCTCGATGAAGAGCTGCGCCTCCTCCACCCGCCGACGGGCCTCGTCCCGATCCCGCACGGCACCACCCGCCTCGTGGGCGTTCAGGTAGTACTGCGACTCGTTCGACCCGATGAAGCGCTCGAAGAAGAGCTTCGTCTCGAGGAACTGCTCGCGGAAGTCACGGAAGATGATGTCGGGATCCCGGCTCGCGTCCGGATCGCTCATCTTCAGCAGCCCCTGCGCCGCGGCGACCATGGCGAGGTACGCCGTCCGCGCGACCTCGTGGACCTCCTCGTCACTGATCGAGGGGTCGTCGATCGCGGCGGAGGCGTCGAACGCCATGCTCTCGGCCGTCGCGAGGCTGAACTGCGTCAGCGTCACCACCTCACCGGCGCACTCTCCGACGCCGATGTCGCCGATCGAGTACTCCCGGGCGTCGTGCCAGTCGACGTAGAAGCTCGAATCGTCCTCGTAGGCGGGCACCGGAAGCAGATCCTGGAGCTGTTCCTTGATCGCCTTCTTGCCGACCCGCATGACCCAGTCACGAAAGGTTTCCGCCTCCTCGCGCTGCTGTGAGTACAGATCGAGCAGTCGATCGACGACCTCCGGCGCCCGCTTCGACGGCACCGCGCCGACGGCGAGACCGTAGTTCGCGGCGTTCTCGTCCCGCGCGCCGCCGAGCATGAGGAGGAAGTGCGGCACCTTGTACGCGCCGACGTTGCGGCTCGATCCGTAGAAGCCGATGTCTCCGATGTGATGGAGCCCGCACGAGTTGGGGCAGCCGCTCACCTTGATGTTGATGTCCTTCAGCAGCGGATCGAACTGGAGCTCGCGCGCCTCCAGCCGATCGCGCAGCTCGGCGCCCAGCCCGCGGGAGCTGGCGATGCCCAGCTTGCACGTGTCGGTGCCGGGGCACGTCGTCACGTCGGTGATCGTCCCCGCCCCGGAAAGGACCAGGTTCGTTGCCAGAAGGTCGTTGTACAACGCCTTCACGTCCTGCTCGTGCACCGAGCGGATGAAGAAGTTCTGGTCGACGGTCGTGCGCAGGGCGTCGCGCGTGTAGCGGCGGACGATGTCGGCCAGCTTCCGCGACTGGCGCGACGTGATGTCGCCGAGGGGGAGGTTCACCGTGACGGAGACGAATCCGTCCTGCCGCTGATCGTAGATGTTCGTTTTCGCCCACTCGTCGAAGCCCGGCCCCGGTTCGGTGGTGCCGTCCGTCGCGGGTGTTTCGAGCGCCTCGGGCACGTCGACGTGGGCCTCGGCGAGCCAATCGCCCCAGCGGGGGTCGGGCTCGAGGACCTTCCGTTCCTCGTCCACCAGCCGTCTGAACTCCTCGATGCCGAGCTGAGCGACGAGGAACTTGATGCGCGCCTTGTTACGGTTCCGCTTCTCGCCGAGGCGCGCGTATACCCGCGCGATCGCCTGCGAGACGGGGAGCATCTCCTCTTCGGGCATGTATTCGTAGAGGACTTTGGCTACGTGGGGCACGGGCCCGAGGCCACCGCCGACCACCACCTTGAATCCCCGCTCCGTCTTGCCGTCGACCACCCGCATCGCCGCGACGAAGCCGAGGTCGTGCATCATGACGCGACCGCACGCCTCGTGGCCGCAGCCGGAGTAGGCGATCTTGAACTTACGTCCGAAGTCCTGCACGTCGCGGTGTCCGAGCAGGAACCAGGTCTCCGCCTTCGCGTAAGGTGAAACGTCGAACACCTCGTCGCGGCAGATCCCCGCCTTGGGGCACCCGGTGACATTGCGGACCGAGTTGCCACACGCTTCGCGAGTCGTGATTCCCACAGACGCGAGCCGCCGGTGCATGTCCGGCGTGTCTTCGATGTCGATGAAGTGGAACTGGATGTCCTGCCTGGTGGTGATGTGGAGGATTCCATTCGAGTACTCCTCCGCACACTCGGCGAGCGTCTCGAGCTGCTCGGCCGTCATCCACCCGTACGGGATCTTGATCCGCTGCATTCCCGGCGCGTCCCACTCCGTATCGGGCCCCTTGGTCAGGCCGCGTCTGGGGAAGGGAATCTCCTGCGTCTGCGTACCGTCGTAGCGGTGCCCGTTGTCGTAGCGCTGGCCGTACGCACCCCGACGGAGGCGGAGCTCGGCGAAGACCTTGTCCTCGATCTTTTCCTGCTTCCGTAACTCCATCTGGTTCTCGAACAGGTCGATCTCCTCCGCCATGGCGGGGGGAATCCGATCCGCGAGAACGTCCTTCCAACGCGGCTGCTCAATACTCATGGTGTGGCGTGAGGATCAACGTAGGATTGGCGGCAGGGCGTCACGTGGTGCCGCAGAATTCAACCGAATGTCCGGATCGACGATGCCGTTTGCGGCCAGCCGGCCAAGCGAAGACACTTCACCGTGTATTTAGGTCCGGCGGGCGGCGCCCGCAAGAATTCGGGGCGCCGGCCGACCGCGGCGCCGATTGCTCTCGGTGCCGAGCGGACGGTGCTTCAGGGAACCGGTTGTCCGAGGGGCGGCTGTGTGTAATCGCAGACGCCGGTCGGAAAGATCTGCTCGAGCCGGACGATCTGCTGCTCGGTCGGCCGCCACGATCCGTAGAGGCCTCTCGCCACCGCGGCGCGGACCGGCATCGTCGCGCACTTGAAGACGTCGCCGCTGTACGGAGCGCCAGCCACCCGCCGGGAGGTCGAGTAGAGCGGGAACGCACGCGTACACTCCCCTGGCGACCGGTCGTCCAGAACACCCGCCCAGACACCATCGCCCTCGGCGATCAGCGTGCCGTCGGTATTCCAGCACCGGTCGGTGGCACTCGCCGGCTTGTTGCCCGCGATACCGGCGGCCGGGTTCGCCTTGATATTCGTTATCCAGTCGTGCAGCACGGCCAGCGCCTCCGGCGTGTGGTCCACCTGCGGCTGTCCGGGCCGCGCGTCGGTGAACCAGACGAGCTGGCGCTCATGGTCGCCCATCTCTTCGGCGATTCGCTGCCGCGACGCGAACGACTGCTGGGTGTTGTGCATGTCGAGCTGATGCTCGAGGTAGTGCCTCCACTCGATGACCGGGATGTTCAGGTGCCCCCGGAAAACGTGGCCGTTCGCCCACGCGTTCCGGATCCCGACGGCGTCACCCTCGGTGCGAGGTGCCGGCTGGTCGCCGCCCGGGCTGAGGTTCATCTGCCGCGCGCTCCACGGGTCGAACTGCTCAGGGACGTCACAGAGGTCCCCACGGATCGGACAACCCTCGGGCACCATCTCGGAGGCGTGCTTCCAGCCGCCGATGTAGGCGTTCAGGTGAAGGAACTCGTCCGGTGAGATCCCACCGCCGCGCACCGCTTCGAGACCGTACTGGACCCCCACGTTGTCCCACGTCTGGCGCGCCCAGCCATCGGCATCCACACCGTACACGTCTTTCGCGTCGTCCCAGTGGGTCCACTTCACGTCCGGCACTCCACCGGCCATCTGCTCGATCCCGCGCACGTTGGTGAAGGTCGGGTTCATCGACAGCGGCGTCAGGCCATACCAACCCGGCCGACACTCCGTCATCGGCACGACGTCGTCCCTGTTCCAGCCGTCGGGAGTGGGAAGCCCGGCCGCCGAGTACGCCTCGTAGAGCTGGTTGAACTGGCGGCGTGCCCCGTCCGAGATCACCGGCCGCTGCTCCGCATTCAATCCGACCACTTTCGTCCGTTCCGTCACGTCGCGCCAGCGCGGGTTCGCTGCCGCCGTCCTCTCGAAGTAGTGCTCGAGCAGCTCACAGTCGCCGGTGTGGATCGTCTGCGTGATCATGTCCGGGTAGGCGTACTGCGGCACCCCGCCGTCCAGCAGGTCGGGATGATTCTGCTGGTAGACGTACTGCTGGATCGCGCCGCCCGAGCCCCCGACGGCGACGGTGTACAGCGGCTCGCCGTAATTCTCGACGAAGTGCTCCTTCAGCATGACCGCGGTGCGGCCGCCCCGGATGAGGTTGTAGTGACTGTTGGTCCGTAGCCCCGTCGAGTTGATCACCGCGTACCCCTGCTGCAACGCAGGCTCGTAGAGGGCGGCGGACTGTGACCAGGAGCCCTGGGTGTGGCCGATGGCGACCCCGCCCTGAAGGCTGAAGAGGAGCCGTCGGTTCCAGAGAGAGGTGTCCGGCTGTCGGGGAGAGGCCTCGCCGACGGGGGCGAGCATCGCGACGGAGTAGATGAACCGGTCGACCGTTCCGCGCTCCAGATGAACGACGAAGGGTACTTCGTGCCCCTCGGTCGTGCGGGTGGTCGCTACCCCGGCGTCCGGGATAGCGGCGAGCGATTCCGCCACCCGCCAATCGCCGCCCGTCGCCTTGTAGAGGTATCCGTACTGGACGTCGACCTCGCAGTCGCGACTCCAGCCGACGATCCGAGCGTCGGGCGTAGGGTAGCCACGCTCGTCACTGGGGTAGACGCCGGCTGGGTCCTCCGCGGCCACCGGTATTCCCTGCCGGGCCTGGTTGTCGACCAGGGGCTGGCCGAGCCCGTTCTGAGCGGTCGTGCAGACGAAGGGGTACTGCGTCTCGACGGCGGGCAGTCCCTGCGCGGCGGCCGGGTGCATCAGGGGAGCCGCGAGGAAGCCGATCGTCATTGCGGCGAGAGTACTGGCGCTGGTGCGATGCGAACCGGTCGATGGGTGCTTCATGAGGGTCGGCTCGGGTGGCTGGTGAGGCGGTTGACGTGGCGGAAGCGGTGTGGCGAACCCGACCGAATGATGCGCCGAAGTACGCCGTGCGCGCAATCGGCACCGCCGGAGAGGCTCGAACCGTGCGGATTCGTTTTATTGCCAGGAGCAGGAGGCGGTCGAGGAAAAACATTGTGCTCCCTCGGTCGGCCGCCTAATCTCAATGGGTTCCGGGTACGAACTTCGAAGATCAGGA
>JBBDRR010000095.1:0-1217 GCA_040905395.1 Gemmatimonadota bacterium
AGGTCACGGTCTGCGAGATCGTCCGAGCGGACACCGGCCCAGACGTGCCGATCGCATCGCGCACCTCGGTCAGTCGTTCGTCGTGGTGGTGCAGGAGCACCGAGCAGCGCGAACCGAGGTCAGCCATCGTGAACTCGTGCGCCGGGAGCGCGCACGCGACGTCGAACGAGGCGACCTTGCGGAGGCTGTCGCGGAACTCGGACAGCGGACTGGAGCCCTCCTGGTCCGCGTGCAGCGAGACGTTCGGCGTGATGTACGGCAACACGTGGTCGCCGGTGAACATCAGGCGGTGGTTCGTCTCGTAGATGCACATGTGGCCGGGGGTGTGGCCCGGCGTCCAGACCGCCTGCAGCCGCCAGCCATCGAACTCCACGACGTCGCCGTCCTGCAGCAGCATCCCGGGCTCACCGAAGTCGAACATGCGGCTGTTGCCGCCGGGCCGTCCCGCACCGTTCGATGAAGGAGCCGCGGGCTTCTCACCCGGCTTCACCGCCGGTGAGGTCGGGGAGAGTGCGCCCGCCTCATGCGCCGCGTCGATCTCCTCCTGCGGCACGCCGTGCTTCACGAGCCAGGCGTCGGAGAGCTTCGTCCAGGCGTCGCCGTTGAGCCAGCGGTCCTGGATCCACTTCCACTCGCGCTCCAGCATGATGATCTGCACGTCCGGGGACTGCTCTTTGATCCACCCGGCCATGCCGATGTGATCGGGGTGCGCGTGCGTGATGAACAGCCGGCGGATGTCCTTCGGCTCGAAGCCGAGTTCCGCGAGCTGCGACGTCATCGCCTCGATCGCCTCGGGCGTCCCGAAGCCGGCGTCGACCAGGTTTACGCCGTCGGCCCCGACGAGGGCGTACGGCATGATGTAGGGGAGCGCCGGGCCGGGGAACGGCGTCTTCAGTTGGTGCAGTCCAGGGACGATTTCCACACAGGTCCTCTCTGCTTCGGCGCGCATTCGCGCTGCCGCTACAGGTGACCCTTCCGGGCCGCGCGGAAGCATATCAGCCCCCTCGGGGACCCGAGTCCCGTCGAGGCCACCCGACCGCCGGCACCCTAGCGCGGCTCAGGCTCCGACGCCGACTCCGGCGTCACGAATCCCGAGTCGAAGGCGAACACCGCTGCCTGCGTCCGGTCGCGCACCTCGAGCTTGGCGAGGATGCGCTTCACGTGCGTCTTCACGGTGCCCTCCGACACCACGAACGACTCCGCGATCTCCGCGTTCG
>JBBDRR010000096.1:0-7097 GCA_040905395.1 Gemmatimonadota bacterium
TGACGGATGCGATCGTCAGGATCAACTCATCGAGAAGTCCACGGTCATGGAACTGGCCGACCAGCTCGCCGCCCCCCGCCAGCCAGACGTTCTTCCCCCCCGCCGTCGCGACCATCTCCTCGTGCACCGGACCGACCTCGCCGCTGACGAATCGGATGTCGACGCCAGCCGGTGTCGGCAGGCGACGCGAAGTGAATACCCACGTTGGCAGCGAATAGGGCCAAGGCTCGGGAGGGTCCGTTCTACCCAACTCGTCGAGGACCCATTCGTATGTCGTCGACCCCATCGCGATCGCACCGATGTCGCGGATGAACGAAGGGTAATCGCCCGCCGGGGTATCGCCGAACTGGAAGAGCCAGTCCAGTGAGTTCCTCGAGTCCGCGATGAAGCCATCCAGGCTCGTGGCCGTGTAGTACTGGGTCTTCATGGAGGTCGGGGGTAGCGGCTTGAACGGCCGACGGCGGACGAAACCGAAGATGCGATCATGCCAGAGGCTGCTGCGAGACGGCCATGGGCGAGTCATCGAGCGCGCCGGGGCTCTTCGGACCCCGCGAGCCCGTCGGGACCGCTGGATGAGCTACTTCGAGGTGCTCGATGGAGTTCGCATAATACCCGAGCAACGGCAACTCGCCCATGGCCGGTTGGAAGAGCCCATCACGTTCCTCGATCAGGCGCCGCAGAACCAGCATACGTAGCCCTACGTCGATAGAATAATCCGCGTCGCGTCGCGGCAGGTAGACGTGCGCGCCTGAGGCCTCGAATCGCTGCATCATCTCGTAGACCCGCGACTTCAGCTCGAGAAGGCTCCAGCGTCTCTCGGGTTGTGCCACGAAGGCGCGGGCTACGAGCGAGACGGGCAGCACCGGCACCACCGATCCGACCGCTTCCATGATCTCGGCGCCGAGCCGCTCGACCATTGCCATGCGCTGCTCCCGTGAGAGGGTGGTCATGTCGATCCCTCGATCATCGAGATAGCCGCGCATCGAGAGCGGCGAGCCGAAGTTCACGCATGCATAGCCCAGACGGTACCAGCGCCGGCGCACGAGCAGCAGAAAATTCCTGCCGATGAAGCGAAACGCATTCGATACGGCCGACAGCCGGCTCGTCCTCGGCGCGGCCGGGTCGAGGTCGAGCAACAGGCTGCGGTCCTCCAGCGTCCGGTCATAGTTGATTCCGACCGGTACGAATACGAGGTCGCGCTCGCCGCTCGACGCTTCGTAGCCACGAAGGATGTAGTCGAGGAGGCCGAGCTTCGGCGGGCGGAGCCTGCCGTCGCGCGTGAGGCCGCCCTCGGGGTAGAGCGCCTGCGTCACGCCGGCGGCGGTCGCCATGCAGACGTAGCGCTCCAGGACCCGGCGGTAGAGCGGATCTCCGGATCGGCGCCGGACGAAGTACGCGCCCATCGAGCGGATGAGCGTCTGCAGGGGCCAGATCCGGGCCCACTCTCCGACCGCGTAGGAGAGCGCGGCGCGATCCGCCGCGAGGTAGCCGACCAGGACGTAGTCCATGTTGCTGCGGTGGTTCATCACGAACACCACCGTGGAGGCGGGTCGGATCGCGGCGAGCCCCTCCTCGTCGGCGTAGCCGAGGCGCACGCGGTACAGGGTCCGCGCGACCCGCCGGGCCAGCGCATAACCGATCCTGAAGTAGGCGTACGCATTGAAGGCCGGGACGATCTCGCGCGCGTACCGCTCCACCCGCTGTATCAGGACCTCGCGCGGCACGCCCTCCAGGCGGACGTGCTCGTCTATCGCTTGCTGGACCCGTGGCTCGTACAGGAGCCGATCGATCAGCACCTGCCGGCGCGTACGCTGGAAGGGTCTGATCTGGATCCGCAGCCGCGTATTGACCTCTTCGATCACCCGCAGCGTCCGCTGGCGTAGGAACCAGCGGACGCTGGGCACCAGCAGGCGGTCGAGCACGGCCGCGAGCGCCAGGAGAAGGAGAACGGCGAAGACCCAGAACGGCAGGACGACGTCTGCGGTCATCGAGCGACTCCGCGGAAAATGGTCTCCGTCTTGCCGCTGCGCTCCATCAAAGGACAGCCGGCTCCACGGGAGCTCAGGCGGCGGGGAGGCTCTCGACGAGCTCGATCATCCGCTGGCGGTGCTCCTCCGTGGGCAGGCGTCCCGTTCCTCCCCCGAGGTTGTCGAGCATGTGCCCGGGATCGCTCGTACCCGGGGTGGCGACGGTGACGGCCGGATGGGCGATGACGAACTTGAGCATCAGCTGCGCCCAGGTCGTTGCGTCGAACTCGGCAGCCCATTCCGGGAGCGGACGACTGCCGATCCGCTGCCACATCCGGCTCCGGCCGAACGGCAGGTAGACGAGCACGCCGATGCCGCGATCCTGGGCCAGCGGCAGGATCGTCTCTTCGGCGATCCTGTTGTCGACGGCGTAGTCGATGCCGATGAAGTCGATCGGGTACTCGCGCATGACCCTGGCGAGCTCGTCGTACTGGTTCTCGCTCGTCGTCGTGATGCCGGTGTAGCGAATTCGGCCGGCATCCTTGAGCTCCTGTAGGAGCCCGAGCTGCGTCGGCGGATCGCCCATGTTGTGGACCTGGATCAGGTCGATCACGGGGATCCGGAGCCGCTCGAAGGAGCGCTCGACCTGCGCGACCGCGGCATCACGATCGGCCGAGCCCCCACCCCGCCCCGCCACGTTCAGCTTCGTCGCCCAGAAGAGCTGATCGGCGATCCCGAGCTCGGCGGCCATGCGCCCCGAGACCTCCTCCGACGCTCCGTAGCCGGCGGCCGTGTCGAAGACCGTGCCGCCGCCTTCGACGAGCGCGCGCAGCACCTCACCGATCGTTTCGAAGTCCTCGTCCCCGGCGGTCGCCGAGAAGGTGTTCGCGCCGCCCAGCCCGATCACCGGGAGCTGCTCTCCGCTCGATGGGATCGCCCGGGTGATCAGCTCACGAGTCACGATTCCTCCAGCGGACGAACCCGGGGTGCCGGCGACGGTGCCCTCCATCGCCGTGGCTCCGCTCTCCGGCGCTCCGCACCCCTTCAACACGATCGCGGCACCGGCGCCCGCCGCCATCCGTAGCCAATCACGTCGAGAAACCATCATGCCTCCTGTGTCTGGGGATCCTGGAGGTGCGGTCGGTCGCACACCCTTATGATACCGTCCAACGTTCGCCAGCGATTGTTACCGGGGGGCGCACCGAAGACTCACTCATCGGAGGTCCGCAGCGTCGCGCACCAGTCGCCGTCGGCCTCTTCGAAGACTTCGACCTGCCACGGGCGGCAGCAGACGGGGCAATCCTCCACATAGCTCTGGGGGCTTCCGCCGCCCTCGTCGATGAACAGCTCCACCGCTTCCCCACAATAGGGGCATTCGGCCGCGCACGCTTCGGTCATGGGATCGTTTGGTTCGGGTCTACGGTATCGGCTCCGCCGGCGGACGGAGCCCGGCCTGCTCGGCCGCCGTGGCGGCGGTCGCCTTGTCGGCGCCGAGGTCGAGCACGTTGAAGACGAGCGCTGCGGCGATCCCGCCGGCGAAGTTGGCGACCAGGTAGATCCAGACGCTGCCGGCGGCCGTCAACCCGAGCATCGTGACGCCGACTGCCACAGCCGGGTTGAACACCCCGCCGGAGATCCCGCCCACCGCGTAGGCACCCACCATCACCGTGAAGCCGATGGCGAGTCCGTAGTGCGAGTTCCCCTCGTTCCCCTGCGCCGTCGCGACGTTCAGGACCACGTACACCAGCGCGAAGGTGAAGAGGAACTCGGCCAGGAGAGCGGCGCCCACCGCCGGCTGGAGGGTCACCACCGCGAAGCCGCCCTTGAGCGCCCGGACCGCCAGCACCGCGATGGCCGCACCCATCGTCTGCGCAAGCCAGTAGCCCGCAAGCTCCGGGGCCGTGGAACGGCGGCGCAGGAAGACGCCGAGCGTGACCGCCGGATTGTAGTGGGCACCGGAAATGTGGCCGCCGGCGAATACCATGACCATGAGCACCGAACCGATCGCGATCGGAGCGAACTGGCCGGCACTCGGCTCGATCACAACCAGCCCGATCGTCAGCACGAGGAAGAAGGTGCCGATCAGCTCAACGATCATCTTGCGCATCATGCCGTGGACTCCGTGGCGAGGGAGGGCGGAGGCGATCGAGACAGCGCAACATGAGCCAGGTGCATAAGGTTTTGCAAGCATTCGCATTGTTCCGCCGCGCTCGACGACATATCCTGAGGGAGCGCGCTCTGGCGGCCGCTGCCCGGCCGCCCTCCTCGTCCCATCAGAACGCAAGGCGGTTCACATGAAATCGACGCTCCTTCCGCTCCTCCCGATCGTGGTACTCCTTCTGGCCCTCCCCGGTGGCGCCGATGCGCAGCAACAGCCGATGAGCTTCTTCGTCACGAGCGTCGGCCCGGGTGACGGCGCGAACCTCGGCGGGCTCGAGGGCGCCGACCAGCACTGTCAGATGCTGGCTTCGGCCGTCGGCTCCGGCGGGCTGACGTGGCGCGCGTATCTCAGCCGTACCGCCGGAGGTGGACAGGGACCTGTCAACGCCCGCGACCGCATCGGCGAAGGGCCGTGGTTCAACGCCAACGGGGCCGTGATCGCCTGGAACGTCGCGGAGCTTCACGGCGATTTCGAGCGCGATCGCAACAACATCCGGAAGCCGACGGCGGTCGACGAGCGGGGCGAACCGGTGAATGGTGTGGGCGACCAGCCGAACCAGCATGACATCCTCACGGGCTCCGACTCGCACGGACGCGCCCTGATGGGACCGCCCGCCATCACCACGTGCGACAACTGGACGTCGAACGGCGAAGGACGCGCGATGGTCGGACACCATGATCGGCTCGGCGGCGCGAACTCTTCGTGGAACGCCGTCCACTTCTCCAACGGGTGCGGTCAGGAGAACCTCGTGGCGACCGGCGGCGCAGGCCTCTTCTACTGCTTCGCCGCCAGCTGACGTAGCCTGCGCCGCGGGCTGGCCGCGGCTATCGGATCTGGTGAGATCCAGCTCCCCGTACGACGAGAGAATGGCCGGTGGTCGGGCGCTTCCGCGCCCCGCCTCCGGCCCCCCGCACTTCCTCGCCGACGCTGGATCGGCGCCCGGGGACGGACGATGCACCCGGCAGGCGAGCGCTACTCGCTGGTGACGATGACGCTGCTGACGATCTTACCGTTACGGACGAGCGCGTAGCCGTTGTGCCGTCCGAGCTTCTTCCACGTGTTCGACGGATTCTCGAAGGCCCAGAGCTCGTCGCCCTCGGCGGCTTCGTTCCGCAGCTTCTGCCACGCCATTCGAATTCGCATCGCGGGCATTGCGGAAAGCTTGCGGTGCGTCGCGGTGGGAGCGTTCTCGACTCGCTGGGTGAGCCACTCGGTTTGGATCTTCATCGGCGCGAGGGATGGGGAATGGTCAACCTTCTCGCCTCCTGACCCGGCCCGCGGCGAAGCGTTCCCCCGAGGACGAGCGCCGCCGAGATGATGAGCAGGTTCTTGATGATGTACTGCCCTTCCAACGTCGGGGCATACGGGAGGTGGCCGGGCTGGAAAGTCACCTCGGGAAGGAGTACGAGCGGAAGGAAGGTGCCGCCCATCTGAAGCGCCAGGAGTGCGATGGCGATGCGGATGGTCCTCCGATGGAGGAAGGTGAGCCCGATCGCCACCTCCCACCATCCGATCACCGCCAGCCACTGGGGCGGCGAGAGAAGTGGCATCCAGGCGACCGTCGCCATGACCAGGTCACCGGCCGGCGAGAGGCCGAGCGGCTTGAGGATACCGAACCAGACGAAGATCACAGCGAGCGAGACCTGCAGCGCCGGCGTCCCCCAGCGGCCCATGAAGCCGGAGATGCGCCGGTCGAGACGGTCGATCGGTCGCAGCACGGGCTACTGCTGCGTGGATCTGATGAACGCCCCTCCCTCAGAGACCACGGCTCCGTACACGTTCCCGGCCGCGTCGACGGCCACACCCTCCGGGTTCGACCCGGACGGGTACGCTGCCACGCTGCCGTCGATACGGTACCGAACGATGCCGTCCCGGAGGCTTCCCACCCGAATCCCCGTCAGCCAGCCGGGATTCTGAGTGTTCTGGAACTGCGACTCGGAATCGGCGACGTAGATCGTGTCGTCGTCGGTTATGTAGATCCCGCTGGGGCGACCGAACTGCCGGAACTCGCCGATGTAGGTGCCGTCGAGCTCGAACATCTGGAGACGGTTGTTACCGCGGTCGGCCACGACCAGCCGGTCCATCGAGTCGATGTCCACCCCGTGCGGTGTCCGGAACTCGCCCGGTCCCGATCCGAGACGTCCCCAGCTGCGGAGGAACCGACCGTTGCGATCGTAGACCGCGATGCGGGCGACCGTCTCGGGAGTGGCGTTGAGGTTCTGTCCGCCGTGCCCGTCGCCGACATAGATGTTGCCATCGGCGTCTGTGACGACGTCGTTCGGGGTGTTCAGCCGGCCATCGGTTCCGTCGCCGGCCGTCCCGGGCTGGCCGAGAGTCAGGAGGAGCTCACCCTGGGGACTGAACTTGAGCGCCACGTGCCCCTTTCCCGCCGTGGCGGCGTTGTTCGGGTTCGGTCCCTGCGCGTCCGTCACCCAGACGTTCCCGTCGCGGTCCACGTGCAGGCCGTGCGGGAAGAGGAGCATCCCACCCCCGAGGCTGGCCACGACGTTGCCCTGGGGATCGATCTTCAGGACCGGGTCGAGGTCCGAGCCGGCACAGGAGTTGGCGCCGCACCGATCGATCGCCCAGACGTGAACGCCGTCCGGATCGATGTCGGCACCGGCCGTGGATCCCCACGTCCGCCCGTCGGGCAGCCGCACCCACCCGTCCTGACTGCCGTAGGGGTTCGGCAGATCGTTGAGCGACTCGATGTTCGGGATCCGGTCGAGGACCTGCCCGTCCGCCTGCGACATTGGCGCCATAGCCTGGACCGCGAGACCCGCAACCATGAGCGTTGCCACGCCTTTCGAGAGCGTCATGATGCTCCTCCTCTTAGTTGTCGATCGAACTGGCGGGGCGGTCTGGAACGGGAACGGCTGATTCAGGGGGAACAGGACGGATGCCCATTTTTCCGTCATTCCGGCGAACGCCGGAATCCAGCCCCTGGGTCCCGGCGTGCGCCGGGATGA
>JBBDRR010000097.1:0-7053 GCA_040905395.1 Gemmatimonadota bacterium
GGGGGAGGGTGAGGGGGGCCGGACGGGGCGTTCTGGGGGCCGCAGCCACGCCGGATCAGGAGCTCGCCGCGGAGGCCGACGCCGAGCGGGACGGCACCGAGGAGGAGGCCCCGGTCGGGTCCGCTCCGAAGGCGCCTACCCTGACGCTCGCTACGCCGACTTCGACGCCGAAGCTGTCAGCCGACAACGGTCCCGTGGCCGGCGCGTCGGCCGAACCTGCCATGGGGGCGGTTGCGGGTGCCGCCGGCCCGTCGAGGCCCGTTGCGGCCGTTGTCGCCGGGGCGGCCGTTGCCGCCGGGGCGGAAGTGGCCGGTTCCGTGGCGGAGTCCGCCGAGGCAGTACCGGTCGAGGAAGCCGCAGTCGAAGCCGCGGCCGTGACCGAAGCCTCGTCCACCATAGATGTTCGGCGGGTCGACAGAAATCTTGAGAAGCTTCAGCCCGAGTTCAGGGAGCGGCTCGATCGCGTGATCGAACGGATGGAATCGGAGTTCGGTCACAGCGTTACGGTCGTCGAGGGGCACCGGAGCCAGACCCGGCAGAACTTCCTCTACGAACAGGGCCGATCGCGTCCTGGCAACGTCGTCACCTGGACCCGGAACTCGAACCACACCGTGGGACGTGCCGCCGACGTGATGATCGACGGGACGTACAACAACGCGCTCGGCTACCAGCGGCTCGCGACGATCGCCGCGGAGGAGGGGTTGCAGACGCTCGGACCAAAAGATCCCGGTCACATCGAGCTTCCGCGTGACGTCCCCGGCGGCCTCTCGGCGCCGCAGTATGCCGGCGCCGCGGTAGAAGGCGCAGCATCCCCCGATCTGCCGAGGGCCCCGAGCCGGGTCGGCGGTCTCGCCCGGGTCGCAGAGGTGGCGCGCGTCGCCGAGCTGGTGCAGGTGGCCAGGGTGGCGGATCTCGCCGAGGTCGCCCAGGTGGCTCGGGTGGCCGATCCGACGCGGCCCGCTGCCCCCGTTCAGACGCCGGCCCCCGCTGAGATCTCCGCCGCCGTGTTCGCGGCGCGGGCGGGCCAGTCGAACCCGGATGGTCAGGGTGCGTCCGGCGGTCGCAGGGAGCAGCAGGCAGAGCGCATCGTGGCATCCGCCGAGATGGAGTTGCTCCGTACCGATCCGGGCCTCACCCGGAGCTTCGCGGGCAATTCGATCGTCGAGCCGCAGATGACGTCGGGAACCGACGCCGTACAGCGGGCCGCTCAGATCCTCGCAATGAAGGAGGGCTCCTCCGCCGCGCCGATCAACCACCTGCTCCTCAGGCTGGACAGCCCGGGCGGCGGTGAGGATCGGATCCGCGTCGACCTCCGTGGCAACACGGTCGGCACGACGCTGAACATCGAGAACCGCGCCGACGCGGAGCAGCTCTCTTCGAAGGTGGGCGAGCTCAGGCAGTCGCTGGAGCGGCACGGCCTCGAGGCGGATGCGGTTCGCATCCGAACGACTCCCGCCCTCTCCGCGGAACGGGTCGACATCGGCCGGGCGGCGATCTCCGCGGCGGAGCTCGAAGCGGGCAGGAACGGTGGTAACTCGCGGTCCGGCGCCGACTCTCAGGCGGCCCGCGACGGCTGGACGGAAGCCGAGGAGCAGCAGCAGCGCCGCGACTCGAGCGACGCACGTAATCGCTCCCGCAAGGAGCAGTCAAAGGAGGGTGCAGCGTGATCAGTGACGTCACCAACGTCGGCACCACACCGACGTCGACGCCGGTCAACCCCAAGGGTCAGCTCGGCAAAGAGGAGTTTCTGAAGATGCTGGTCGCCCAGCTCAAGAATCAGGATCCCATGAACCCCATGAACGGGGACGACATGGCGGCGCAGCTCGCCCAGTTCTCGAGCCTCGAGCAGCTCACGAACATCAACAAGACGCTCGAGGCGCAGGCGGGCCTTCAGGAGGGCGTCATCGCGAGCATCAACGACACGACAGCGATGAACGTCATGGGCAAGACGGTGCTCGCTGTCGGTGACCAGGTCGAGGTGGACGCCGCCGGTACCGGAGCGGTCCATTTCGATGTCGGCGGCCAGGGCGGTCTCGGCACGCTCAAGATCTACAACGAGGCGGGCGCCGAAGTCGGCTCGCGTCCGCTCGGCTTCCTCTCGGCGGGCAGACACGAGGCCGATCTCGGCGCCGCCGCCGAGAACCTTCCACAGGGTACCTACCGCTACTCGGTGGAGGTCGAGGACACTGCGGGCAAGCCCGTCCCCTCGCAGTCGTACATCCACGCCATGATAGACGGGGTCAACTACGGACCGTCGGGACCGGTCCTGACGTCGGGAACCATCCGGATTCCGTTCGCCACGATCCTCAAGATCGCGGTCGACTGACCATTGGACGGTAGCAATCGCAGACGGCAAGCTCACCACGGCTCGTAGATACGGGCCAACAAATCAGGAGAATCGGCAGATGATGAGATCGCTCTTTTCCGGCGTCGCGGGCCTGAAGAACCACCAGGTTCGTATGGACGTAATCGGCAACAATGTGGCGAACGTGAACACCATCGCGTTCAAGTCGGGCCGCGTGACGTTCAAGGAGGGCTTCGCACAGCTTCTCCAGGGCGCCAGCCGGCCGCAGGCCGGGCAGGGTGGCACGAACCCGCGCCAGGTCGGCCTCGGAATGCAGGTGGGCTCGGTGGACACGATCTTCACCCAGGGCAACCTCGAGACGACCGGCGTGAGCACCGACCTGGCAATCCAGGGCGATGCCTTCTTCGTCGTGGGTCGCGGCAGCGAGAACTACTACACGCGGGCCGGCAACTTCCAGCTCGATGCCGAGGGGCGGCTCGTCAGCGGCACGAACGGCTTCCTCGTTCAGGGTCGAATGGCGACGGACGGCGTGCTCGCCCAGTCGCTCTCGAACATCACGATCCCCGCGGGGCAGCAGGCTTCCGCGTCGGCGACCACCTCCGCTCAGATCGGCGGCAACATCGACGCCGCTTCGGCCGCCGATGCGACGAGCGCCGTGGAGACGAGCATCACCGTCTTCGACTCGCAGGGTAGCAAGCACGAGCTGAAGATCACGTTGACGAAGACCGCGGACAACGCGTGGTCGTGGGAAGTCGATCCGACGAGCATGGGGCTGGTCGCGGGAGACATCACCGATGACGACGGGGACGCGACCGTTGGTGGCGGCACCCTGACGTTCGACGGCGCGACCGGCCTTCTCACCGCCCCGGCCACGAACCCCACGCTGAGCTTCACGCCTCCGGGCGGTGGTGCAGCGATGGCCGTCGAGCTCGACTTCGGCGGTGGCACTGTCGGCGGCCTGACGCAGTTCGCCGGGAACGATAGCGCGGGCTTCCTCGAGCAGGACGGGTACGCTTCCGGCACCATGCAGGGATTCAGCATCGACCGCACGGGAACGATCACCGGGTCGTTCAGCAACGGGAACACGATGATCCTCGGCCAGATCGCCATGGCGAACTTCAACAACCCGGGCGGTCTCGTTCGGACCGGTGACAACCTCTACTCCCTCTCCGCCAACTCCGGTGAGGCGCAGATCTCGTATGCCTCCGACAACAGCCCCTCGACCATCGCAGCCGGAACGCTCGAGATGTCGAACGTGGATCTGACGCAGGAGTTCACGAACATGATCATCGCCCAGCGTGGCTTCCAGGCGAACGGCCGCGTCATCACGAGCACCGACGAGATGCTCCAGGAGGTGGTGAACCTCAAGCGGTAAGCCGATGGCATGACTTCGCGAGCGGGCACGTTCGTGCAGGGAGGGGGCCGATCCGAATCGACGGGTCGGCCCTCTTCCGTTGACGGGTCGGGCACGACACTTCGCGCAGAACGCGGGAGCGCAGCGCCGGCCTTCGCGTTCCCGGCCTCTGCGCGGTAATCTCCTGGGGCCCGGCAGGGCAGAGAAGACATCTCGCTCACCCGATCAGGACCGATGATGGACGAACGCGAAGCTGGATCCGCCGATCCACGATACTCCGAGCGCGCGCTGCTGCTGGATACCGAGAACGCCTTCAAGATCGGACCGCGGATCGAAGAAGTGGAATCTTCCGGCCTGCGGGTGATCCGATGCAACATCGGTGAGCCGGATTTCCCCCTCGCGGTGCACATCCGCGAGGAGGTGAAGCGCCAGCTGGACGCCGGCGCGACCGGATACGTCGATCCGCAGGGAATCCTTCCGCTCCGCGAGGCGATCGCCGCGGACGTAAGCGGCACCCGCGGGATCGACGTCACCGCCGATCGCGTCGTGGTCTTCCCCGGCGCGAAGCCACCGATAGGCCTGGCGCAGCAAACGTACTGCGGCCCCGGTGACGAGGTGATCTACCCGAGTCCCGGCTTCCCGATCTACGAGTCGTTCACCCGCTATGTCGGCGCCCGCCCGGTGCCGCTGCATCTGCGCGAGGAGAGCGGCTTCGCGATGACCGCGGCCGACCTGGAGCCTCTGCTCTCGTCCCGCACCCGCCTCATCTTCATCAACTCGCCCGGCAACCCGACCGGCGGCGTGAGCACCGCCGCCGAGCTCGCGGAGATCGCCGAGCTCGTCCTGCGGCGTGCGCCGCCAGGAATCAGGATCTTCTCCGACGAGATCTACGAGCGCATCCTCTTCGACGGTACGCCCCACGCATCCATCGCTTCCGCTCCCGAGATGGAGCAGCGGACGATCATCGTCTCGGGCGTCTCGAAGTCGTACGCATGGACCGGCGGGCGCGTCGGGTGGGCGGTCTTTCCGACCGCCGAGGAAGCTGCCGTCTTTCGCAACCTCAACATCAACTACTTCTCGTGCGTGCCTGCTTACAATCAGATGGGCGCCGTCGAAGCGATCGTCTCGGCCCGTACCGCGCCGGCGGTGGAGGCGATGGTGGCCGCGTTTCAGGAGCGGCGGGACATGATGGTGGAGCGCCTGAACGCAGTGGCGGGAATCTCCTGTCCGGTGCCGCGGGGAGCGTTCTACGTCTTTCCGAACATCGGCGGGGCTTGCGAGCGGGTCGGCGCGATCGACGCCTGGTCGGCTCTGCCCGAGCCGAGCCGCGAACGAACCTCTCCCGCGACCCTGTTCCAGCTCTTCCTCCTCTTCCGTCACGGCGTCGCGACGCTCGATCGACGATCGTTCGGCAGGATCGGTGCGGAAGGCAAGCACAACCTGCGGATCTCCATCGCGACGGGGATCCGGGATCTGCGCGAAGCGGCCGAACGAATCGCCCATGCAGCCGCCGATGAGGTCGGATTTCGCGATTTCCGCCGCGCGGGTGGGCCTTCGTCTCTGGATGGATAGCACCCGTCATCCCGAACGCGTCCGTCATCCCGAACGTAGTGAGGGATCTGCACCTGTTGTGAGCGCGCGTGCGGATCCCTCACTCCGTTCGGGATGACGGACGCGGTTGCGATGACAGGCTGATGCACCGAAATCCGCGATTTCCCCGAGGGGAACAACAGCACCACGATAGGAGACGATTTGGACCGTCACCGACTGCTGGTCGACTGCCCCGACGAGCCGGGGCTCATCTACCGAATCACGGCCGTCCTATTCCAACACGGCTGCAGCATAGTTCGCAATCAGGAATTCGTAGATCCCGAGAGCGCGCACTTCTTCATGCGCTCCGAATTCACGGGAGGCTCCGAACTGTCGACCGTCATCACCGAGCTGGAGGGTGTGTTGCCTGGCTCGGCGAGGATACGGCTTGCGGCGGCTGAGGATCGGCGTCTCGTCGTCCTCGTCACCAAGGAGCACCATTGCCTCGGGGAGCTCCTGCTGCTCGACAGCTTCGGTGAACTCGGAGCTTCGGTGCTGGCGGTCGTGGGAAACCATCCGAATCTGGAGCCCCTCGCGTCGCGATTCGACAAGCCGTTCCACCTGATCAGCCACGTGGGGATCTCGAGGCCCGAGCACGAGGCGCAGGTCACCGAGACGGTCGCGCGCTACGAGCCGGATTATGTCGTGCTGGCGAAGTACATGCGCGTACTGACGCCGATCTTCCTGACGCGCTACGGGGGCCGGATCATCAACATTCATCACTCCTTCCTGCCGGCGTTCGTCGGCGCGCACCCGTACCGGCAGGCGTTCGAGCGCGGTGTAAAGCTCATCGGAGCGACGGCCCACTTCGTGACCGACGTGCTGGACGAGGGGCCCATCATCGCCCAGAGTGTCATTCCGGTCGACCACAGCTACACGCCCGCTCGGATGGCGCAGGCGGGAAGGGACGTCGAGAAGCAGGTGCTCGCACGCGCGCTCAAGCTCGTGTGCGAGGAGCGAGTCTTCCTCGTCGGCAACCGGACGGTCGTCTTCGATTGAGATGGCTGTGAGCGGCGCCACGTGCGAATCGCGAATCCAGGCGCACCGGGAGTGCAGTGAACGAGATCACCACCATCGGCTATGAGGGAACCACGGTCGAACGACTCGTCGGCACGCTGAAAGCGGCGGGAGTCGAGCTGGTCGTCGACGTGCGCGCCGTTGCGAACTCGCGCCGGCCGGGATTCGCCAAGACGAAGCTCTCCGAGAATCTGGCCGCTTCGGGAATCGGCTACCTGCACCTGCGCGGCCTGGGCACCCCCGCCGCGGGACGTGCCGCGGCGCGAGCCGACAACCACCACGAGCTCGACCGCGTTTACAGAGAGCATCTCACCAGCGGCGCCGCACAGACCGACCTGGCGGTGCTCGCAGACATCGTCCGCGCCGGATGCCGCGTCTCCCTTCTCTGCCTGGAGGCCGACCCCGCCAGGTGCCACCGGTCGATGGTGGCCGATGCCCTCGCGGTTTGGCTCCCGCTGCGTGTCGAGCATCTGTACCCGAACCGCGACACCGATCCCGACGGCTGACCCTCCGACTCGAACCACCTCCGTCAAGCTGCCGACGATCCGTGGTTGACCGCATCGGTAAGATATTGCCATATCTGAGTTTAGGCATGCTCTCTGCATTGAAAATGAGCAACTCGCTCACTTTTACAATTCGCTCAGTGGAGCATTGAAATGATATCTCGATTCATCGTCCGGACCTTCGGCCTGCTATCGCTACTGCTCTTCGTTTCCGTTTATGGGGCAATCGTGGCGGCTGGCTGAGGTTCGGAAAAAGTGATCGTCGCGAAGAGGCCGCGGTGGAC
>JBBDRR010000098.1:0-7049 GCA_040905395.1 Gemmatimonadota bacterium
CTCCGATCCTTAACCACCGGAGCCGATAGCCGATAGCCGATAGCCGATAGCCGCACTCAGCAACCCAAGGCCTGCATCCGGTGTAGTACCCCCCCGAACCCGCCACCCGTCGCGACCGATCGAGAATAATGAGAGTCCTCACTCGCTACCTGCTTCGGGCGCACATCGGACCGTTTCTGTTCGCGTTCCTGGCGCTGACGGGCGTGATCCTCATCAACACGCTCGCCAAGGAGCTCGCCAATCTGGCCGGCAAGGGCCTGCCGATGGATGTGGTGGGTGAGTTCTTCGTGCTCTCCCTTCCAGCGAACATCGCGCTGACGCTGCCGATGGCCGTGCTCGTCGCGGTCCTGCACACGTTCTCCAACCTCGCGGCGGAGAACGAGGTGACGGCGCTGCGCGCCAGCGGCGTGGATCTGAGGCGCGCCACCATGCCCCTCCTGATCGCGGCAGCAATGATCGCTGGCGGAATGATCTGGTTCAGCGATCAGGTTCTCCCGGCGGCCAACTATCGGTGGCGCGTCCTGATGACCGACGTAGCCGCCGCTCGCCCGCTCCTCGCCCTTCGCGAGCAGACGATCAACCCGATCCGCACCTCGGACGGGCGTACGCCCTATTATCTGGAAGCACGTCAGCTCGACGCCGAGACGGGGCTGATGCGGGACGTCTCCATCTACGACGTCAGCGACCCCGAGGTGAGCCGAACGATCAACGCCGATTCCGGGCGTATGGTGTTCAATGCGACCCGGACCGACCTGCTGCTGACGCTCTTCGACGGCTCCATGCGTGAGATCGATTTCGCCGAGATGGAGAATTTCCAGACCGTCGACTTCGAACGGCAGGTGATGCGGATGAATGGAGTGTCGGACCGCCTCGAGAGAACGGCGGAATCCACCTTCAGGACCGATCGGGACATGACGTTGGCGATGATGCGGGATCGGATCGCCGGGCTGAAGGGGGAGCTGACGGAGCTTCGGCGTGCACGGTCAGCCGACGAGGCTGCCGGCGACGGAGTCGTCCGGTTCGATGAGGACAGCGTCGCGGGAATGGGATCCGCGGCATCGGAGCCGACCGATGCGACGGAGGCGGAGGCGGAGGCGGAGGCGGAGCTTCAGCCGGCCTCCGAGCTCGCGCTGCCGCTGCAGGTCGCCGAGGCCGACACCGGGGCGATCCCGGCAGGGGCTGGCGCGGGTTCCGATTCGGTCCCGGAGCCTTCGGCAGCCGCCGCGAGCGTCGACGGCCCCGCGGAGGACGGCGCGGTGACCCCTAGTGACACGAGGATCATCCGAGAGGAAGTCCAGCGCTACACCGAGACGCGCGTGGAGAACATCGAAGGGCAGATCCGTGAGTACCAGGTCGAGATACAGAAGAAGTATTCGATCGCAGTGGCGACGCTCGTATTCGTGCTCATCGGCATCCCGATCGCACTTCGCTTCCCGAGCGGTGGAATCGGCATGGTGATCGGCGTGAGCCTCGCCGTCTTTGGGATCTATTACATCGGGCTGATCGGCGGAGAGACTCTGGGGAATCGCGGGTATGTGCCTGCCTCGCTCGCGATGTGGATCACCAACATCATCTTCGGTGGGGTGGGAATTATCGGCTTCCTCAGGCTCGGGCGGGAACAGGGCACGGGGCGCGGAGGCGGTTGGGGCGAGATGCCGCAGTGGCTGCGGTCGAGACGAGCGCTGGTCGCCGAGGGCGAGACCGGATGAAGATTCTCGACCGGTATCTCGCGCGGCAGTTCCTCGGCACGTTCGTGCTTCTCGTGCTCTCCCTGCCCTTCCTCTTCCTGATCGCCGATCTCACGGGTGAGCTCGACAGCTACATCGCCCGTGGGCTGCCGATGAGCTCCATCGCCATCTCGTACGTCTACTACTTCCCACAGCTCGCCTTCTGGGGGTTCCCGATCGCCGCGCTGGTCGCGACCGTATTCACGATCGGCACCATGACGCGTCATCAGGAGATCGCCGCGGCGAAGGCCGGCGGTATCAGCTTCTACCGTCTCGCGGCCCCCGTGGTGCTACTCGGGGCGCTCCTCAGCGTCGCGGCCGTCGCTGTCGGCGAGGTGGTACCGGTGGGGAATCAGATGCGGGCGCAGGCGCTCGACGAGGATCGCTCCTTCGCGAACCCGTTCCGCATGAACCTCGTCTTCCGCACCGAGCAGGGGAATACGCTCACCGCGAATCGGCTGAGCGTGGAGGGACAGGAGATGACGAACGTCATGCTCGAGAGCCGTGCGGGGCCGGATCCGACGTGGCTGAACAGCTCGGCGCTCGTCGCCCGGTGGGTCCCCGAGGAGGGCTGGACGTTCGAGGACGGCTACGTGCGCTGGATCGGCGACGACGACGAGGAGACGACCTTCCACTACGCTTCCATGCGCGTCCCCGGACTAGAGGAGTCGCCCGAAGAGCTGATGACGACTTCGAAGGCGTCCGAAGAGATGCGCTATCGAGAGCTCGAAGGGTTCATCAGGACGGTGGAACGCTCCGGCGGCGATCCCAACGAGCTGCGGGTGCACCTCGCCCAGAAGCTCTCGCTCCCCCTCGCGGTACTCGTCATCGTCCTCTTCGGCGCCCCCCTCGCCACCAGCTCGAAGCGCGGTGGCGCTGCATTCGGCGTCGGCATCAGCCTCGTCGTCACCATGGCCTACCTGATGCTCTTCAAGGTCGCCGAAGCGATCGGCACCAGCGGCGCCATCCACCACCACGTCGCCGCCTGGAGCCCGAACGTCCTCTTTCTGGTCGGCGGGCTGGCGTTGTGGTGGCGGGTGAGGACGTGAGAGGAAGTTTTTAGTTTTGAGTTATTAGTTTTGAGTTTTTCGAAAAAGCAGGATCCCCCTCTAACTAAGAACTAAAAACTAACAACTTAAAACTTAGTCTTCACCTCCTCACCTCGTGCCCTCGCGCAGCGAGAAACTCCCTCGCTTGGGGGACGGTGATTTCGCCGAAGTGGAAGACGGAGGCAGCGAGGACCGCGTGGGCTCCCGAGGTGAGAGCTTCGTCCAGATGGGCCAGCTGGCCGGCGCCGCCGGATGCGATCACCGGGATCGAGACGGCCGTGGAAATCGTTCGGATCAGCTCGAGGTCGTAGCCTGCCCGCGTGCCGTCGGTGTCCATCGAGGTGAGGAGGATCTCACCCGCACCGAGCTCTTCGACCTGTCGCGCCCACTCCAGCGCGTCCACACCCGTCCGGGTTCGGCCCCCGTGGGTGTAGACCTCCCACCGCGGCTCCATCCCCGATCCCTCCACCCGACGAGCGTCGATCGCCACGACGACGCACTGCGAACCGAAGCGTTCGGCCGCCCGCGCAACGAGGGCCGGATCGGCGAGCGCCGCCGTATTGACGCCGACCTTGTCGGCGCCCGCGCCCAGGATGGCGATGAAGTCGTCGACCGACCGCACGCCGCCACCGACGGTGAACGGGATGAAGATCGAGTCCGCGGTGCGCCGGATGACGTCCAGCATCGACGCCCGGCCCTCGTGGGACGCCGTGATGTCCAGAAAGATGAGCTCGTCGGCCCGCTCCTCATCATAGCGGACCGCCTGCTCGACGGGATCGCCAGCGTCACGAAGATCGAGGAACTTGATCCCCTTCACGACCCGCCCTTCCTTCACGTCGAGGCAGGGGATGATCCGTTTTGCCAGGCTCATGAAAGCTCCTGCAGCCGCCTGAGAAAACCCGGGCTGAGGTCTGCGCGGTAGACGGTCTCGACGGGGCCCCGCAGCAGGACGTCCCAATCGGTGCCGACGGTTACGTGGAGAGTACCACCCGGCATCCGGACCCGGACCGACCTCTCCTGAACCAGGCCGCATCGGACGGCGGCGGCGGCGACCGCACATGCGCTCGAGCCCGAGGCCATCGTCTCGCCGGCGCCCCGCTCCCAGACGAACGCTTCTATCTCGTCGGGTCCGGACGGGCGGGCGAACTGCACATTCGTCCCGCGGGCGAACCAGGGATGGGTGGAGATCTGCGGCCCACGGCGGCGAAGGTCCTCCACCACCAGCTCGTCCTCGAAGCAGACGCAGTGCGGGTTTCCCATCGAAACGGTGTGTATCGATACACGGTCACCGCCGGGAAGCTCGAGTACCTCGCCGGCGACTTCGCGGTCCGGCCCGCGGAGATCGACCGCCGAGCTGCGGAACGAAGCACGCCCCATCTCCACCTCCACCGTGTACACCCCGTCGACCGCGACCTCCACGACGTCCATCCCGACGACGCCGCCGAGCGTCTCTACCGTGAACGGCTCGCCCCTGGATATCTCGCCGGCCTCGTACAGGAACGCGGCGAAGATCCGCAGTCCGTTACCGCTCTTCTCCGCCTCGGAGCCATCCGGATTGTAGATGCGTACCCCGAAATCCGCTTCGACGCCCTCCGTGCGCACGAGTATGCCATCCGATCCCATGCCCGTATGCCGATCGCAGATCATCCGCACCGCCGGCGGCGTCAGTTCGATCGGCAGGTCCGCCTCGCGGATCACCAGATAATCGTTGCCGAGGCCATGAGCCTTGAGCCATTTCATCGCTGCCCGTGAATGCTCAATCGTCGTTTGTCATTCCGGCGGAATGACGGAATGACGGAATGACGGAATCGTCCGGCCGCGCCGCGCACCGTACACATCTGTGCGATCGAGAGAACTCTGGAGGCCCTCATAGTCGCGCGAAGTTCCTCAGGATCGCGAGCCCGCTCTCCTGGCTCTTCTCAGGGTGGAACTGAATGCCCCACACCGGCTCCCGACCCACGATCGACACGAAGGGAACGCCGTAGGTGCATACACCGAGCACGTCCGCGCGCTCGGAATCAAGTTGAGCGTAGCTGTGGACGTGATAGAAGTACCGCGGTTGCGGTCCGGCGACCCCGTCGAGCAGCGGGTCACCGAGCGAGGCGGCGGTGAAGCCGACGGCGTTCCAGCCGACGTGGGGGAGGTGTAGATCGGTGGGTATCCTGCGAATCTCGCCGGGCAGGAGCCCCAGACCGGCGGCGTCGGGTGCTTCCTCGCTCCCCTCGAACAGGAGCTGCATGCCCACGCAGATCCCGAGGAAGGGCCGTTCGCGTGCGACCACCTCCCGGATCGCGTCGGCGAGACCGCTCTCCTCGAGGCGGCCAATACACTGGCCGAAGTGCCCCTGGCCCGGCAGCACGAGCCGATCGGCGTCGCGCGCGACAGCGGGATCGCAGGAGAGCACCACGTCCGCGCCCTCGTGCTCGAACGCCTTCACCACCGACCGCAGGTTTCCAGCGCCGTAGTCGAGAACGACTACGCGGTTTCCACCCCTCACAGCACTCCCTTGGTCGAGGGGACTTCCTCCGACCGGCCCGCGTCGATCCGGGTGGCGGCCCCCAGCGCCCGGGCGGCTGCCTTGAACGCCGCTTCGACGATGTGATGCGCGTTCACCCCGCGGATCAGGTCGAGGTGCATCGTGATGCGGGCTTCGGTCGCGAAGGCTCGCCAGAATTCGGCGAGTAACGCCGCATCGAAGTCTCCGATGCGGGGCTGCCCCGCCGGTATGTCCACTGCGAATTGGAGGAAGGGGCGCCCCGAAATATCGACCACCGCCCGGACCAGGGCTTCGTCGAGGGGAACGGTCGCGTCCGCAAAGCGCACGATCCCCTTCTTGTCCCCGAGCGCCTCCAGGAACACTCCGCCAAGGACGATCCCGACATCCTCGACGGTGTGATGCGCGTCGATGTGCAGATCGCCGGTGCAGCGAACGCGGAGGTCGAAGCCTCCGTGGCGCGCGAGGGCTTCGAGCATGTGGTCGAAGAAGCCGATGCCGGTCTGGACATCGGCCTCGCCCCGGCCGTCCAGAGCCACCCGCACCCCGATCTCGGTCTCCCGCGTCTTACGCTCGCGCTCGGCGATACGTGACATGTCTTTTGTCCGGGTTGATGGAGTCATCTGTTAACTGCTCAACCGTTGACTGTCGCTTCCGACCAACCGCTTCATCGCCTCGAGGAACACATCATTCTCCTCCGCCCCGCCCGCGTTCACGCGTAGGCACCGATCGAGCATCGGATAGCCGGAAACGTCACGTACGAGCACCCCCCAGTCCTCCAGGAGTCTCTGGAACACGTGGCGGTGATCCAGCTCCGCATGTTCGACCCTGAAGAGGATGAAGTTCGACTCGCTCCGGTAGACGCGAAGGGCCGGAATCCTGCTCAGGGCATCGTGCAGCCGATCCCGCTCGGACCGGATGCGGTCGATACGGGGCTGGAGCAGATCGCGATTGCGCAGGACCTCCGCGGCGATAGTCTCGGTGACGAAGTTGATGTTGTACGGCAACTTCGCCTTGGCGAACTCGCGAACCAGCTCCGGGTGCGCGAGGAGGTAGCCAGCCCTCAGGCCCGCCATCGCCATCGCCTTGCTGAAGGTCCGGAGGATGATCAGCCTCGGGCGGTCGCGGAGCAGCGGGATCGCGTCGTAACCGCCGAACTCGACGTACGCCTGGTCGAGCACGACGAGCGAATCCGTCCCGTCGTGAATCGCCTCGACTTCCTCTTTCGTCAGCGCGGCCCCCGTGGGGTTGTTCGGCGAGCAGAGCACGATGATCGAAGCGGCACTCTCCGTTGCCCGCCGGATGATGGCGCCGACGTCGAATCGCAGCTCCGGGTTCAGCGGAACGGCGGCGACCGTTCCGCCGCCGACCCGGGTGAGAAGCCCGTACAGGGTGAACGTCGGCTCGGGGATCACGACCGTTCGGCCTGGCTCCACCACCGTTGCGAGGAGCGATTGGATCAGCTCATTGGAGCCGTTTCCAACGAGCACGCCCGCGTCCGGCCAGCCCGTCGCCTCCGCGACCGCCGAGATGAAGTCCGTCGCGACGAACGGCGGGTATCGGTTCCACGGCCGCTCCGCGAGCCGGCTCCAGAGCCGCTCCTTCAGCTCGTCCGGAACGTCGTACGGGCTCTCGTTCTGGTTGAGCTTGATTCGCGGCTCGTAGTGGCGGAGCGTGTACGCCGACAGCTCACGCACCTGCCTCTTGACGTGCTTCAGCGCGGACTCGACGGCGGCCATGCTATCGGTAGCCACAGAAAATTTTCACCGGCCCGTCGTC
>JBBDRR010000099.1:0-29985 GCA_040905395.1 Gemmatimonadota bacterium
GCTTGTAGACGGTGGCCCCCATTCGCTCGAGCGCTCTGACGATTTCGAGGTTATCGGCGAGGATCCACGATCCCTCGCCGCGGCGGTAGCCCTTCTCGACGCTCGAGAGGAACCCAGTTCTGTAGAAAGCCGGCCCGACGCCTGCCTTCTGGAGGTGCGGCTTCACGCCCAGGGTGACGACTCGTATGCTGGTGAGCCGGCGCTTGTACCAGAGGAGCTTCGCCCATCCGAAGGGGAGGAGCCGGCCGTCGGGCAGATGCCGGAGCGCCTCGTTGAGATTCGGGAGCGCGAGAAAGAATCCGACCGGCTCGTCCTGGGTTTCTGCGATGAGGCAGAGGTCCGGATCGACGATCGGCCTGAACTCCTTCGCGAGGTGCTCGAACTCGTCGTCCGTCATCGGCACGAAGCCCCAGTTCCTGGACCAGGCGGCGTTATAGACTTCCTTGAGCGCGTCGACGTCCTCACGAAAGCGCTTGAGGTTCATGGGGCGGATGGTGACGCCGACGCGCGCGAGCAGCCGGTCCATCACACGCACACCTCGCTCGGGGGGCTGGTCCGGCCGGTCCATCATGAACGCCAGCGCATCCTTGACCTGGACAAAGCCCGACTCTTCGTGCAGGCGGCCGTAGTACGGCGGGTTGTGCGACATCATCAGGTAGGGCGGCGTGTCGAATCCTTCGACGAGGACGCCGGGCGACGAGATCTCCTCGTTGGTGGAGAAGTTGAGCGGGCCGCGCATCGACTCCATTCCACGCTCGGCGAGCCACTTCTCCGCCGCAGCGAAGAGGGCGCGGGCGGTGTCGATATCGTCCTCGCATTCGAAGAGGCCGAAGAAGCCGACCCGATCCGCGTGATGGGAATTGTGCAGCCGGTTCACGATGGCCGCGATCCGACCGACGACCGTCGCACCCCGTTTCGCCACGAAGTATGCAACGTCCGCGTGCGCATGGAACGGGTGCTTGCTCCTGTCGAGCGCGGCTTCGACGCTCATGCGCAGGGGTGAGATCCAGTTCGGGTCGCGCCGGTTGATCGTCCACTGGAGATCGATGAACGGCTTCAGCGACGAACCGGGCGGGATCTGGCGGATCGCAGGGGCCGGAGTCTGGGTAGCTGGCAATGTCATTCTCGGCTGAAGCAGTCCGGGGGTGCCGGATACGACGATGCCCCGAACACGCTGAGGGTGGTCGGGGCATCGAGATTCGCCAACGCGCTCGGGCTCCTCTATCGATCAGGGCGCGCCGAGGCGGTCGCGGACGTCGGTGAAGGCGTCGAGAACCTTGTCGAGCTGCTCACGCGTATGCGTCGCCATCACCGAGGTGCGGAGGCGGCAGGAGCTCTCCGGCACCGCGGGCGGTAGGACCGGATTGGCGAATACGCCCGCTTCGAACAACGCCCGCCAGAACTCGAAGGTGCGCTCCATCGTCCCTGTGACGACGGGGATGATCGGCGTCTCCGAAGTCACCGTATCGAAGCCGAGGTTCTGCAGTCCCTCGCGCAGGTACGCGGCGTTCGACCAGAGTTGCTCCCGCCGCTCCGGCTCCCGCTCCAGCACCTCGATACACGCGAGCACCGTGGCAACGGCGGACGGCGGCATGCTCGCGCTGAAGATCAACGTCCGCGCGTGATGCTTCAGGTAGTGGATGACGTTCTCCGGCCCCGCGGCCACCCCGCCGATCGAGGCGAACGATTTCGAGAAGGTGGCCATCACGACGTCGACCTCGCCCTCGACGCCGTAGTGCTGCGACGTTCCCCCGCCCAGCGCGCCCAGCACTCCGAGCGAATGCGCATCGTCCACGAGCACCCGCGCTCCGAACTCGTTGCCGAGCCGCAGGATGCCTGGCAGGTCGACGATGTCGCCCTCCATCGAGAAGATGCCGTCGGTCGCGATCAGCACGCCGCCCGTTGCATCCCAGTGTCTCTCCAGGAGTCGGCGGAGCATCGTCAGATCGCCGTGCGAGTATCGCACCATCTGGCCGCCGGAGAGTTGCGAGGCGTCGACGAGGCTGGCGTGGTTCAGCCGGTCCTGCAGGACGACCGTGTTCCGCCCGGCGAGAGTGGCGATGATGCCGAGATTCGTCTGGTACCCGGTACTGAAGACGAGGGCGCTCTCCTGACCCATGAGCTGGGCAAGCCGCGTCTCCAGCTCCTCGTGCAGGTCGAGCGTCCCGTTGAGGAAGCGGCTCCCCGTACAACCGGTGCCGTAGCGGTAGAGCGCCGCGTGTGCCCGCTCGAGCACGTAGGGATGGTGGGTGAGCCCCAGGTAGTTGTTGGAGCCCACCATGATCTTCCGTTCGCCACGTATCACGACTTCCGTGTCGAACGATTCTTCTATCGGCTGGAAATAGGGGTAGATGCCCTGCGAAATCGCGTCACGAGCGGCCGTGAAGCGAAAACATTTATCGAAGAGGTCAACGGGGCGCTGAACCTGGGTTTTTGCCTGCGCTGTTCCCATCAAAGCCATCCTTGGCGGATATACCATCGAACCGTACGCTCGATGCCGACTGCGAGCGGCGTAGCGCGTTCGGGCGGGAGAAGCGCCTCGGAATCCGAGAGGTCGCACGTCCAAGCTGGGGCGAGCATCTCCTCCGCTTTTTCCCGGTTGAATGCAACGGCTCGACCGGCGAGCCGTCCGAAACTTTCCGTCGCCGCCGCCGCCGCACGTACGAGAGGAGCGGAGAGGCGGATGCGGAGCGGCCGGCGGTGCAGCGCCGCGGCGATCCTATCGACGACATCGCTCCAGAGGTGCTCGACCGGATCGGCGACCGCGAACGTTCCGGTCTTCGCGTCGGCGCCGCGGCGGAGCGCGTCCGCGAGGTCCGGAGCGAAGATCAGGTGGAGCCGCCGCTCGCCCCCGCCCGGCACCGGAGCCAGGTGCCAACGAACGAGGCGGAAATAAGGAAGGAGTGCACGATCACCCGGTCCGTACACCGCGGGTGCCCGAACGACCAGCACCTGCACCCCGTCCACTTCCGCCTCCCGCGCCAGAACTTCGCCTGCCAGTTTCGTACGGCCGTACGCCGTCAGCGGGGCCGCAACGTCGTCACAGCGTCGCGGCCGATTTCCTGTCGTCGGGCCCGCGGCCGCGTAGGAGCTGAGATACACCAACCGTCGAGGCGCCGGCTTCGCGTTGCGAATCGCCTCGACGACCGCACCGGTGCCGGCGCTGTTCGCCTCCTCGTACTGCTCCTCTGACCGGGCCGCGGTCACCGCCGCGAGGTGGAAAACGGTATCCACACCCGCAACGGCGCGGCCGATGGACTCCCGGTCACGGAGGTCGCTCCGGACCAGGTCGACGCCGAGGCCCTCCAGATGCCGAACATCGCTGGTGGGACGGACCAGCGCCCGAACCAGCCAGCCATGCTCCGTCAGCCGGTCGACCAGATGCCGACCGATGAAGCCTGTGGCACCGGTAACGAGAGCAAGCCGTCCCATGGATGGCTACGAAGATGGGGGCATGACAAGGGAAGCGCAACGGCGTCGGCGGTATGCCGTTGCTTCATCCAGGGCTCGGTCGTGCTTCTGTACGGCGGGCGTCGGCGGCGTGTTTCGGAGGTGACGCCGTGGGTCGCGGGACATCACGACGGATCTCTCCAATCCCTGGCTCGTCGGAAGAAGGTGTCGATGGCGTCGCTGTCCGCGGTGCGAAGCGCATTCGCGAGGATCTCGAGCTGCTCGGTGAGCCTCTCGATCGCCTGGCGGAGAGGCTCCGCATTCGCGAGGGCGATGGCCCGCCACATTTCGGGAGAGCTGCCGGCGAGCCTGGTCACATCGCGGCCGCCGGGCCCCAGCTGGTCGGCCGCGATGCCCGCCTCGAGGAGCGTGGTCGCCACGGCGGAAGCCGCGACCTGCGGCAGGTGGCTGAGCCACGCCATCCTGCGGTCGTGTTCCGCCGGGTCCACTTCGACGCACACAGAGCCGATCGCCTCCCACAGGCCACGGACCGCGGAAGCGGCGGCGGCCGAGGCGGAGCGGCCCGGGCAGACGAAGACGGTGGCGCCGCGATAGAGCGCAGGGCGGGAAGCGGCCCAGCCTGACCTGTGATCGCCCGCGAGCGGGTGAGAGCCGACGAAGACCGCACCGAGACCGAGCGATTCGGCATGATCCGCGATCGCGGCCTTCGTGCTCCCGACGTCGGTGATCGGAATCGGCCAGTCGAGCACGCCGCTGAGCCGCGTGAGGATATCCGCGGCTGCGTCCACCGGCACCGCGAGCACGACGAGGTCGGCGGCCGACGCTCCACGCAGGGTCGAATCCAGCAGCTCGTTCACGACGCCTGCCGCCCGCGCCGCGCGAGCCACCTCGTCCCGCGGATCGTGAGCCAGGACACGGGTACCGGCGGCTGCGAGGTCTCGCGCGAGAGAGCCGCCCATCAGGCCGAGCCCAACGATCGCCACCGTCGGGGGAAGGTTCATCGAGGAGCGGGCGCTCTCCGGGTCACTGCTCCTCCATCTGGATCCGGCGGGAGAGACCGATCAGGTGCCAGAAGATGTAGCGTACATCCTCATCGTCGAGTCCGGCATCGCGCGCGAGCGCGCCCGCACGGCGAACAACGGCAGCTTCGCGGGGTGGATCGAGGGTCGGCAGACCGGCGGCCCGCTTGACCGCACCGACCCGGCGCGCGAAGTGGACGCGCTTCGCGATGAGCTCGATCAGGGAACGGTCGATCGCCTCTATCTCTTCCCGGATGCGGTTGAGCTCGGACGTGGCGTCGTCGGGAGGTGTGGTTTCGGTCATGCCACCTCGGAAGTGGTGAGGAGTCGGGGACGGGGGACAAAAAAACGGCCCGTGTTCGCCACGGGCCGCGCTGCCGGTCGTCCTGCCTGGTGCGTCAGATCGCCACACCCCACCGACCGCGGCCCGACGAGGGGGGCGCGTACGAATGGCAGGCGCGGTAGCTGGACACCGGTTTCGGGCTGATCATGTTCGGAAGAGTAGGAGCGGCGCCGGCCACTGTCAAGCGCCGCGGCCGGTCGCGGCGAGGCGCAGGAAAGCCCCCGGCCGACGCTCGACGGCGAGGCGGTGATCCGGCGCGCCGGCGGGCATGCCGTCACCCTCGGTCGTCGGAACGTCGAACGCGGCTGCGGATGATCGCCGAGAACAGCAGGGGCAGCACGCCGAGCAGCAGAAGGAGCCACCCGAGCTCGTCACCGCGACGCAGGTAGACGAACCCGGCGATCCCGAACACGACAGCGGAGACCAGCGCGATCAGGAGGACGACGTTCGCGGCACTGCTCGCTGAATACTGCGGTTCGCTCATGCGTGGGCTGGGGATTGATGATGAGATCCGGCGTGTACCTCCCGAGATCAGACACCTCGTAAGCGCCGGCGGTTCCGAGTCGGCGGGTGGTGAACCGTCATTGCTGCGATCCTGCCTGTGATTGCGGGGTACACTACGACTTTGGGCGCTCGACGACAGTGCGCCCGCCGAACTTGAGCCGCGTCGAGGAGCCGGGATGTGCGTGCTGTGTGACAGAGAAAACCTCCGGCTGCTGGTAGCTCCGCTCGCATCGTTGAGCCATCGGCAGCTCGCGGACGCCGTCGCGATCGCGCGGGAAGCCGCGTGGCAGCTCGTCCTCGACACGGCCGATGCGATCAGCGAGTCCGAGCACACCGAGGTCTCCCGGAGCATCGGGCCGGACGGCTACGTGGACTATGTGATCGAGCGGGCCGAACGCGATGGCGCGCTCCAGCATCCCGAAACGCTCGAGTGGAATGCCGCCCTTCGTAACGACGGCATCTACAGAGATCCACGCGTGCAGGCCTTCCTTTCCTCCGCGGCTGAAGGCCTCGCGACGTACATCCTCCAGATCCGCGACCACAAGGAAGCTCTGGAGCTCTTCCTCGAAGAGCGAGACGGAGGAGTGCTCTTCGCCGGCGTGGGCGCGAACGGCGAGATCGTCTTCGATCGGGGGATTGAGCGCTACGTGGTGCTGAGCGACGAAGAGGCGCTGAGAATCGCAATGGATTCGGTCGCGGCGAATCTCTGCCACGAGGATCCCCGATGGTTGCTCGAGTACACGAACCTGCCGGTTGGCGCCGCGGATGTGCTCGCCGCGATGCAGCAGGGCCCGCCCGAGCGCGCGAACGACATCCTCGTCGGCATCGTCGATCTGCACGCCCTCACGGAGGACCGGGTCAGGCAGATCGGCTATGCGCCCTTCGTCGCCGAGGGCGTGACCGAGGAGTTCAGCGAGCAGAGGTTCGGCGATCGTATCATCGTACGGCTGAGACTACCCGATGGAGCCCCGCCGCTCGAGTGATGGATGCCGGCCGCATCGTGGCGCGGATCTTCCCACTCGAGTAGCGAGGCCGGCCGCGACGGGGCCGCGACGGGGCCGCCAGGGGATCGGACCACGGGGGACGGGGAGATTATGGCGAAGAAGATCGGGCTGATGGTCGGCCGCGAATGGTCGTTCCCACCCGCATTCGTGGAGGCGATAAACGCGAGCGGGGCTGACGTTCAGGCGGAGTACGTCCGCCTCGGCACTCCGGCGGCCTCCGTGCCGCCGAGATACGACGTGATCCTCGATCGCATCTCGCACGACGTGCCGTTCTACCGCAGCTATCTCAGGCACGCCGCGGTGCACGGAACCCGGGTGATCAACAACCCCTTTCTGCTCGACGTAGCCGATCGTTATTTCGCGGCTACGCTGGCCTCCGGGGTCGGCGTGAAGGCGCCAGCGATGGCGCTCCTCCCGCATCGCGACTATGCACCCGAGATCGTGCACGAGGAGTCGCTCCGCAATCTGGATTACCCGCTCGACTGGGAAGCCGCCGTGGAGGCGGTCGGCAGGCCGTTCCTTGTGCGCGATGTAATGGCCGGCGCCGGGGAGGCCGAGCTGTGCACTTCGGTCGAGGAGCTGCTCCGCGTCTACGATCGCTCGGGACGCAGGCTGATGATGATCCAGCAGCACGTGGAGTGGGAGCATTACGTGCGATGTCTCGTCATCGGCGAAGAAGTGCTTACGCTGCAGTTCGATCCCGTCGAGCGGAAGTATCAGGTGAACCACGAGCATCTGTCGGCTGAGCTCGGAGAACGGCTCGTCGACGATTCGCTCGTTATCTCCAGAGCGGCGGGGATCGACCTGAACGCCGTTGATTGGGCGATCTCGGGTGGCACTCCCTACGCCGTCGAGCTGCTGAACCCGATGCCAGAGCTGGACGTCTATGCGCTCTCGGCTCACTATTTCGAGCGCGTCGTCGAGATGGTCGCGAGGCTGGCGATCGACTGTGCGGAGGGTGGAGCACCGACTCGCGCGACGCATTGGGAGAGCGCGGGCCGTCCGGTCGAGGCGCCCGCCCGGACGACCAGGGTCGACGATGGGGCCGGGGACCTCGCGGAGGAGCTGGGAAGCCTCTCTCGAGGATTGCCGAAGAGCGAGATCTGACCGTCGCGACTCCGGCCGGCGCCGCCGGCGGTTCGAAAGTTTGGATTATTCGAGGCCTCGACGCGGTACGCCGCGTCCAAATTCAGCAGAGAGCGAGCGTATGTCCCAGGAGAACGATCAGGGAGTGGTGATCACGGTGCGTGAGAACGGCCCCTACCGGGTACAGGGTCCCGCCCGCGTAGTGGATGCGGACGGCATCGAGTACGATGTGAGCGCGAAGAAGGCGGTCTCGCTCTGCCGGTGTGGTGCATCGGTCACAAAGCCGTTCTGCGATGGGACCCACTCGAGGATGGGATTCGAGGCCGCCGAGCGAGCGGTCGCGATGGAGGACTGAGAGGGGAGGGGCGCTATGCCGCCATGTCTCGCGACGAGCGGTACGAGCGGCTCAACGACTGGAACGACCGGATAGACCAGCTCGCGGCGATCGGACGGCAGGCGGCAAACCCCTGGAACCCGACGAAGAACCGCGCGGCAGCAGAAAGGAGGCCGGCATCGAGCGATGCACAGGCCTCCTTTCTTTGCGACTGATGCCTCAGTCGACGTTCACACGGAGCTGTGCACCGGCGTAGAGCGCCCGGCCCGGTCCCGGCTCGAAGTAGCGGCCGAAGACATGATTCAGGCTGGGCGAGGTGACGTACGCCTCGTCGAATATGTTCGTGACTCCGACGAACGGCTCGACCGCCAGGCCGCCGAGGTTGATCGTGTCGAGACCCCCTCGGAAATCGACGAGCGTGTAGGCGTCCGCGAATGCCGTGTTCTCGTCATTCACGGCCATCTCATCGTTGTATCGAGCCTCCACGGTCGCGTAGGCGCCGAAAGGTGCCGTGTAGGTGAGCGACCCGTCGAGTCGGTGAGGGCTCACCCCGGGGATCTGGTTCCCCTCGAAGGAAACGCCGTCCTGCACGTACTCATCGAAAGCAGCGTCGACGTAGGTGTACGCGACGTTCGCCCGGAGGTCGTCGATGAGGGCGATCGTGAGGCCCGCCTCGACGCCCTGATGAATCGCCGAGCCGGCGTTGCGATAGTACGCGCGCTGATCCGCGGGCGTGAACTGGATGAGGGCGTCGTCGATGTTCGCGCGGTACACGGCGAGCTGGTAGCTGGCGGCGCCGGCCACCAGCCCCTTGGCTCCCGCTTCGAATGAAACCGTCCGCTGCGGCTGAAGGTCCGGATTGTACCCGCCGAGGTTGCCTGGCTGGTTCGCGAGCTCCGTCGAGGTCGGCGTTTCGAACGAGGTCGCTACATTGCCGTACACGGAGAGCGCCGGAACCAGCTCGTAGTTCAGGCCGACCGACGGACTGAACGCGCTCATCGTACGAGACCCCGAATCGTCCGGATTGGTCGAGGTGATGATCCGGTCGTCGGCTTCGAACCGGGTAACGTCGAAGCGGACGCCGGCGACCGCCGTGAGCCGATCGACGGGCTCCGCGGTGAGCTGGCCGAATACCGCGCCCCCGAGGATCTGCTCGTCCTGAGCCACGAACGGGCTGCTCGCCGGGACCCCGTCGTCGATCGAGAAGGTCTGGCGATCGTCCATCTGAGCGTCGGCCTCGGCTCCTAGGGCCCAGCGCAGGCCGGAGAAGGAAGGGCTCCGACGCGAGCTGAACAGAGCGCTGAGGCCGCCACCCGCCCGGTCGATGTCAATGAGCGTGCCTGGAATGGGATTGGAGATCTCGCGGGTCAACGCGTAGCCGGCGAAGTCGAGCTCGCCGTCGCCGACCGGCACGTTGTACGAGGCACCAAGCTGCGCCTGTCTGCCGTCCTCGCCCGTCTGGTCCTGCTTGTTGATGAAGGCGGCCTGGGTCGGGTCCGCGGCGAGTTGCGTCGCGTTGAGGGAGCCGGGGTTGTTCGCCTCGTAGTCGACGAAGCTGCCGACCAGGCTGAGGTCGCCACCCCCGATCCGGCTGCGGACGAGGCCGTTGAGCTGGAGGTTGTCGGCATCCTGGAATTCACGGTACCCCTCGTACGTGAGGCGGGTGACGTTGAGCAGGTAGTTCGACGCCCCCGACCTTCCCCCGGTCGTGCTGTGGAGCCGCAGGAGGCCGTCGGAGCCGGCCGTGACGCCGATCTCCTGGGAGAGCGGGACAGCCGGCGGCACTTCGGACTCCAGCTGTATCACCCCGCCCGCGGAGTTGCCGTAGAGCGAGGAGGCGGGTCCGCGGATGACTTCCACGCGGCGCATGAAACCGAGGTCGACGTGGTTCAGGTTCGTCGTCCCGTCCGGCAGCGTCGCTGGAATACCGTCGACGTATACCGTCACCCCCCGCACCCCGAACGCCGTGCGCGCTCCGAAGCCGCGGATCGAGATCCGATCTCCCACCGCGAAGTTGTAGCGGTTGTCGACCTGAACGCCGGGGATGCCTCCCAGCGTCTCCTCCAGCCCCAGGCCCGGTCGGGCTCGCTGCACCTCGTCCTGGCCATTGACCGCGACGGCGAAGGGGGCGGCGTTCAGCTGGAACGGCGTACGCAGGACGTTGACCACGACGGGTTGAAGCGGAATGACTTCAGTCGTGTCCGAACCTTCCTGCGCCGCCCCTGGTTGGACGAGCGCCAGGGCGGCCACGATCGCGATCGGAACGGTTGACCAGGTCTTCGTCATATTTCCTCCGGTTGGAAAAACGGATGGGTAGATGCGGCGGGGCTCACCTGCAGAGCCACGCGCCGCTCGCCGACAATGCGAATCGCACCAATACCTTTGTGTCAAAACGTACGACGCCCTGACCCGGCGGGTCAATGATGCGGGCCGTCCTCGACGTCGGCGACCGCACGATCGGTATACCGCTCCGGGGCCGCATCAGTTGGCCGAACGTCCAGGCGCTATTCGGTGGTGAGAGATACCGGATCGCCGACGCCGATCCCGTGTTCTTCGAAGTACCCGGCGTTGACCTCGAGAGCCGACTCGAAGGGAACGCCCGCTTCGTAGTACTGGCACCACTGCGGATAGGGGCTCGTGCACGGCTCCATCTCGCGGATGCTGCCGATCCGGCCGTCGCTGCCGATGAAGGCGATGTCGAGAGGGATGAGGGTATTGTACATCCAGAACGTGTTCTCCGGCGGCTGTTCGCTATCGAAGAGGAAGATCATGCCGGAATCGGGGTCGAGCGACGTCCGCTGCATCAGGCCGCGCGATCTCTGCGCCTCCGATTCGGCCACCTCGACGCCCAGGGTGAAGCTTACGTCGTCGGTCTCGATCACGACGGTCCCGGCGCCGAACTCGACGGGAGCGTCGACTACGCCGGCGACCGGCTCGTCCCGCTCACAGCCCGACGCGAAGACGGCCAGGGCGGCGAGCAGAAGCAGCGAAGGAGCACAGCGGATCTTCGTCAAATGTACCCCGATCGAATGAGGTGGAGTGTCGGTCGGGCGCAAGACGCCCGAGTCAGGGAGAGCTGCGCTCGAGATCGCATAAACGCGGAGAGGCCGCGGTGTTCCGCGGCCTCTCCGTGCGCGGACCGGCGCAGCGTCAGAAGCGGACGCCGACGGTCACGGGAATGCTCTGGTAGTTCGTGGCGTTGCCGCTTCCGAAGGCATTGATGTAGCGTGCCTCGAGAAAGCCGCTCAGGCCAGCGAACGGAAACTCGACGCCGGCCCCGGCGTTGAACCCGACAGTGGTCTCGGGCTCGCCGATGTGCGTGTGACCCTCGTGCGCCTCGTCGGGTGCCTCCGTCCGGATGACCCCCGCGCCCGCGAGGACGTACGGCTGAATCACGATGAGGGGAACCTGAAATACGCCGCTCAAGAGCCCTCCGATCTGTCGGAACCACGCGTCCTCGACGTCGGGAAGCTCCTGCCAGAAGGCATCCGCGCGAACACCGAAGGGAAGGAGCGGGACGTCGAAGCCGACGGATCCCTGTACGTGGTAGCCTGTTCCAGCGTCCTCGGCCAGATGGCCGGTGACGAAGCTCGGGCCGCCAGCGAGCGAAATCTGCCACGGCCTGAGTTGGGCGTCGGCAGCGGAAGGAATCGCGGAAGCCGCGATCACCGCGGCGAGGAGTACAAACGTTTCGTTACGCATCGTTGTCGACCATTGATGAGGTTTGTGTCATGCGATCGCGCGGTCCGTGTGCAGGAAGCGGACCCGTGACGGTGCGCATCCCGCAAACGTCGGCCCGAAGACCGCCGTGCAGGGGCCGCACACGACGCTTGATAACCGCCGCACGGGCCATTTGATCCATCCGAGCGGCAATCCGGCCCCTCCCGGTTTTCGCCTCACCGGCTTGTACATGACGCGTCCCGTGCCTACCTTTTCAGCCATCCCCACGCCGCCCGGCGGAGCTCGTCGAACGACCCCATCGGGCCCCCGCCCCTCACGAATCGGATGACATCGAGCATGCCCAGGTCGGGAGAGACGGAGGAGCCTGCCGTCCCCGAGGACGTCGAGCTGCGCGACGAAGCGGAGGACGGTGAGACCGACCGGTTGCGGGCGCGACTTCGTCGGACGGAGAAGCTCTACCAGAAGCTGGTCGAGACGGCCGGCGACATCCTCTACCGAGCGGATCTCGAAGGCCATTTCACCTACGCGAACCCCGCCGCGGTCCGGATCACCGGATATCCGCGATCGAGCCTGATCGGAATGCACTTCACCGATCTGGTCCACCCGGAGTACCGCCCCCGCATGGTCGAGATGTACCTGCGGCAGATCGCCACTGGTCCGGACAATAGCTACTTCGAATTCCCGATCGTCACGCGGGATGGCCGGGAGGTCTGGCTCGGCCAGAACGTGCAGCTGATTCGGGACGAGAAGGCGGTGGTCGGAGTTCAGGCGGTGGCGCGCGAAATCACGGACACCCGTCGGGTGCAGGAGGCTCTGCGCGAGAGCGAAGAGCGCTTCCGGGCGGTCGCGGAAAGCCTGGGCGAGGGGATCGTGATCACCGATCTGGACGACGTGATCACCTACGTGAACTCCCGCGCCTGCCAAATGATCGGCCTCACCGAGGCCGTTCTGCTCGGCCGGGATGCCGGTGCGGTTCTGCTGCCGGCCGAAGGACAGGAGCCGCGGCTCGCGGAGTTCGGACAGCCCCTCCAGAAGGACTCGAGCAAGTACAGCTTCCGGTTCGGCAGGGCAGACGGGAGCACCTTCTGGCTGGAGGTGACCGCTGTGCCGTTCCGGGAATCCCAGGGCCCGGTCGTGGGCACGCTCGCTCTGCTGCAGGACATCACGGAGCGGCGTGAGGCGGAGGAGGAGAACCTGCGCCTGGCGGCACTCTCTCGCGAGAATCCCAATCCGGTCCTGGAATGTGACGAGGAGGGCAGGCCGATCCGGCACAACACCGCCGCAGCAGAGCTCGTGCGCCGCCTGTCGTTAGGCAGCGTCCGGGAGTTGCTCCCCGAGGATCACGAGGAGCTGGTCGCGGGCTGCCTCGGTAGCCAGCAGGGACACGGCAACGTGGAGGTCGAGGTCGGCGACCGCATCTTCGCCTGGGTCTACCATCCATACCTGAGGACGAACAGCGTCCACCTGTTCGCAGCCGACATCACGAGCCGCCGTGGTATGGAGGAGCGCCTCCGCCACGAGGCACTGCACGATGGTCTGACGGGGCTGCCGAACCGGGTCCTCTTCATGGAACGCCTGGCGCATACGGTGCTGCGGGCGAAGCGGCGGCCAAACTCGCTCTTCGCCGTCCTCTTCCTGGACCTCGATCGGTTCAAGGTGGTGAACGACTCGCTCGGTCATCACGCCGGCGACGAGCTCCTGGTCACGGTTGCGGGGCGGCTGCAGGCGTGCCTCCGGCCGATGGATACCGTGGCGCGGTTCGGAGGCGACGAGTTCGCGATTCTGCTCGAGGACGTCCAGGAAGTGGCCGACGCGACGCGGGTGGCGGAGCGGATCCAGCAGGAGCTCTCCTCTTCCGTGATGCTCAGCGGCTTCGAAGTCTTCACCTCGGCGAGCATCGGGATCGCCCTGAGCACCGTCGGACAGGATACGCCGGAGCACCTGCTGCGCGATGCAGACATGGCGATGTACCGAGCGAAGGCGGCAGGCCAGGCACGGGTGGAGATCTTCGATCGGCACATGCATGCCGAAGCTGTCGCCCGACTGCAGATGGAGACCGACCTGAGGAAGGCCGTCGACCGAAACGAGTTCACCATCCACTACCAGCCGATCGTCTGTATGATCGATCGTCGTATCGTGGCGGTGGAGGCGCTCGTCCGCTGGCAGCACCCCGAGCGGGGTCTGCTGATGCCGGACAGCTTCGTGAAAGTGGCGGAGGAGACGGGGGCGATCGGGCCGATGGGCAACTGGGTGCTTCGGGAGGCGTGCCGGCAGGCGGAGGAGTGGCGTACCCGCTTCCCGCGCTTCTCCAAGCTCGGCATGGGGATCAACCTATCGGCGAAGCAGCTCTCACACGTCGGCCTGTTGCAGGATATCGAGGCGGCGTTGGCGGACAGCGGCCTGGAGGCGTCGGGGCTGAAGCTGGAGATCACCGAGAGCGCGGTCATGGACAATGCCGAGGATGCGGTCGCATTGCTGGGTGACCTGAAGCGCCTGGGCGTGAAGGTCTTCGTGGACGACTTCGGCACCGGCTATTCCAGCCTCAGCTACCTGCATCGATTCCCGCTCGACGCGCTGAAGATCGACCGCGCCTTCATCGGCCGCATGGAGGACGACGAGCTGACGAGGCAGCTCGTGCAGACGATCCTGCTGCTCGCCGCTGGCATCGAGGTGTCCGTCGTGGCCGAGGGGGTCGAGACCGCGGGGCAGATGGAAACGCTGCGAGGCCTCGGCTGCCGGATGGGCCAGGGCCATTACTTCTCGGAGCCCGTCCCCGCCGACGTCCTCACCGATCTGCTGGAGCGGGGGGCGGCGATCTGAGGAGGCCAAAAGGAGGCCAAAAGGTTGACGACCGGGACTCTTTTGTCCATCTTCGTACCGACGGCGAAATCGATCCGCCCGATGTTCAACCCCAACGAAGGAGGTGATCCCTTGTCTCATGCGAATTCTGACCGCGGTCTGACACGGGCAAGCGATCGCCGGAACGGCGTCTGACGCCGGATTTCTGCGATATCTTCCGCGTCGGCGCGCTGCTTCGCATCGCGTTGGGCCGCGGCGGAACAGGGCACCGTCGGAGCATCGGCTCCGGCGGTGCCCTTTTTTTTCGACAAACAAAAAGCAGTGCCAGGGGTACGGTAGCGTGATCGACCCGCGAATTCGACGGCCGCCCTTCCCGAAAATCCCGATGTACAGAACGATCCTCATAGGCGCACTGCTCCCCGCGATCGCGGGGTGCTCGGGAGTGCTCGGCATGCTTCCGGGCGGCGGTCCGGAGCCCTTCCCGGCGATCGGGGATCCGGCTGTACGCCACGGCACGTTGGAGAACGGGCTCTCGTACTTCATCCGGGCGAACGAGGAGCCGCGGAACAGAGCGGAGCTCCGGCTGGTGGTCAACGCCGGCAGCATTCTGGAGGACGAGGGGCAGCGCGGTCTCGCGCACGTCGTCGAGCACATGGCGTTCAATGGCACGCGCAGCTTCGAGCGGCAGGAGATCGTCGAATACCTGGAGTCGATCGGAATGAGGTTCGGACCCGACGTCAACGCGTACACGAGCTTCGACGAGACGGTCTACATGCTCACGCTCCCGACCGACAGCGTGGGAGTGCTCGAGACAGGAATTCGCATCCTCGAGGAGTGGGCGTGGGGGATCACCTTCGATTCCCTCCAGGTCGAGCAGGAGCGCGCGGTGGTGATGGAGGAGTGGCGGTCGGGGCAGGGGGCGGGCTCCCGCTTGCAGAACCAGCAGTTTCCGGTGCTCGCGCTCAGGAGCCGGTACGCCGACCGTCTCCCGATCGGGACGCCGGAATCGCTGGCGACCTTCGACCATGCGTCGCTGCGGCAGTTCTATCAGGACTGGTACCGCCCCGATCTCATGGCCGTGGTCGCGGTGGGCGACTTCGATCCCGATGAGATGGAGGCGCTCATCCGCGAGCACTTCTCCCGCATACCGGAGCACGATGACCCTCGCCGGCGATCGGTGCACGAGGTGCCGTCGCATCGGGAGACCCTCATCTCCGTGGCCACCGATCCGGAGCTGACCTCGAGCTCGATCAGCGTCTACCTGAAGAAGGAGCCGACGCCGTGGACCGACGCTCGGGCGTATCGGCGGTGGATCGTCGAATCGCTCGCCAGCTCGATGCTGGTGAACCGCATCAGCGAGATCATACAGCGCACCGATTCCCCATTCCTGGACGTCTCCTCCTTCCAGGGCCGCTTCGTACGGACGCTGTCGACCTTCGCTCTCACGGTCCGGACACCCGAGGATGGTGTGGAAGAGGGCCTGGAAGCGATGCTGCTCGAAGTTCAGCGGGCTGCGAGGCACGGCTTCACGGCCACCGAGCTGGAGCGTGAGAAGCGCGAGATGCTTCGATCGATGGAGCAGAGATACGCGGAACGCGACAAGACGACCTCCGGCTCCTTCGCCGCGGACTACGTGTCGCACTTCCTCTACGGCGGTAGCGTCCTGGGTCCCGAAACGGAGTACCGGCTCTACCAGGAGCTGATCCCGACGATCGGCCTCGGTGAAACGAACGCGGCGGTGGACCGCTGGACCGCCGTTCCGAACCGGGTCGTTCTGGTGAGCACCCCGGAGCGCGACGGCGTTCGGCCGCCGAGCGACACCGCCCTCGCGGCGATCATCGAACGCAGTCCCAGGGAGCGTCCATCCGCGTACCGGGATTCGATCTCGGCGGCGCCGCTGGTCGCCAACGAGCCGATCCCCGGCCGCATCGTGAGCGAGCGCGAGGTTCCCGAGGTCGGCGTCCTCGTCTGGGAGCTGGAGAACGGCGCGACGCTCGTGTCGAAACCGACGGATTTCCGCGAGGACCAGGTGCTCTTCGCCGGCAGGAGCCCCGGCGGAACCTCGCTCGTTCCCGACGAGGACTACATCGCGGCGCTCACGGCGGCTGCCGTCGTCCAGTCGGGCGGGTTGGGAGAGCTCAGCGGCAACGACCTCCGCAAGAGGCTGGCGGGTAGCGTCGCCGGCGCGGGAGCGGACATCGGCGAGATGTACGAGGGAATCTCGGGTGCGGCGTCTCCGAGGGACCTCGAGACGCTCTTCCAGATCGTCCACCTGAAGTTCGTCGCGCCGCGTCCGGACACGGCAGCGTTCGAGGCGTATCGAACCCAGGCCCGTGCCGCATTCCGAAACCGCTCCGCGAGCCCGGACGTCGCCTTCCAGGACACGCTCCGCGTCACGCTTGCGCAGAACCATCCGCGCGCACGGCCGCCTTCGTCCGAGATGTTCGATCAGCTCGACATGCATCGCTCGTTCGAGATCTACCGGGAGCGCTTCGCCGACGCGAGCGACTTCACCTTCTTCCTGGTGGGCAGCTTCGACCCCGACGAGGTGCGGCCGCTCGTCGAACGCTATCTCGCCTCCCTGCCCGATCTCGGCAGGATCGAGGCGGGCCGAGACGTCGGGATTCGGCCCCCGACGGGCATCGTCGAGAAGACGGTCAGCCGAGGGATAGAGCCGCGCGCACGAACCGAGATCATCTTCACGGGTCCGATCGAATTCGAGCGGGAGAACATCATCGCGCTGCAATCCCTCGCCGACGTCCTCCGGATCCGCCTGCGCGAGTCGCTCCGGGAGGACCTCGGCGGCACCTACGGAGTCAGCGTCCGAGGATCGGCGGCGCGTGAGCCGCACCCCCGATACCAGTTCTCGATCGGCTTCGCCGCCGACCCCGAGCGGCTGGACGAGCTGATAGCGGCCGTCTTCGCCGAAATCGAGACGCTCAAGGCCGCCGGGGCTCGCGCCGACGACGTCGCCGATGTCCGTGAGATGCAGTTTCGCTCCCGTGAGACCGACCTCCGGGAGAACTACTTCTGGCTGGGCCAGCTGATGACGTACGTGCAGCACGAATGGGAGATGTCGGACATTCCGTCCAGCTCGAGCCGTTCCTCGAATCTGACCCCCGAGCTGGTCCAGGACGCCGCACGGCTCTACCTCGATACCTCCAATTACGTCCGAGTTTCGCTCATTCCCGACGTTTCCGCGGCCACCGGGGAGGTCGCCGACGGCACGGAACTTCCCAGCCAGTAGTCGGTACTAAGAGTTCTGACAAACGTCGCCTCGGTGGCGAGGAACGACGGCGGAGCGCGTCTCCCCCTCCTCTTCCATCCTGGCCTCATTCTTCCTCACCCCCCGCAACAGGAGGCGTCTTGGGTAAGCATCAGCGAACGGATATGGACCACGCACGTGACGAGTTGATGAGCCACATCCACCGGTGTGGTGTCTTGAAGGCTTCGCAGGAACAGCAGGACCAGTGGCTCGAGGACACAATGCAGTTCATGTCCGAGCGCTTTTCCGATCTCGAGCAGGCCGAGCTGGATGAGCTGCGTGCGATCGGTCGCCGCTTCTGTCAGCCCGTCATCCCCCACGGCAAAGGCAACACCGCCATCTCCACCGCCGAACCCGACTCGGAGACGGACGTGGAAGCCGAACAGCAGAGCGAACAGGATTCCGAGCAGGGCGAGATGGCTGGCATCGTCTGAATCTCACGTTCGGTCGGCAGGACGAGTGGCGGGCATGTGCCCGCCCCTTTTTTGCCCCGTACTTTCCCCGGACTACCGATCGTCACCCCGAGCGCTGCGCTCGGGGTGACGACTGCGGGGGAAGAGACGATGCTGCGCGCCCGGTCCGTGATCAACAGATAACGATGGAAAGGCTGGTCCTGCCGCCGGGTGGTGGGTAGATTTGGAATAGGCCCGAGCAGTGAAACGACAATGGTAGAATCGGACGTTCCGCTCACTCCCGCAGCGCACCTGACCCTGCGTGCGCACAATCGTGCTCCGGCGCGTGTGGAGCTGGTGTATAGGCCGGCATCGCGTCGGATGCTCCGCACGGTGCTGTGGCTCATCGCGTGCTGGGGCTCGGTGCCGATCGTCCTCTGGATTCCTCCGCACTATCCGTGGGCGGCGGCGGCGCTCGTCGCGGGGGCGTATCTGGCGTACCGTGACTGGACGGGTCGCTACGCAATCCACAGCTTCGCGGGCATCTGTCCGCGGTGCGGGTCGCCGCTCTCGTTCGGGGTCGAGCGAAAGGTCGATCTACCGCACACGCTCACGTGTTTCAGCTGTCACTTCGAGCCGCGTCTGGAGGTGAGCTTCGCGGCGCGTGGGTGTACGGGGATGGTGGAGCGGCCCGAGCACCAGGTTCCGGAGTGCGTGGGCGTGTGGAAGAAGAGATGGCTGGCCGACAGCCCCTTCCTCTATTGTGAGGATTGTCATGCGGGGGTGCCGTTCACCGACGAATCGCGCGCGGTCGCGGAGGCGGAGAACGCGCGGGCGGAGATTCTCGCTCGCCTGACGAACGAGGGGCGGCCGTTGATCTGAAAAACGACCTGGCTCCAAGCTGCGAAGGGTTCGCGAGGGATGGAAGAGCGCGACAGGGAGGAAGACGGAACGCATCGTCTCTCTCCCTGTCGTTTTTGGTTCCGGCTCACCATTGCGTTTCGGCGAAAGCCACCGCCCCCACGTCTCGAGACGTGTGCCGTGCGATCACCCGATCGAGCAGCATGTCCCCCCGGTAGTGTCGATCCGGGCAGCGGCGGCGCGGGCGAGACGGTTGATGAGTCGCGTCATCTCGCGACGGACGGCGGGCTCGAACTCCGAGAGCAGCCGCTTCTCCTCCTGGATGATATCGCCCCGGATGCGGTCGAGGAGGGCCGCGCCGTCGGGAGTCGTGCTGAGGCGGAGCGCGCGCCGGTCCGCGGGATTGGCGTCACGCCGGGCGAAGGATTTCCGCTCCAGCGCGTCGACAACCCGGCTCGTCGTGCTCTTGTCGAGGAAGAGGCGAGCGGCGAGCTCGTTCATCGAAAGGGAACCGGAGTCGGCGATCACCGAGAGCGCGTGGCATTGGGTGACCGAGAGATCGTGGCAGCAGATCTGGTCCCGCTCGCGGAACTGATAGATCCGGATCAGCTCGGAGATCGCGGCGTTGAGATCGGCGGCGTCGCGGTCGAGGCGAGGATCTTCCCGGAGACTGTGTGTGGACGGGGGTGTAGACTGCATGCCTGTGGCCATTCCCAACCCCCTCGTCGTCGTCTCGGGTGCCGATCGGTGGCGGTGCCGTTGTCAGAGCCAACGGTAGGAGGAAAGGTCGAGCGCGTCAAGGTCATCGCGGTCCCCGGGTCCGAGTGGCGGCTCCGAGGGGCGGGTGGCGAAGAGGCGGAGGCCAACGCACATTGTCGCGGTGCGGCAGCGCCGAACCGGTGCCCGATTCGAGAGATGCGTCAAGGATGAATTCCGGGACCGCGGTGGACCGCTCGTTGGTTGGGCCGGCGCTCGTGGCCGTCGCGGCCGCGTTGATCACCATCGCGCTGAAGGGTGGCGCGTTCGTGCTCACCGACTCGGTCGCGATTCTGTCGGACGCGCTGGAGTCGCTGGTCAATCTGATCACCTCCCTGATCGCGCTCGTCGTGCTGGCGATCGCGGCCCGACCAGCCGACGAGGAGCACGCGTACGGCCACACGAAGGTCGAGTATTTCGCGAGCGGGTTCGAGGGTGCGCTGATTCTCTTCGCGGCGTTCAGCATCGGGTACGCCGCGATCAGGCGGTTCTTCGGGCCGATGGAGCTGGCGGAGGTCGGAATGGGGCTGGGGATCACGGCGGCGGCCACCGCGGTCAATCTGGTGGCGGCGCGGTTCCTCTTCCGGTCGGGTCGGCGCCACCGGTCGATAGCGCTGGAGTCGGGTGCTCACCACCTGATGACCGACGTCTGGACCTCGCTGGGGGTCATCGTGGGCGTCGCGGTCTCCGCCTGGACAGGCTGGCTCTTCCTGGACCCGCTCATCGCGCTGCTCGTCGCTGGGAACATCGTCGCGACCGGAGTCGGTCTCATCCATCGCTCCACGCTCGGGCTGATCGACACCGCGCTTCCAGAGGAGACTCGGCGCGAGATCTCCACGATCCTGGAGACGAACCGGCCGGAGGGCGTCGAGTACCACGCCATGCGGACGCGCCAGGCCGGCCGGTGGCGCTTCATCTCCTTCCACCTCCTCGTGCCGGGTGACTGGACGGTCCAGCGCGGGCACGATCTGCTGGAAGATCTCGAGGAGCGGATCCGCTCGGCGGTGCCCGACAGCACGGTGTTCACGCACCTCGAACCCGTCGAGGATCCGCTCTCCTGGCAGGATACCGAGCTGGACCGCGCCCGCGACTGAGTCAGGGCGTCCACCATCGATTCGATCATCAGCACGGTCGCGCCAGCGGGCCACATGGACCATCGAGCGGGTGCCGAGGTAGAATCAGGCAGAGATCGTCGCAGGTGGCGGCATCAGACAGGATGGGAACGGAATGGTCGGCGGTTCGAACGGTCGTGGTTGCGAATTCCACACAATCCTAGCGGAGGCCACATGATCCGACCGAACGTGCGGGCGTCATTCGGCAGAACGGAGGCGGAGATTCTGTTGTCGCTGGCCGGACCGGCGGGCGAGGAGCGGTTGAGGGCGGAGGGGCTGGACGCGCTGCTGGACGACGCACAGCTCGTCCGGGCGCTTCTGCAGCGGGGCGGTGTGGAGGTGGCGCCCGCCCCGCTGATCTTCTATCTCCTCGTGCGGCATGCGCTTCTCGAGCGCGAGATCCACGACCGTCAACTTGCCGACTACACTGCGTCGGTGCTCCTCGAGTTCGGCCGGATCGGCCGGTCGTCGGAGCGCGAGGGGGTGCCGGACACGATCTATCTGGCGGATATCCTCCAGGAGATCGACCGGGCACGGGGGGAGCGCGAGTTCGTTCTGAGGGCGCATCTCGGGAACGTGGCGCTATGGCTCGGCGGCGTCTTCCCGGATTTCATCACCCATCGCGTCCAGCGACGGGGTGCGCCGCCGCTCAGCTACTACGACGAGATGGGCGCAGCGGGCTTTCGCAGCGCGGGCATGATGCAGCTCGCGTTGAAGTACGACGTCGGTGATCTCTTTCTGCGTTTCGCGGACCAGTTCACCAGCGTGCGTTCAGCTCTGAACGGTCTTTCGGACGTTTTTTTCTTCCCGCAGCCGTCGGACGCGGTGGAGCGCGTGCTCCGGGAGGTCACGGATCGGTACGACCGGCGCAGTGGCCACTACTGAGTGGCGCGGTCGTCGCAGATGGGAACGGCCACCCGGATCTTCCGGGTCGGCCGTTTTCACGTCTGACCGGCTGCCGCACACCTGAACGAGAGAGGTCGGGCCGTGGTCGAACGAGAGGAGGCCGTGGCGCTGCTGGAGCAGGCGCGGGCTGCGCGGACGAATGCGTACGCGCCCTACAGCGGCTTCGCCGTCGGGGCGGCGCTGCTGGACGAGGCGGGCGGCGTGCACACGGGCGCGAACGTGGAGAACGCGTCGTACGGGCTCAGCACGTGCGCCGAGCGCAGTGCGCTGGCCGGTGCGGTCGGTCGGGGCGCGCGCGAGTTCCGCGCGATCGCGGTCGCCGGGCCGGAGGACGGCTCTCCCTGCCCGCCGTGCGGAAGCTGCCGGCAGATCCTGCACGAGTTCGGGCCTGAGATGACCGTCGTGCTCGAGGGGGGGCCCGGCACACCGAGGCTACTGGCGTTGAGCGACCTGCTGCCGGAGGCGTTCGGCCCCCGTTCGCTGGGGCGAGGCGAAGCGCGGGACGGGGACGGGGATGGGGACGGGTGAGTCGATCGTCGATGGTGCAGCTCATCGAACGAAAGAAGTGGGGCGGGGCGCTTACGCCCGAAGAGCTGGAGTGGATCTGCAGCGGCTATCTGGCGGGCGAGATCCCGGAATATCAGGTGGCCGCGTGGCTGATGGCGGTGCGATGGCGGGGAATGACCGAGGCGGAGACGCTCGGGTTTACCCGCGCGATGGTCGCGAGCGGTGAGACGCTGGAGTGGCCTGCCGATTGGCCAGTGGTGGACAAGCACAGTACCGGCGGGGTCGGCGACAAGACTTCGATCGCGCTCGTCCCGCTGCTCGCCGCGGCCGGGATGACCTTCGTGAAGATGTCGGGTCGGGGGCTGGGACACACGGGCGGCACGATCGACAAGCTGGAGTCGATCCCGGGTTTCGAGACCGATCTGACGCTCGACCGGCTGCGGGGGCAGGTCGGCAGGATCGGCTGCGCTCTGGTCGGGCAGAGCCGCGATCTGGTCCCGGCCGACGGTGCGCTCTACGCGCTCCGTGGCGTGACGGCGACGGTCGATTCGGTGCCGCTGATCGCGAGCAGCGTGATGTCGAAGAAGCTCGCCGCTGGGGCGCGCGGAATCGTCCTGGACGTCAAGTATGGCACGGGCGCGTTCATGGGCAGTGAGGCGGAGGCGGAGGCGCTCGCGACGGCGATGATACACATCGGCACGGGTGCGGGGCGGCGGGTGCGGGCGGTGCTCAGCCCGATGCACGAGCCGCTCGGCCGGGCGGTCGGCAACGCGCTGGAAGTCGCGGAGGCGATCGAGATACTGCGGGGCGGCGGCCCGGAGGATCTGCGAGAGCTGACGCTGGTTCTCGGCTCGCAGCTGATGGTCGTGGGGGGGGCGGGCAGTGACCCGGCCGACGCACGCCGCGCGCTCGAGACCCTGCTGCGCTCGGGGGTGGCCGCCGAGAAGTTCGAGCAGCTCGTGCGGGAGCAGGGTGGCGACGCGGGCGTGGTTCGCGACACCGGGCGGCTGCCCCGCGCCGGGCGGGTGGTCCCGCTGCGGAGCCCGAGGGCGGGTTGGGTGGAGAGCGTCGATGCCCGCGCGGTCGCAGAGGCAGCGCTCGACCTGGGGGCGGGGCGGCGGCGGAAGGGGGATCCGATCGACCCCGCCGCGGGCATCGTGCTTCTGGTGAAGGGTGGCCGACGCGTCGAGCAGGACGAACCCCTCGCCGATCTGCACGTCGGGGGGGCCGGACCCGGGGGAGCGATGAATCATCTCCTCGATGCGTTCCGCTGGTCGGAAGGCCCCACCCCGACGGCGGTATCGAGACACAGGGTACTCGGCGAGTGATCGAGGCGTAGCGTGGCCGCGTCACGGTCCTGACCGCTTCACCTCGCTCTCTCCGCCTTCCGACTCCAGCAGCTCCCCGTCCCGCGGATCGTAACCGTGGCCGTCGCCAGGAACGGCTCCACCAGCATGATGATGAGGACGAGCATCCGATAGACGATCTTCCCGGTCTTTCGCAGCTCCTTTGCGCCGGCTCGGATCACGGCACCCCCCACCCGCCGCCGCCCGGTGTCTCGATCACCAGCCGATCGCCCCGGTTCACCCAACGGCCGTCGATCGGGTCGAGCTCCTCCTCCTGACCGTCGGCGCGGATCAGCCGCTGGCGGCCGGGCTCGCCGTCGCCGCCTCCATCCATCCCGTACGGCCGCACCCGGCGATGCTGGGTGAGCAGTGAGAGCGTCATGGCCTCGAGAAAGGTAATCTCGCGGACCGCGCCGTCCCCGCCGGACGACTCGCCCGACCCGCCCGAGCGGCGGCGTACGGAGAACCGCTCCAATCGCACCGGATAGCGGTGCTCGAGCACCTCGGCATCCGTGATCCTCGTATTCGTCATGTGCGTGTGAACCGCGTCGGCTCCCGGCCCGCCCGCGACGGCGCCCTGGCCACCACAGATCGTCTCGTAGTAGCCGAACCGGTCGTTCCCCCAGAGAACGTTGTTCATCGTTCCCTGGCTGCACGCTGCGATCCGGAGCGCGCGCAGGAGGGTGTCCACCACGCGCTGACTCACTTCGGTGTTACCCCCAACTACCGCCGGGGCCGTGGCGGGATCATCCCCGAAATCGGGGTCGAGGAGCGATGAGCGCGGCAGCACGATGGAGACGGGTCGCAGAAGTCCCTCGTTCAGCGGAAGCGGCTCGTCGATCAGGAGCCGGAGCACGTAGAGGACGGCGCTGTGAACGATGGCCGGAGTCGCGTTGAGATTCCCGGGGTGAACGGCCGACGTTCCCGCGAAGTCGAATGTCGCCGAGCTCCCTTCGATGGTGATGCGAACCGCGATCTCGCTTCCGTCGTCGAGCCTCTCGGTAGCGGCGTACACCCCGCTGCCGAGCCGGGTGAGCGCCGCCCTGGCGCCTCTCTCGGACCGTGCCGCCAACGCCTCCATCTGGCGCGCGAGCAGTCCCGCGCCGTGGGAGACGCCGAGCGCCCGGAGCAGCTCCGCTCCGCGCCGGTTCGCCGCGACCTGCGCCCGCAGGTCCGCGAGGTTGTCCGCGACGGCTCTGGAAGGGAAGGGTCCCGACGAGAGTAGCTCCTCGAGAGACCGCCAGCGCGGCTCGCCGGCCTCGAAGAGACGGGTCGGCGGGATCACCATGCCCTCTTCGGCCAGGGTATGGCCGCGGGGCGGCATCGAGCCGGGCGCGGAGCCCCCTATCTCCGCGTGATGCGCGCGGTTCGCTACATAGCCGAGCGGCTCGCCGTGGGCCGAATGAACGGGGGTCACCACCGTAACGTCCGGGAGGTGCGAGCCGCCGAAGGCCGGATGGTTGCTGACCACGACATCGCCGGGGCGCATCGGCAGCTCGAGGGCGAGGCTGCGGACGCAGAGGCCGAGCGCGCCGAGGTGAACGGGGATGTGCGGAGCGTTGGCGACCAGCTCGCCGGCGGGGCTCAGCAGGGCGCACGAGAAGTCGAGACGTTCCTTGACGTTGGTGGAGAGCGCGGTACGGCGGAGCTGTTCGCCCATCTCACCGACCAGGGCCTCGAAGCGGCTGGCGAAGAGCTGCTCCGTCACCGCGGCGGGGGCGTTTGCGAAAGTGGCGCGTGCCGGGCTGGAGGCTACGGACGCTCGACGATCGAGCCGCAGAGCCCCGCCGGTGGCGATGGACGCGGTCCAGCCGCTCTCCACGAGAATGGCGCTGTGCGGGTCCAGGATCAGACATGGTCCCTCGATCACGGCGTCCCCGGGCAGCTCTTGACGATCGAAGACCGGTAAGTCGCGCCATTCGCCGCCGGTTCGGGCGCGGGTTCGCCCGACGGGCCGTACGGGGCCGCTGGCCGGGAGCGTCGCAGCGGGCGGCTGCGAGCCAGCCGCGGCGGCGGCGATGACGCGCATCGATTCGACCTCGATCGTCCGGCTCTCCGGGAGATGACCGTATACGGAAGAATACCGGGCGAGGAATGTGGCGGCGACCGATTCCGCGGGCTGGAGATCGATGGCGAGGGTGGCGTCCTGACCCGCGAAGCGCAGGTCGACGATACGGCGCCGGACGTCGATCGAGTTACGGGCCGCACCTTCGAGCTCGAGGGCGGCGATGGCTTCCTCTTCGAGCCGCAGCGCCTCCGCACCGATCCAGCTCTCGTCCTCGCCGAGCGTCCGCAGAATCTGGCGTTCCGCCACGCGCTCCACCCTCGCCTGGCCGAGCCCGCGGGCGCTGAGCAGGCTCGCGTCGACGGGCACGAGTATCGTGCCGATCCCGAGCCGGCTGGCCACCCCGCATCCGTGCTGCGCGCCGGCGCCGCCGAAGGCGACGAGCGCGTATTCTGCGGGGTCGTATCCGCGGCGTACGGAAACGCTGCGAATCGCGTCGGCCATCCGTTCGTCGGCGATGTCGACGAGCCCCTGGAGTAGAGCATCGCGGTCCGGCATCGAGCCGGTCGCGGAGTGGATCTCCTCGAGGAGCGCGTCGGCGGCGCGGCTCGCGGCGTTCGTCGACAGCGGGATTCCGAAGCGGGCGGCATCGAGGCGGCCGAGCAGGAGGTTGCAGTCGGTGAGCGTCAACGGGCCGCCCGCGTCATAGCATGCGGGTCCCGGGGAGGCGCCCGCGCTCTCGGGTCCGACGGCGAGGCCGCCCGCTCGGACGGAGCAGATCGAGCCCCCACCCGCCGCGACCGTCTCGATGGCGAGGGCCGGGGCGAGGAGCCCGACGCCACCCACGCTGTGATGCCACACGTACTCGAACGCGCCGTCGAAGCGTGAGACGTCCGTGCTGGTGCCTCCCATGTCGAAGGCGATCACGCGTTCCAGGCCGACATCGCGACCGGCCGCCGCCGCACCGACGATGCCGCCGGCGGGGCCGCTCAGGAGCGAGTCTTTCGGCCGGTAGTCCGCCGGCCGGACGAGGCCCCCAGCGCTCGTCATGACGTGCAGCGGCGGGAGGCGGGCGCCGGCGGTGTTGTGCAACGCCTCCTCGACGCCCGCGAGGTAGCGGTTCAACACGGGCGCGAGGTACGCGTCGGTGACGGCCGTGGTGGCGCGCTGGAGGAAGTTGATGGCGGGAGCGACCGCGGCGGAGCACGACACGTGCTCGAACCCGGCTTCGACCAGAAGCTCGGCGACCCGGCGTTCGTGGCGGTCGTCGCGGTAGGCGTGCAGGAGCGCGACGGCGGCCGTACGGATCCCTCGTTCCACCGCCAGCGCGGCCGCGGCCCGGACCTGGCCCTCGTCGAGCGGGCGGAGCAGCGAACCGTCGCCGGCCAGCCGCTCGTCGACCTCGACGACCTCGTCGTACAGGGACGGATCCCGATCGTACGTCAGCGCGAAGAGATCCGGCCGCTGCTGATTGCCGATGACGAGGAGATCGGCGAAGCCGCGGGTGACGAAGAACGCGATCCGGGCGCCGCGCCGCTCGAGGAGGGCGTTCGTGCCGCGCGTGGTCGCCAGCCTCATGGCGATCGGCGGCAGCGGCAACCGGCCGTCGTTTCCGGTGAGGATCCGGGCAGCGAGCACCGGTGCCTCCTCGCTGGAGACGATTTCGAACGCCCCACCCTCCGGAATCGCACCAGGGTCACCGGAAAGCTTCAGGAGCCCCGCGTCGGGCCGGAAATCGATGACCGTCGGCGACGTGCTGCTCACCGCGGAATCGCTCAGCCATCGGAAGGCGAAGCCGCGGACGAGCTCGGGCGCGCAGCCCCACTGGACGCCGATCCGCAGAGTCGTCTCGCCAACTCGAGCGAGAGCGGTCGCCCTGAGGGCGCTCGTGCTCAGCACCTTGACACGGTGCAGGCGCCCGTCCGGATCGAGGCCGAGGGCGTCGGTGAAGGTTCCGCCCGTATCCGCCCAGATCCGCCAGACGTCGCGTTCGGTGGGGGTCAAAAGAAGCGGCGCAGCAACGAGAGAAGCAGGCTCAGTCCGACGGACGCGAGGAGCAGCGCGCCGCCTCCGATTACGAGAAGTCCGAATGTGCGAGATTCCATGTTCTCTTGCAGCACCCCTTCCGATTTTCTACCTTTCCCCACGCCGCCGGATCCGACCGGTCCCCCCTCCCGGCGCGCCTCCTTCTCCCTCCGAGCCAGCATAATGCGAGCCCTGCTCGTCGTCCACGATGCCCCTTTGCGTGAACTACTCGAGCGGATACTCGCTCGAAGAGGATGGAAGGTGGCGTCTGTCGCGACCGCGGCGGGTGCGATCCAGCTCTTCCGCGACGAGCCGGCCCGATTGATCGTCGTCCAGGAAAGTCCGGACGGGACCGGCTCGCTGATGTGCGAGGCAGTGCGGCGCGAAGCCCGCGGGGTTGCGGCATACGTGCTGGCCCTCACCTCCGGTGACGATGTCGCGGCGCTCAGCCGCCTGGTGGATGCAGGGGTCGACGACCTGATCCGCGCCACGTTCGACGACGCCGAAGCCGAGCTACGGATCGCCGTCGCGGAATCCCGGATCGGACCTCCCAGGCCGGCAGAGGGTGCATCGGCAGCGGAAGGGCCGGGGCAGCTCGGTGAGATCAGGCGCCGGTTCCGCATCCAGCAGGCCTTCCTGGAGGGTCTGTTCGAGGGCGCGCCCGGCGGGGTGGTGATCCTGGAAGCCGGAGATCGCGTCGTCCGCATCAACGCGGAGTTTTCGCGGCTGTTCGGCTATTCCAGCGAGGAGGCCATGGGTCGGCGGCTGAACGATCTGATCGTCCCCCAGGAGCTGCGGTCGGAAGCGGTGGAGCTCGACGGCGGCGTCCGAAGGGGCGAGCGGGTTGCCGTCGAGACGGTACGACGACACCGGAGCGGAGCGCTGATCGACGTATCCGTGATCGCGACGCCGATCGACGTCAACGGACCGGCCGGCGCCTTCGCCATCTACCGGGACATCACCGAGAAGAAGCGGCAGGAAGCGGCCCTTCGGGGGAGCGAGGCGCGCTACCGCGCGCTGTTCGACCAGTCGCCCGTCGGCGTATTCCTCTGCGATCGCGAGCTGTGCATCACGCAGTGCAACGAGTACCTGTGCAGGATCTTCGGGACTCCGTACGAAGGGATAATCGGGGCCGACCTGCGCAGCCTGAGGAACAGCAGGCTCCTGCCGGGTCTGCGGGCCGCGCTGGAGGGCGAGCCGGCGTTCTACGAGGGGCCGTTCCGGGTCCGTACCGGAAAGCAGCTCCACGTGTCCGTGCAGTACGCGCCGTTGCGCGACGACGGTGGTGTCGTGATTGGCGGGATCGGAGTCATCGAGGACATCAGCGACCGGCTGGTTGCGGAGCGGCGGCTACGCGCACAGGCCGCGGAGATGGAAAGGGTCAACGCGGCGCTGCGGGAACGTACGCTCGAGCTGGAGGCGGCGATGCAGGCGCGCAGCCGCCTCTACTCCGCGATGAACCACGAACTGCGAACCCCGATCAGCGCGATCCTGCTCTACCAGGAGCTGTTGATGGCCGGCAGCCTGGGTCCACTGGCGGAAGAGCAGCGGCGGGCGCTCCAGCACTCCCACACGGCCACGAGCCATCTCCTGGACCTGGTGCGCGACATCCTCGACCTGAGCAAGATCGAGGCGGGAAAGGTTACGGTGCAGCCGGTCGAAGTGTGCGTCCAGACCCTGCTGACGGAGCTCAGCGCCTCGATGGCCCCGCTCACCGAGCGCTACGGCTCCGTGCTCCGGCTGGAGATCGAGGCCGACATCGGAACCGTCGTGACCGATCCGCAGCGCGTGCGACAGGTGCTGATGAACTTCGTCTCCAACGCAGCGAAGTACGGCCGCCGCGGCCCGATCGACGTCCGCAGCCGACGTCGCACGGGTGAGCTGGTGCTGGAGGTCGCCGATCGGGGGATCGGAATCGCGGAGGGAGACCTCGACAACATCTTCGAGGATTTCGTCCAGCTCGGCGACGAGAAGGAGGAAGGGACAGGGCTGGGGCTGGCGATCTCCAAGCGATTGGCAGACCTTCTCGGCGCGCGGCTCGAGGCGGAGTCGGAGCTCGGTGTCGGAAGCGTCTTCCGCCTCGTGCTGCCCGACCCCGCAGAGGCGGCTGGTGGCGACGCGTCCGAGGTCGCATGACCGACCTCTCGCACCAGCCGATCGCGCTGCGACAGCGGCGCGAGCCGACGATCCGCAGGCTCTGCGAGCACGTCGCCCTCGACCACATCGGAGACGCGGAGCTGGAGCGGCGGATCGACCGCGCCCACGGTGCGAGAACGGCCTCCGAGCTGGAGGCGTTGCTCGAGGGGCTCCGAGAATCGCGCCCCAGCGGGCGGTGCGGCCCCCGGCTGCGGTCCACGTCGAGCCGCAGCAGACGATCGTCGCTATCATGGGAGGCGCGGAGCCCCGATGCTGAGGATCATGGGGCTCGCGCTCATGGGCGGTGTGGAGATCACGGTACGGTACCCGGGCGAGTCGGCGCGCGACTCGAGGAGGCGGCGGAAGCGGGAGGCGAGAGCCCGGCTCGCTGAACGGAGTCGGCGGCCGGGATCGGGGGAGTGGTGATCTCGCCATCTCCCGTCCGGTCTCAATGCGAACGGTCCAACAGGGGTAGAGAGATCCTATGGTGACA
>JBBDRR010000099.1:30085-38576 GCA_040905395.1 Gemmatimonadota bacterium
CCGTCCGGTCTCAATGCGAACGGTCCAACAGGGGTAGAGAGATCCTATGGTGACAGTCGCGGTCGGGAAGGAAACGGCGCCGGGGGAGCGGCGGGTGGCACTCGTGCCCGAGAGCGTAGGTCGGCTCACGCGTGCGGGGATCGAGGTGCGAGTGCAGCGTGGCGCGGGGACAGGGTCGCTGATCCCCGACGACGCGTACGAGAAAGTAGGGGCCACGGTGGCCGACGGGAGCTCGTTTCTCGAGGGCGCCGACGTGCTCGTTCGGGTCAGACGCCCGACGGCGGAAGAGGCCGCTTCCCTTCCGAGCGGGATCGCTCTCATCGCCCTCCTGCAGCCAGGCGCCGACAGCGCGATCGAAAACGCGCTGCAGGAGCGCGGTGTCCGAGCGCTCTCTCTGGAACGCGTGCCCAGGATAACCCGCGCCCAGTCGATGGACGTGCTCTCCTCGCAGAGCACCGTCGCCGGATACGTCGCCGTGCTCCAGGGCGCCACCGCGATCACGAAGTTTCTGCCGATGCTGACCACCGCAGCGGGTGCGATTCCGCCCGCAAAGGTCTTCGTCATCGGAGCCGGCGTCGCGGGTCTGCAGGCGATCGCCACCGCGAAGCGGCTCGGCGCCATCGTGTCGGCCTTCGACATCCGGCCCGCCGCTGCGGAGCAGGTGAAGAGCCTCGGCGCCAGCTTCGTCGCCGCCGAGGTGGTATCCGCCGACGCCGAAGTAGCCGGCGGCTACGCCAAGGAGCAGTCCAAGGATGATCAGCAGCGGACGCTCGAGCTCATCGGCGGCCACATCGTGGACATCGACCTCGTCATCACCACCGCACAGATCCCCGGCCGCCCCGCCCCGCTCCTCATCACCGAGGAGATGATCCGTTCCATGCGCGCCGGCTCGGTCGTCATCGACCTCGCCGCGGAGACGGGCGGCAACTGCGAGGCGACTCGGCCCGGCGAGACGGTCACCATAGACGGCGTGTCCGTCATCGGGCCGCTGAACGTCCCATCCTCACTCCCGCTTCACGCGAGTCAGATGTTCAGCAGGAACGTTCTCACGCTCCTCCAGCACATGGTCAGGGAGGATGCGCTGGTGGTGGACCCGGACGACGAGATCGTCGGCCCGATGCTCCTGCACGCGCCCGTCGGCACCGCTTCCTGAGTCGGCTCCGGCTCCGCCCCCCGGCACCTCCGCCGGAGCGGGCCTCCGCCGAGCCCGTTCGATTCAAAGAAAGAGGATCAAATGACAGAAGGACTCATCGTGGGGGTCATCGTCTTCACGCTCGCCACCTTCCTCGGCTACGAGCTGATCCACCGGGTGCCGCCGACGCTGCACACGCCCCTGATGTCCGGCGCCAACGCGATCAGCGGAATCACCATCGTCGGTGCCCTCATCGTGGCCGGGGCCGACCTCGGCTGGATCTCGACGGTGCTCGGCTTCCTCGCCATCGTCTTCGCGATGATCAACGTCTCCGGCGGTTACGCGGTGACCGATCGGATGCTACAGATGTTCACCAAGGAGCGGCGATGATCCCGGCACCGCTGGTCGCGCTGATCTATCTCGTTTCGGCCGCTCTCTTCATCATCGGCCTCAAGAAGCTCTCGAGCCCCGCCACGGCACGGCGCGGGAACATGCTCTCGGGCTCCGGGATGCTGATCGCGATCCTCGTCACCCTCCTCGACCGAGCGATCATCTCCTACGGCGTCATCGCCGCGGGGCTCGTCGTCGGCACCGCCGTAGGGTACTGGATGGCGCGATCGGTCCAGATGACGTCGATGCCGCAGATGGTCGCCCTCCTCAACGGCTTCGGCGGCGCCGCCTCGCTGACCGTCGGCGGCGCCGAGTTCCTGCGCGCGGAGCTCACCGGCGACGTCCTGTCCGTCGACGCCTCGATCACCATCCAGATCGCCGTGCTGATCGGCGCCGTCACCTTCACCGGCAGCCTCGTCGCCTTCGCGAAGCTGCAGGAGATCATGACGGGCAGACCGATCCTCTTCGCGGGTCAGAAGGCAGTGAACATCCTGATCTTCGTCGCGATCCTGGCGCTGAGCGTTTATCAGGTGATCACGCCCGACCCGGTGCTCTGGCCGTTCTGGGCGGTGGTGGGACTGTCGCTGCTGATCGGAGTGATGCTGGTGATCCCGATCGGGGGAGCGGACATGCCGGTCGTGATCTCGTTGCTCAACTCGTATTCGGGTTTGGCGGCGGCGGCGACGGGGTTCGTGATCAACAACCACGTGCTGATCATCGCGGGCGCGCTGGTGGGCTCGTCCGGCCTGATCCTGAGCCAGATCATGTGTCGGGCGATGAACCGGTCGCTGGCGAATGTACTGTTCGGAGCGTTCGGCACTGCGGTGGTAAGCAGTGCGCGGAGCTCGGAGGGGTTGACGGTGAAGCAGCTCGGCGTGGAGGACGCGGCGATCCAGCTGGCGTATGCGCGGCTGGTGATCGTGATACCGGGCTACGGTCTGGCGGTCGCCCAGGCGCAGCACCAGGTTCGCGAGCTGGCGGAGCTGATCGAGAAGCAGGGCGGTGAGGTACGCTACGCGATTCACCCGGTTGCGGGGCGGATGCCGGGGCATATGAACGTGCTGCTGTCGGAGGCGAACATCTCCTACGACAAGCTGATCACGGACGTGGAGGAGGCGAACGACGCCCTGCCGCGCGCGGACATCGCGATCGTGGTGGGAGCGAACGACATCGTGAATCCGGCTGCGCTGGAGGATCCGGGCTCACCGATCTATGGCATGCCGATCATCCGATCGGACACGGCCCAGCGGACGATCGTGATGAAGCGCAGCATGGCGAGCGGTTTCGCCGGGATCGAGAACGACCTCTTCTTCCGGGACAATACGTACATGCTCTTCGGGGATGCGAAGCAGACGCTGAACGGGCTGATCACGGAGATCAAGCAGGAGCTCGCCGTCGGGGTGTAGGGCTTGGCCCGCTCTGCGGTCGTGACGAACCAGAGGGGGGGGCGCCCCCCCCTCTTCCGATAAGCGGATATGGGGGGTGACGATCAGACCGACGAGACGTGCTGGTTGACGAGCTTCGTCATCTCGAACATGGAAACTTTTTCCTTGCCACCGAAAACAGGTTTCAGTTTCGCATCGGCTCGAATGGTACGGCGGTCGTTCGGATCCTGGAGGTTGTTCGACTTCACGTAATCCCAGACCTTCTTGGTCAGGTCAGCGCGCGTGAGCGGCGCGCTGCCGACGATGGCGGCCAGCTTATCGTCTGGCTTCACCGGCTTTGCGAGCCCGCCCTGAGCGGTGCGCGTTTTCTTGGCGCCTCCATCCTTCGCTTTACCCTTCTCGGGCTTTCCAGCGGCCATTTCCCCCCCTTGGTTCGTGTACTAGATGGTCCCCGGCACCGGGGAAGGAGCGAGACGTGTGCAAGCCCTACGCCGTCGTTGAGCGCCGGTGCGAGCGCAGGAGACTTCGGGCGGGGGCGGCGGCACGGCGCGGCGGCCCGGCCGGTGCAGTGCGGGTCCGTTCGTAGCGCGGGAGCTGGCGCCGGTCCGCCGGCCCGAAACAATCTCATGCACGGACGGAATACCAGTGGATTTCATACAGTGGCCAGCGATGGTCGTCACGGTCGCCGCCGCCTGGGGGGCGGCTTCGGGGCGTCAGCCGCGGCGGAGGATCGGGTTCTGGCTCTTCCTGCTGAGCAATGTTCTCTGGGTGATCTGGGGGTGGCACGTGGGGGCATGGGCCCTCATCGTCCTGCAATTCTGTCTGGCGGGGATGAACCTTCGGGGCGCGCACAACAACGACCCGGAGGAGAGCGGCGCGAGGGCATAGGCGTCACCAACACGCGTCACCGCCCCCGATATTCCGCGTCGGTCACGCGATCGAGCCAGGAAGTCCGGGCGTTGTCGAGGTTCACCGCGATGTGCTCGGTCGCCTCTCCGGGGACGGCGCCGTGCCAGTGGCGGACGCCGGGCTCGAAGCGGATGCTCTCGCCGCTCTCGAGCTCGCGGATCGGCTCGCCGTCCAGCTGATAGCGGCACCGGCCCGAACAGACGACGATGATCTGGGGGCCGGAGTGCACGTGCCAGTTCGTCCGGGCCTCGGCCTCGAACCGGACGTAGTAGAGCTTGATGGAGACGTCGTGCTCGGAAGCGCCGATCAGCCGGGAGTGGGCGGTGCCCGTGAAGGTTTTCTCGTCGGCGGGGGCGAGGTTCCAGCTGATCTCGTGGGGCATGGCGGTGTGCTTCGAGTGGAGAGGGTGATGGACGTCAGTCGATCAGAACGCGGTGCAGTCCCGCGGGGAGGTCGGACCATCGGTCCGACGCCTCGATGTGGGCCGAGCTGAAGGTGTTCCAGAAGAGCACGGTCCCACCTTCGTCGAGGCAGCCACAGCGCTCGAGGCAGGCCGCGAGCGTCTTGCCGGAGTAAGTCGTCTCGAGGCTGAGCAGCGGCGCCGCCCAGCGAACGGCGCGCTCACCTGCCGCGGTGGGTACGCCGTAGCCGGGGCCGTAATGCCCGGTAACGACCTCGAAGTCGTCGACTCGCAGTTGGATGCGGGGCACGGCCGGATCGGCGCGGTGCAGGAAGTCGGCTACGTCCTGCGCGAGGTAGCGAACGACGGCGCGGTTTGCCGGGAAGGGGTCTGCCACCCGGACCGCGACGACGCGGCTGCGAAGGCCAGCGATACGGAGCCCCGCGATCAGGCCGGCGGCCGTGCCGCACGTGCCGAGTGGAACGAAGATCATGTCGGGCTCGGGCAGCACCCCCTGGGCGACCTGCTCCGCGAGCTCGATCGCGGCGGTCACGTGGCCGATGCAGCCGAGCCGTGACGTGCCGCCCACCATGATGAAGTAGGGAGCGTCGCCCGCCGCCGTGTGCCGCCGGTGGAGAGAGGCGGCCGTGACGAACGCACGAGCGATGTTGCGGGCGTCGTGGAGCCTGGCGCGAGCCGTCAGAAAGCCGCCCAGGTTCTTTCGCACCATCGGCGTGACGGGCTGGTCGTAGAGGGCGAGGTCGACGGCGAAGCCGAGCGCCCCGCCATGCCGGGCGGTAGCGAGGGCATGGTTGGAGCCGAGGCCCCCGAGCGTGATCAGCGTCCGCCTGCCGGAGAGCTCGGCGTCGGCGAGAAAATGTTCGAGCTTGCGGACCTTGTTCCCGGCGTAGAGCGCGGACGAGAGATCGTCCCGCTTCACGAAGAGGCGGACGCGTGGCCCGCCCGGAGGTACCGGGAGCGGTTCGACCGGCGTCGGGAAGACTCCGAGCGGCCGCCAGGGGATCCGATCGGCAAGCGCAGGATACCGCTCTAAGAGCAGGTTGCGCCCGGAACTGCGCATCTCGCGAAGCGCGACGGGGTCGTGACGCGGAATCTCGTTGATGCGGCGAAGCAGATAGGCCGCGCCGCCTCCACTGGCGGCGAGGGCGCCGAGACCGGCCAGCGTCAGGGCTCGCGGGGAGAGCCAACGAGTAGCTTCGGCGTCTTGGGCGGTGGTGGTCTTCATCGGCGAGGCTGCGGACCTCGAAGGTAGGATGCACAGGGCAGCTTAGCCCGATGACCGGGTGCCTCGCAAGCGGCGAATCGGCAAGGCTCTTGCGAATTCGCCGCCGTCATCCTTAATCAGCCTCAGCGGAGATCGTACGATATGGAGAAGCTCGCGCGCGGATGTCTCGCCGGATGGGGAGCCAGCAAGCTGGGCGGCGGTTGCTTCGGCACCGTCATCATCTTCATCATCCTCTACTGGCTGCTCGGGTACGTCTTCTGATAACCTGGGAGCTTCCGCCTGCGCAGGTCGCATGCGGCGACCCGGCCGGCAACCAGATCCTCTTTCAGCGGATGGACTGCGGTGTGGGAGTGAGCGGCGTGATGGCGAATCAGGACGCGCAGTTCGCGCCGGCGGGTATCGACGTGGTGCTGCGCTGAGATGGGGGTGCGGCAGCCGGTTCGCTGCTCCGTCGCCGTCGTGGTCCGCCGCGTCGGGGACGGTCACGTGCTGGCGGTTCGCCGGCCGCCGGACGATGAACATCTGCCGGACGTCTGGGGTCTTCCCGCGGTCACCCTGACGGACGGGGAGCTGCCGGAGGCGGGCCTGCGGCGAGTGGGCCGGGAGAAGCTCGGCGTCGAGCTCGAGCCGATCCGGTTCCTCGGCATCCAGGCGACGGACCGCGGCGCGTACGAGCTTATCCTGATGGACCTCGAGGCGCGCATCGTTTCCGGAGAACCGGACGTCCTGGCCGCGACGACTTCGACCACCCGGTACGTCGAGCAGATGTGGACGAACGAGATGCAGACCTTCGTCGATGCAGCGACGCGTGGATCGCTCTGTTCCCGCATTCTACTCGAGCACGCGGGCCATCCGTACTGATCGCATACCACTTCGTCCGAAGACCCTCCACGCCACGTGATCGTCACACTGCTGAGCGATTTCGGCACCAGCGACTACTTCGTGGGTGCGATGAAGGCTGCGATCCTCTCGCGGGACGAGCGGATTCGCATCGTCGACATCACCCATGAGATCCCCCGGCACGACGTGGCCGCGGCCGCGTTCAATCTGCTCGCCGTCTACCGCGGATTTCCTTCCGGCACGGTGCATGTCGCGGTCGTGGATCCCGGTGTCGGCTCCGAGCGGGCCGCGATAGCGGTGCGGGCTGGGGAGTGGCTCTGCGTGGGCCCGGACAACGGGACCTTCGGATACCTGCTCGAAGCCGAGGCGAGCGCGGAGGCCCGAAGGATCGAAGCGCCTTCGCTGTTCGGACGCGAACACAGCGCGACCTTCCACGGCCGCGACGTCTTCGCGCCCGCCGGTGCCGCTCTCGCCATCGGGTTTCCCTTCGCGGACGTCGGACCGCTCGTCGCCGAACCGGTCCGGCTGCAGCCGCTGAAGAACGAGTGCGATTCGGACGGCACGCTCCGCGGCCGTGTGCTGCACGTGGATCACTTCGGGAACTGTGTCACCAGCCTCGATCGTGGCGACCTCTCCGCCGGCGCGGAGGCGTACCGGTACGCGGTCGGCGACGGCTCGGTCGAGGAGGTGCGGCCCTTCTACCGTGCCGGTGCGGAGGGAGTGCCGTTCGCGATCTGGGGGAGCGCGGGATTTCTCGAGATCGCCGTCGATCGCGGCTCGGCCGCCGAGCGACTGCGGGTGGTCGCCGGGAGCGCGGTCCTGGCGCGGCGAAGGGCGACCGCCAATCTCGCGCGCGGGTCCTCCGGCTGATACCTTGTTCGGCCGCTACGAGGCCCCCGCGGGCGCGGGGAATGTAGGGATGCACAAACAGGTAGAATGGAATGGCTACGCACAACGAACATGGAAGGTCGGACCTGAAGGTCGGCCTGCTGGGTCTCAGCGCCGGCCTGGTGTGGATCGTAATCGTCGGAGCATTCGCGTACTGGCTCGCGGCCCACTAGCATCGCCTCGCACGCCTTCTGCGAGTCCGGTGAAGCGGACGAAGAGGAGGGGAGCGAATGCACGACCACGAGATCGCGGCGGAGATCCAGAGGCGGGGGCTGGAGGTCGAGTATCTCCGCGAGCTCGCCGCCGCGCTGGGCTTCGCTGAGGACGAGGGCTGGACCGAGGCCGTCTTCGCTGCGATGGAGTCAGCGAGTCACGAGAAGAGGCGTGCGGCCGCCGAGAGAACGCTCCGCCTCGGGTAGCCACGCGATGCCGTCCCCTGTTGAGGGGCTCCGGTCGCCGACGTGATCGAGAGCGCGCACGGAGACGGCGCATCGAGGTACAGGGCGACATGAGGGGTTCGAAGCAGGTGGACGCCGGCAACGCGTGAGTGGCGGGGTCTCCCGACCATCTCTCGGCGCGGCGGATCTCCGGATTGCCCGGGGCCGCCGCGCCTGTTTTCTTTCCCCGAAGCCGGAGGTCACGTGTTGCTCCCGATGATCGTGCTGGGGGCGCTCGGGATCGCGCTCCTGCTCAGCGCACCCCTCCTTGCGAGACTCGTCGTCGGGCGTCAGGGCGACCCTGTCGGCCTGACGAGAATCATCCAGGTCGTGGCCGTGGCGCTCCTCGTCGGAGCGCTCTTCGCTCGGCCTCGTAATCTCGATACCACGGCAGTGCCGCCCCCGCCCGATTCGCCCGAGTACACCGAGCCCTGAACGCCACCCGCTGACAGCGACGGACACGATGCCCTGGTTACTCCTCTTCTTCGCCGGCCTGCTCGAGATCTGCTGGGCGATCGGGCTGAAGTACACCGGCGGCTTCACCGACCTCCGCTGGTCGATCGTCACGCTCGCCGCCATCGCCGGGAGCATGTTCCTGCTCGCGCACGCGCTGCGTACGCTGCCTGTCGGTACCGCCTACGCTGTCTGGACGGGCATCGGCGCGGTCGGGACGGCCATACTCGGCATGATCCTCTTCGGCGAGCCACGTACGGCGATGCGGTTCGTGTTCATCGGGCTGATCGTGGTGGGAATCTTCGGACTGAGAGTGGCGGGGTCGGAGTGAATCGGGCGCGAGGGGCGAAGAATGAGGCCCCTCGATTCCAGACAAAAATAGCGCCGCGGTGTGAACCGCGGCGCTTTCTT
>JBBDRR010000100.1:0-6910 GCA_040905395.1 Gemmatimonadota bacterium
TGCCCGTCACTTCAAACTGCAGGACCATTATAATATTCGTGGCGATTCGTGTCCACAGGTTTATTTCGCGATCGCGTGTACGGGAACCCCCTACACGCGTGCGGCTCGGATGACAGCCGCGCACGACGCCGCCGCGATCCGCGAGAGCTTCGGCGAGATCGACATCTACCTTTTCGATCAGCTCCTCCGCGGCCGCTTCGACGATCGACGCAGGATCCTCGATGCGGGATGCGGCGGCGGGCGCAATCTGAGGTATTTCGTGCGCTCGGGTTTCGAGGTTTTCGGCGTCGATCGGAGCGAAAGGGCGATCGCGAGCGTTCGCTCGATGGCAGCCGAGCTCGCGGCCGGCTCGGACCCGGAGAATTTCCGGGCTGCCGAGATCGATGCCCTCCCCTGGCCCGATCGCCACTTCGACGCGATCGTCTGCAACGCCGTCCTCCACTTCGCCGCCGATCCCGACCACTTCGGCCGGATGCTCGAGGAAATGTGGCGAGTGCTGCGGCCCGGCGGCCTCTTCTTCGCCCGCCTCGCCTCGACCATCGGCCTCGAGCCGCCCGTCCAGCTCGACGAGAACCGCCGCGCGCGTCTTCCCGACGGCTCCGAGCGCTTCCTCGTCGGCGAGCCCCTGCTCCGCCAGTGGATGGTGCGCCTCGACGCCGTGCAGCTGGATCCGATCAAGACGACGAACGTCGAGAACCTGCGCTGCATGACGACCTGGGTACTGGAAAAGCGGTGACGGCCGGCTAAGTCACCCCGGCGAATCGGTCCCGCCGAGCCCCTGACTCCTGACCCCTGACCCCTGACCCCCATGGACCCCACCGAATTCCGCGCCGTCGGCACCGCCGTCGTCGAGCGGCTCGCGAAGTACTTCGAAAACGTCGACAACCTTCCGCTCTTCCCCGATGTCGCCCCCGACCACCTTGCCGCGCTCTTCGCGGACGAGCTCCCGCGTGGTCCCACGCCGGCAGGCGATGTGCTCGCGGAGCTGGAGACGAAGCTCTTCCCCTACCTCTGCCACGTCGGACATCCGGGCTACTTCGGGTACATCACGCCGAGCCCGACACCGATGGGGGCCCTCGGCGACCTCATCGCCGCGGCGCTGAACCAGAACCTGGCGCTGTATGCGATCGGCCCCGGCGCGGTGGCGATGGAGCGGCAGACGGTCCGCTGGCTCACGGACCTCGTCGGCTACGGGGATGGCGGGGGCGGGCACCTGACCAGCGGCGGCACACTCGCGAACCTCACCGGCCTGAAGCTCGCCCGAGACTGGACGAGCGGCGATGCGGCGCAGACCGCCGGGGTCACCGGACCGATGGCCGCGTACACCTCCGAGGAGCGGCACGTCTCGGTGGACAAGGCGGCGGACATGATCGGTATCGGACGCGATGGGCTGCGCGTCGTCCCCACCGACGACCGCTTCCGCATCCGTATCGACGCGCTCGAGGAGGCGATCGCCCGCGACCGGGCCGCGGGCGTGCGGCCGATCTGCATCGTCGCGATGGGCGGCAGCACCGCGACGGGCGCCGTCGACCCGCTCCTCGAGCTGCGTCGGATCGCGGACCGGGAGAAGATGTGGCTCCACGTCGACGCGGCGTACGGCGGGGGGATGCTGCTCTCGCGCGAGCACCCGGGCCTGCTCCACGGTATCGAGACCGCCGACTCGGTGACGCTCGACCCGCACAAGTGGTTCTACGCGCCGCTCGACGCCGGTGCGATCCTCGTCCGCGACGCGGCCCGCCTCACCGCGTCCTTCGGGATGGCGCCGGCCTACCTCGTCGACCGTGCGGACGAGGAGGGCGAGCGCTACGACTACTACGTCCACGGCTTCGAGCAGTCGCGCCGCTTCCGCAGCCTCAAGGTGTGGATGAGCTTCAAGCGCTACGGCGCGGCGCAGATCGGCGAGTGGGTCGACGCGAACGTCGCCCATGCCCGGCGCCTCTACTCGCTCGCCACCGCGGCCGGCGACTTCGAGGCGGCCACCGAGCCGCCGATGTCGGCGATCTGCATCCGCTACACGGGCGGCGAGCTGGCCGAGCCGGAGCGGGCGCGGCTCCATGCCGCGGTCGCGCGGCGCGTCGAGGAGAGCGGCCGCTTCTGGATCTCGACGACGGTGCTGAAGGGGCACACCTGGTTCAGGATCAACCCGGTGAACTTCCGGACGCGGACGGAGCACGTCGAGGGGCTGTTCGCGATGCTGCGGGCGGAGTGCGGCGCGGCAGCCGGCGCCGCGCCACGAAACATCTAAACGGTCCGGGCCGTAGAGCCGTCCAAGATGTAGTAATGCGAACGGATGGCCGCGCTGGAAGCCTCCCCTTCGCATCTGACGCTCACGCACGACCCGACCGGCCAGATGCTACCGAACCAACGACAGCGATTCGTCGTCTTCGCCCTGCTTTTCACGCCCGCTGCCGCTCACCCGCAGACCGGACCATCGGCACCCGATCCGATCGCCACCCCGGTGACCCAGGCGACTCGCCTCGAGGGCGCCATCGCCATCGACGGGCGGATCGACGAGGCGGCGTGGGAGCAGGCGGACCCGATCACCGGATTCCGGCAGTTCGAACCGACCGAGGGCGCTCCTGCGGCGCTCCCCATCGACGTGCGCATTCTCTACGACGACGAGGCCGTATATGTCGGAGCACGGATGAGCCAGCCGGACGGCGTGGTGGCCCCGCTGGCGCGGCGCGACCAGCTACTGGACGCGAGCGGCAACAACGGCTCGTTCAACTCGCTCACGACGGACAAGCTGGTCGTCTCTCTCGACCCCTACCACAACCACCTCGACAACGCGCTCTTCGAGGTCAACCCGGCCGGTGTGCGCGGCGACCAGTTCAATGGCGATCCCTCCTGGGATCCGATCTGGGAGGCCTCGGCGCGGCAGGACGCGGACGGGTGGACGGCCGAGATGCGGATCCCGTTCAGCCAGCTCCGCTTCTCGGACGAGCCGGTCCAGACGTGGGGGCTCCAGATCTGGCGCTACGTGGACGCGTTGAACGAGCGCGACATGTGGTCGTTCTGGTCGCAGACCGCGTCCGGCGGGCCTTCGTTCTTCGGCGACCTCGCGGCGCTGAGCATCGCGAAACAGCCGAAACAGCTCGAGCTGCTGCCGTACGTGGTCACCGGCAGCACTTTCCGGGACGTCGACGCGGGCAATCCCTACGAATCGAGCCCGCACCTGAAGCTCGGCCTTGGCGTCGACTTGAAGTACCTGTTGACGTCGAACCTGACGCTCGATGCGACCTTCAACCCCGACTTCGGTCAGGTCGAGGTCGACCCCGCAACACTGAACCTGACGGCGTTCGAGACCTTTTACGACGAGAAGCGCCCCTTCTTCATCGCCGGCTCGAGCGCGTTCAGGTTCGGCGGTGGCCGCTGCATGTTCTGCACGGAGAACAGCGGGATCAGCGCGTTCTACTCCCGACGGATCGGGCGGTCGCCGCAGCTCGAGGGCACGGTCGGCAGCCTCGCCGACTACGCGGACGCCCCTGACAACACGTCGATCCTGGGGGCCGCGAAGATCACCGGCCGGACCCAGAGCGGCTATACGATCGGCGTGCTGAACGCGGTGACGAACGAGGAGCGCGCCCGATACGTGCCGACGGGGCAGGGCGGCGAGCTGACGCAGATCGTCGAGCCGTTCGCCAACTATTTCGTCACGCGCGTGAAGAAGGACTTCCGCGACGGCGCGACCACATTCGGCGGGATCGTCACTTCCACGGCGCGGCGGACCAGCGATCCGCTGGTGCGCGACCGGCTGCGGAGCCACGCCGAGGCGCTCGGCTTCGATTGGGTCCACACCTGGAATCGCCGGAACTACTCGTGGATGGGGTCGACGATCTTCTCGAACATCGGCGGTTCGCCCCAGGCGATCACGCGTACGATGCGCTCGAGCGCGCACTACTTCCATCGGCCGGACCGCCAGGTCACCACGGACGGGCTGTTCGACACCCGATACGACCCGGCCGCTATCTCGCTTCGGGGCTATGGGATCGCGAGCCGACTCGGCAAGGACGGCGGCGGTGTCCTGCGGTGGGAAGCGATGACGAACATCCGCAGCCCCGGCTTCGAGATGAACGACCTCTCCTTCCTGAACCGGGGCGACTGGATGTGGTTCAACGGCAACGTCGGAGGGAACTGGACCACGCCGGCGAGCTGGTACCGGAGCATCTTCGCCACGGCGGGCGGCTCGTCGACCTACAACTTCGACGGCGATCGGATCGGCTCGACGCTCCAGGCTTTCTCCGCCATCCAGTTCCTCAACTACTGGAACTTACGAACGCTCGTCATCCACCGGCCCGAAGCGTACGACGACGAGGCCACGCGGGGCGGGCCCGTCGTGCGGAGGAACGCCCATACGGTCGGTAGCGTCTCGGTTTCGACCGACGCGCGCGCACCCGTGGTGCTCGATTTCCTCGTCGAGGGCGTCACCGGCTACGGCGAGGGCGCGAACTCGCTGATCGTGCGGCCCGGCATGGCGATCAAGCCCACGCCCAATGTCTTCGTTCAGCTATCGCCGAGCTTCCGGATCCAGCAGAACCCGGCGCAGTACGTGACCCGCGTGCCGGATCCGACCGCGGACTCCTTCTTCGGCGATCGGTACGTCTTCGCCTTCATCGATCAGAAGATTCTATCGCTCGAGACGCGGGTGAACGCGACGTTCACCCCGAACCTGACGCTACAGCTCTACGCGCAGCCTTTCATCGCGAGCGGGAACTACACCTCGTTCCGCGAGTTCGCGGCCCCGCGGAGCGTCGAGAAGCTGGAGTACGGTCGGGATATCGGAACGATCGCGTACGATGAGGCGGACCGCGAGTATTCAGTGGACCCGGACGCCGCCGGGCCGGCGCAGCCCTTCACCTTCGCGGACCCGGACTTCACCACGCGGTCCCTGCGGGGGACCGCCGTGCTGCGGTGGGAGTACCGGCCTGGCTCGACCCTCTTCTTCGTCTGGTCGCAGGAGCGCTTCGGCCGGGACCCGTTCGATTCGTTCGACTTCGGTGCGGCGAGGAGCCTCCTGCTGGATGACCGGGCGACGAACGTGTTCCAGATCAAGGGGACGTACTGGATCGGGTAGGATCCGCTACCGTCGAGCCCTTCATCGTCCTCGCCACCTCCCCGCCCAGAAGCACCAGGGCCACCAGATTGGGGATCGCCACCAGCGCGTTGAGCAGGTCGCCCCACGCCCAGATTACCCGTGTGCTGGCGGCCGCACCCCCGAGAATGGCGAAGCAGAAGAGGATGCGATACGGTTTGCGCGCCCTCGGTCCGAAGAGGTACGCCGCGCACTGCTCCCCGTAGAAAGCCCATGCGATCAGTGTCGAGAGGCCGAAGAGGAGGGAGGCGACGAGTACGATCGGCCCGCCGCCGGCGCCGAGTCCGCTGGAGAATGCCTGGGCGGTGAGGGCGGTCGAATCGAGGCCCGAGGTCCAGACACCCGTCACGAGAAGCACGAGACCCGTGGCGGTGCAGACGACCAGCGTATCGAGGAAGACGCCGAGCATGGCGATGAGGCCCTGGCGCACCGGATCGTCCGTCCGGGCCGATGCGTGGGCGATCGGAACCGAACCCGTACCGGCTTCGTTGGAGTAGACGCCGCGCGCCACACCGAACCTGAAGGCCTCGCGAACCCCCGCGCCGAGGAAGCCCCCAGCCGCGGAGATCGGCTGGAACGCATGCTCGAAGACGAGCCCCACCGCAGCCGGAATCTCGCGCCAGAAGATCGCCAGCACGGCTAACGCCCCGAAGAGGTAGAGCGCGCCCATGAAAGGGGCGAGCACCTCGGAGACCCGCGCGATCGTGCGCACCCCATGGATCACCGCCAGACCGGTGAGGATGGCGACCAGCGCGCACGTCCAGAGCGGCGTGACGCCGGTCTGGGCGGAGACCACCGAGGCGATCGAGTTGCTCTGGACCGTGGTGGTGGCGAACAGTGTCTTGAAGGCCATCGCGAACGCGAAGAACCCCGCGACCCATCTCCAGCCGAGCCGGTCGCGCATGTAGAACATGGGACCGCCGATCCACTGCCCCTTCGCGTCACGCTTCCGATAGCGCACGCCGAGCACCGATTCGGCGAACATCGCGCCCATGCCGACGATCCCCGAGACCCACATCCAGAAGAGCGCGCCCGGGCCGCCGGCGGTGATCGCCGTCGCCACGCCGGCGATGTTGCCGTTGCCGACGATCCCGGAGACCGAAGTCATGAGAGCGGCGAAGGGGCTGATATCGCCCTCCCCCGAAGGTTTCCTGCGGAGCGCGCGGAGTGCCTCGGGAAACCGGCGCACCTGGACGGCCTGGAGACGCCAGAGCAGATAAAGCCCTGTCCCGAGAACCAGGAAGAGCATCGGGGGGCCCCAGAGCCAGTCGCTCGCGCTCTGGACCCAGACGAACAGCGGGTTGGACTCCATCAAGCTGAGTGGGGTTCTCGAGAGGGGGATTGTAGACTCGGCGGTAGCGGAGGGCCGGCCCTACGCGGCCTCAAGCGGCCTCGACACCCTGCCGGCCGCGGCGCCGTCCGACAGGAAGGGTACGGCGATCCCGCCTCGAGGTCCATTCGGTTCGTCGCTTGCGCTCTGACAGGAACCTGCAGTGAATCACAAAATGGTGAGCTGCCGCATGGTGTCCCCTGGCATTCCGGTCCAGGATCGGAAGATGTTCGGCGGCCTCGCTTTCCTGGTAGATGGGCAGGGCCGAGCGGGGGATGAAGTTCGCCGCATCCCTGCCGCCGAAGTAGTCGGTGGCCGGGTTGTCGGAGTACTTCTCCCCGGTCTGCTCGCGGCTTATCTTCGAGCGGCCGAGCGAATCCAGCTCGCGCACCCACCGCCCCTCGAGCGCCTCTTTGGTTCGTCATCAGAGCAACCATGGCACCAGCCAGTCGCCGAGAAAAGAACCCTGATATCGTGGTATTTTCGAT
>JBBDRR010000101.1:0-1159 GCA_040905395.1 Gemmatimonadota bacterium
CAGCGGCGCCGCGACGCTCTCGGTGCTCAACGAACTTCTGACTCGGGACACTAGATGGAAGCTCTGGGGCTCTTCAACTACTGGGCGGTCGTGTTCTTGATGATGGCGGGCTTCTACACGCTCATCGCCCGTGGGAACCTGGTGAAGAAGCTGATCGGCCTGAACATCTTCCAAGCCTCGGTCTTCATCCTCTACATCAGCCTCGGCAAGATCACCGGCGGCACCCCGCCGTACCTGATCTACGGAGCGGACGACGTCGTCTACTCCAATCCCCTTCCGCACGTGCTCATCCTCACCGCGATCGTCGTGGGCGTGGCGACCACGGCGGTCGGACTCGCCCTGACGGTGCGGATCAAGGAAGCCTACGGGACCATCGAAGAAGACGAGATCGAGGACGAGAGCCTGTGAGCGAGCATCTTCCGGTACTCCTCGTCGCGGTCCCCCTCATCGCGGCTCCACTCGCCGCGCTCCTGAACCGACCGACGCTGTCGTGGGGCGTCGCGCTGGCGTCCGCGCTGTGGGCGCTCTACGCGGCCGCGGCGCTGCTCGCCCAGGTGCAGGGGGGGCAGGTCCTGGTCTACGAGATGGGCGGATGGGCGGCGCCGTACGGCATCGAATACCGTATCGACGCGGTGAGCGGCTTCGTCGCGTTCATCGTCGCGGGCATCGGTGCGGTGACGACCGTGTACGCCCGGCAGAGCGTGGCCAGAGAGGTCGAGGAAGACCGGCTGCCGCTCTTCTACGCGGCGTGGATCCTGTGTATGACGGGGCTGCTCGGCATCTCGGTGACGGGTGACGTCTTCAACGTCTTCGTCTTCCTCGAGGTCTCGTCGCTGTCGGCCTATGCGCTCATCGCGATGGGGCAGGACCGCAGGGCGCTGGTGTCGGCTTACCAGTACCTCATCATGGGTTCGGTCGGGGCCACGTTCATCGTCATCGGCATCGGGCTGATGTACGCGATGACCGGCACGCTCAATATGGCCGATCTGGCGGAGCGTCTGCCGCCCGTCATGGACCAGCGCACGATTCCGGTAGCGTTCGCGTTCCTGGCGGTCGGAACCAGCTTGAAGCTCGCGCTCTTCCCGCTCCACCTGTGGCTTCCGAACGCGTACACCTACGCGCCCTCCGCGGTGACGGCGTTCATCGCGTCGACCGCCAC
>JBBDRR010000102.1:0-6840 GCA_040905395.1 Gemmatimonadota bacterium
GCGAGGAGCAGTTTGCTGTGTGGATCCAGGAGAGATCATTCCCAGAGAAATAACAGTAGGGCGCATCCACAACATGTTGTATGTGGTGGCACGAAGGGAGTAGCCCCTTACCTCGGATAGCTCGGTCCGCGAGAACCGCTGGGGTGCTGCGGGGGTAGTAGGAAGCGACCGATGAAACCAATGGGGGGGCCGGAAAGACAATGATCGAGATTACCGAACAGGCGCGTGACCGTATAAGGGACTTCGTGGCCGCGGAGATGGTCCGCGACCCGGCTCTCAGGATCACGCTCGACACGAGCACGCCGACGCCGCTGGCGCGGAGCTACGATATCACGCTCGTCGACAAGGAAGATCGAGAGCGCACGGAAATCGCCGTCAACATAGACGGCATCCGGGTCTTCCTGAACCTCGACACGTCCAATTTGTTGAGCGGCGCCGTCGTCGACTGGGTCGAGCAGAACGGGAGCAGCGGCTTCAAGGTCGACGATCCGAACGCGCGACCCAAGCCGGAGCCGAAGGAGGCGTCGGCGCTTCGCCTCTCGGGCCCGCTGGCGGACCGCGTCCAGCAGGTCATCGACGAGGTGATCAACCCCGGCATCGCCGCGCACGGGGGCTTCGTGGAGCTCGTCGACGTGAGCGACGAAACGATGTACATCCGGATGGGCGGCGGATGCCAGGGCTGCGCCGCCTCGGCCGCGACGCTGCGGATGGGCATCGAGCGCATGATCCGCGAGCAGGTGCCCGAGATCGCCGAGATCGTGGACGTGACCGACCACGCGGCGGGGGCGACACCGTATTACTAGGATTCGGGATTCAGGATTCGGGATTCAGGGGAACGGCGTGGCGCCACCCATCCCCAGTCGTCCTGAATCCTGAATCCTGAATCCTCCCTTCACCCCGCCCGTTTCGTCTTCCGTCTCAGGAAATCCCTCATTATATACTGACCGAGCGTCATCGTCGTGGTGAAGTAGGCCTTGCCGCGCGCGATCTGGGAGACCTTGTTGACGAAGGCGATGAGGGCGGGGTCGCGGGCGAGCATGAAGGTGTTGATCAGGATCCCCGCCTTCCGGCAGGCGGCGACCTCGGCGAAGGTCTCGCGGAGGACGTGGCGGTCCAGCCCCATCGGGTTCTTGTAGACGCGGCCGTCCTCGAGGGTAAGGGCAGACGGCTTGCCGTCGGTGATCATGACGATCTGCCGCATCTCCTTGTTCTGCGCCAGCAGGATCCTGCGCGCGATCTTCAGCCCCTCGGCCGTATTCGTGTGGTACGGCCCCACCTGGGCGTGCGCGAGTTGCGAGAGCGGGATCTCCTCGGCCCGGTCGCCGAAGAGGACGACCCGGAGCGTATCGCCCGGGAACTGGGTCCGGATGAGGTGAGTGAGCGCGAGGGCGACCTTCTTCGCCGGCGTGAAGCGGTCCTCCCCGTAGAGAATCATCGAGTGACTCGTATCGAGCATCAGCACCGTCGCGCAGCTCGAGCGGTACTCGGCCTGGTGGACGTAGAGGTCGCCGTACTCGAGGGGGATCGTACCGTCGTCGCGCAGGCCCTCGCGCGCGAGGGCGCTGGCGAGGGTGCGGGGGATGTCGAGGTTCATCGTGTCGCCGAACTCGTACGGCCGGCTCGCGGCTTCGGCCTCGACGCCGGTCGAAAGGTGCGGCGTTTCGTGCGATCCGAAGCTCGAGCTGCCCATGGCGCCGAGCAGGTGCCGCAGCGTTCGATAGCCGAGGAAGTCCACGCCCTTCTGGGTGAGGTTGAACTCCACCTGCCGTGAGGCCGAGCGCGCCTCATCGATCTTCCCCTCCTCCTCCGACAGCGGAATCTGCCCGGCCGGCATCGGCGGCGGCTCGGTGACGTCGAGGTACCCCTCCTCGATCATCCGCTCGACCAGCCGATCGATCATCTCCGCGATCTGCCGCTGCACTTCGTCGTCGCCGCCCTTCCCACGCAGCTCCTCGAGCATCTCGGGCGTGAGCTGGCCGCTCTCGATGAGCGCGCGCAGGAGCGCGTTCTTGAGGGCATCCATCGACTTGTCCTCCTCGCCGAACTCGCCCCAGAAGGGGTGCTGGTGCGAGCCACCCGCGAAGCCGCTCTGAAGCAGGAAATCGGAGAGGTGCTCGAGTAGCGCCTCGATGTTGAGCGCATCGGCGTGGTGACCGGAGTAGCGGGAGTAGTTGGTGAAGCGCATGAGGCTCGGGATCGGGGAGTGTGGCGGTCGCCTCTCCACTACCCCTGACGGGGCGTGCGGGCGACTCTTATATTTGGCGTTTTCAACGGGCGCGGTAAAGGTTTCTCTGAACGATAGATACGTCGCTCCAAACGCTACACCCGCAAATCCCGCCCCGTCCCGGAGCGGTCTGGCCGGGGGCATGCGCAGCACCTTCGCGGCGCTGAGCCATCGCAACTTCCGGATCTTCTACTTCGGGCACCTTCTGTCGCTGAGCGGCACGTGGCTCCAGATCACGGCGCTCGGGTGGCTCGTGCTGGAGCTGACGGACTCGGAGCTGTGGCTCGGCGTCGTCACCGCGGGGACGTCGCTCCCGATCCTTCTCTTCTCGCTCTACGCGGGCACCATCGCCGATCGGCTGGACAAGCGCACGATCCTCATCGCGGCCCAGGCGGTAGCGTTCGCCCAGGCGCTGGTGCTCGCGGTGCTGACACACCTCGACCTGATCAGCATCGGCTGGATCCTCGTGCTCGTGCTCACGCTCGGCACGGCGAACGCGTTCGAGATCCCGACGCGCCAGGCGTTCTTCATCGAGCTGGTCGGAGAGAAGGACCTGACGAGCGCGATCGCGCTGAACTCCTCCGCCTTCAATGGTACCCGGATGATAGGGCCGGCGATCGCCGGAGCGCTGATCGGCGCGGTCGGCATCGCGGCGTGCTTCTACGGAAACGCGATCTCGTACCTGGCCGTGCTGGCGGGCCTCTTCGCGATCAAGCGGCCGCCGCCCGAGCGAATTCCACGGACTGTCTCCGCGTGGGTCAACATTCAGGAGGGCTTCAGCTGGATCTGGCACCACCGGATCGCCCGCAGCATCGTCGTATTCGTCGCGAGCGCATCCGTGCTCGTCTTCCCCTTCACGATGCTGCTGCCTGTCTTCGCGCGCGACATCCTGCAGGTCGGTCCGGAGGGGCTCGGCTGGCTCTTCTCGGCGACGGGCGCCGGGGCGCTGGCGGGCGGGCTGGCGCTCGCGAACATCACCGAGCGGGTCCCGCGGGGACTGCTGCTCGTCGTTTCGGCAACGGCGTTCACCGTCCTGGTCGGTGCTTTTGCGCTCTCGCTTTCCTTCCTGCTCTCGCTCGTCCTGCTGCTCGCCGCCGGGTTCGGGATGATCCTCTGTACGGCGACGGCGAACTCGCTCCTCCAGACGCTCGTGCCGAACGGGATCCGCGGACGGGTGATGTCCGTCTACGTCGTCATGTTTCTCGGCATGACACCCCTCGGCTACCTGCAGGCGGGGGCGCTCGCACGGGTCATCGGGGCGCGGGCAGCGCTCGCGTCGGGCGCGGCCGTGCTCCTCCTGGTAATGGCGACGACGCTCTGGCGATCGGCTCTGCGCGATGTCGTCTGAGATGACGCCCGTCCCGGTCGCGGAGCTGCGGAGCCGGCTGCTGGGGTGGTACGACGCCAGCCGGCGGGATCTCCCGTGGCGAGCCGCCCCCGGAACCCTCGGCGATCCCTACCGGGTCTGGCTCTCCGAGGTGATGCTCCAGCAGACCCGCGTGGAGACGGTGAAGCCTTACTTCGAACGATGGCTCGAGCGCTTCCCGACTCTCGAGACGCTCAGCGAGGCGCCGCGAGACGACGTCCTCAAGGCGTGGGAGGGGCTCGGCTATTACTCGCGCGCCCGCAACTTCCATCGGGCGGTCAGCGAAGTCGTCGAGCGCTACGGGGGACGTGTGCCGGATGAAGCGGACTCCTTTCGGGCGCTGCCGGGAGTCGGGCGGTACACGGCGGGGGCGGTGCTCTCCATCGCGTTCGGGCGAAACGAGCCGGTGGTGGACGGCAACGTGCGCCGCGTCTTCGCCCGCCTCCTGGACCGTGCCGAGCCCGCCGAGGCCGAGCTGTGGTCGCTCGCGGAGAGGCTGGTCGAGGGCGACCGCCCCGGTGATCTGAACCAGGCGCTGATGGAGCTGGGCGCGATCGTGTGCACACCGCGCTCGCCGTCCTGCGACGCGTGTCCGGTGACCGTCATGTGTGCCGCGCACGCGGCCGGCACGCAGCCCGAGCGACCAGCACGACGCAAGAGGGCGCCGCTCCCGCTCGAGGAGCACGCGGTGGCGGTTGTGCGCCACGGTGAGGAGCTGCTGCTCGTGCGACGTCCGGATGAGGGCCGGCTGGGGGGAATGTGGGAATTCCCCGGCGCGGTCATGCGAGCGGGGGAGACCCTCGAGGACGGCGCGGCGCGGGCAGCAGCCGAATGGACGGGAATGCGGATCGCCGGTCTCCGGTCGCTGGGAACGGTGGAGCACGTCTTCACCCACGTCCGAGTCAGCTATCGCGCCGTCCTGGCGGAGCTCGCCGCGGAGCCCCTTCAGCCCCGTGCAGGCATTCGATGGGTGGTGCGGGACCGGCTGGAGGAGCTGGCCCTTCCCAGGGCCCAACAGCGGATCGCCGGACTTTTCTTCGGATGACTTCCGTCGGCCAGCGCCCCCCGGTCATCCTCACGTTGCCCGACCTGCCGCCGCGATTGGGACCGAGCTCAGTACTCGAAGATGAACAGCCTCTCGATCTCCGGGAGCAGGCTGTGCTCGACGGGGCAGCTCTGCGCCACACGCTCCAGCCGCGCCCGCTGCTCGAGCGTGAGTCCAGGCGGCATCCGGATGGTGATCGGAAGTCGGTCCACCCTCCTGGGGCCGCTTCGCATGTGCTTCTCGACCCGGAAGGAGGCGGTCTCGAACGGAATGCCCTCCCGCTCGGCTGCGATCGCCATCGTCGTGACGACGCAGCTCGCGAAGGCAGCGGCGAGGAGGTCGGTGGGCGAGAAGGAGCTCCCGTCGCCATTATTGTCGATGGGCGCCGCGGTTCGGAGCGTGGTCCCCGAGGGAGTGTGAGTGAGCTCCATCTTCAGCCCGCCCGTGTAGGTCCCGGTTATCTCGACGGCCATATCGATCCTCTGTTATCGTCGTCTGCCTCCCGCCGCCGGCGCGCCCACGCAGAAAGGCAGGCCGCCGCTCAGGAGAGTGTCCGTACGAAGAAAGCCTTCAGGTAGTTCGTCTCGCCGATCGCCGGGTGGATCGGGTGGTCCGGTCCCTGGTGTCCCTCCTCCACGACCTGTACCTCCCTTCCCGCCCGCTCCGCGGCCCAGAGGACCGCGCGCAGCAGCGCGTCGCGGCTCAGGTGAAACGAGCACGACGCCGAGACGAGAATCCCCCCTTCAGCGACGAGGCCCATGGCGCTGCGGTTCAGCCGCCGGTACGCCTGCTCGCCCTTCTTCACGTCCTTCTTCCGCTTGATGAAGGCGGGTGGATCGAGCACCACGACGTCGAACCGCCGTCCGCCGGCCAAGAGCTGCTCGAGCGTCTCGAAGGCATCGCCTTCGATGGTCGATACGCGATCGCCGAGGCCGTTCAGCGCGGCATTCGTCGCTAGCTGCTCGAGCGCGGCTGAGGACGAATCGACGCACGTCACCTCATCGGCGCCGAAGGCGGCCGCCTGCACACCCCATCCGCCGATGTACGAGAAGACGTCCAGCACACGCCTGCCCGGCGCATAGTCCTGGAGCCGGCTCCGATTGACGCGATGATCGTAGAACCAGCCGGTCTTCTGGCCGGCGGCGAGCGGAACCCGGAAGCGGACGCCGTTCTCCGAGATCTCCGTCGTCGACGGGATCTCTCCGTGGACCGTCCGGACGTACTGCTCCAACCCCTCGTGCACCCGTGACGGCGAGTCCGCCCTGAGGAGGACTCCGTCGGCTCCGGTAAGCTCCACCAGCGCAGGGACGATGAGGTCCAGGCGCCGCTCGATGCCGGCGGTCGTGGCCTGCACGACGAGAATGCCGCCGAAGCGGTCCACGACGAGGCCGGGTAGCCGGTCGCTCTCGCCGAAGCAGAGACGATAGTACGGCTGATCCGGGTACATGCGCTCGCGAAGCTCGAGAGCTCGGCTCAACCGCTCGGCGAAGAAGGCCCCGTCGATCCGGCGGCCCGGAGAACGCGTGAGAATGCGGACGGCGATGAGGGAGTGTGGATTGACGTAGCCGCGGCCGAGGAAGTTACCGCGTACGTCCTGGACCTCGACCGCCTGCCCGGGTTCAAGGTCGGTCAGTGGCGTCGCCTTCACGTCGATCTCGTTGCTGAACACCCAGAGGTGACCGGCGCGGATCCGTCTGTCTTCGTCCTTCCTGAGTCGAATTGCCGCGTCCGAGCTCATCCGGCGGGCGGAGCGCGGCCTGCCGGCCTTTCCCGGACGGCGGCTGGAAGCCCTGCGCCGTACCGGCAGTCGCTCACGTACGCGCTCTCGGACGCAGCGCAGAGCGCCGAGCGCCGTGCGGGGGCGTCGTTGAGCACCCAGATCTGCTCTCCGACGGCCACATAGCAGATCCGCTTGGACTGGCCGGCGGGAAGCCGCCGGCAGTAGTCGAAGCCGTCGTCGGGATTGGCGGTCAGGTCGATGAGGTTCTTCGCATAGCCGATGTGGCAGGATGGTTCGAATTCCCGGGGAGCGCTTCCGCAGAGCTCGATCGCTCGCGCATGGTTCTGAGCCGTCCGCGCACTGATGTCGCGCCCGAGGCTCTGAAAGCAGGTGGAGCGGTAGAGCTCCGGTGCCGTGGCGCATACCTGAGCGGCCGCGGGGATGTCGTACCCGTTGAAGTGGAGGATGGCCGAGGTCTGCATCTG
>JBBDRR010000103.1:0-6790 GCA_040905395.1 Gemmatimonadota bacterium
CGGCCGCCGCTCCCCGCCCACTGTGCGGCGTTGAGTGTGAGATTGAACACCGCACGGTGCAGCAAGTCCTCTGCTCCCCGGATATAGACCGGCTCCGCGGAGGTATCGAAGGAGATCTGGGTCGCACGTTCCCGCGCGTCGGGGTGGGCGCGAACCACGTCGACGACGTCGAGGATGAGCCGGCTGAAGTCCACCGGCTGCGGGGCGGTGACCTTGACGCGCGCGAAGTCGATGAACTCGCCGAGAAGTCGGCTGAGCCGGTCCGATTCGCGCACGATGAGCGTGCCGAGTAGCCGCGCGTCGTCGGCGTCCACGCTACCACCTGCCATCTGCTCGACGGCGCTCCGGATCGAGGCGAGAGGGTTCTTGATCTCGTGGGCGAGCGACGCGCTCAGCTCCGCCACCGCCTCGAGCCGCTCGGCGCGCCGGCGCAGCCCCTCCGCACGCATCTTCTCGGTGATGTCCTGAAAGATGGCGGTTACGGGCGGCCGCTCGTCCGCGGAATGTTCGAGGAGCGTCGTGCTGACGCCGAGGACGAAGCCGTCCTCGGTGAGCGGCTCGGTCTCGAAGCGGCGGATCGGCGAGCGGGCGGTCGCGGTGCGCTCGATCACGTTGCCCAGGCCGGGGGCGATGCGGTCGAGCTCCTCGAGGACCGGCCTGTCGAGCCACCGCCCCGGCTGAATCGAGAGCATCTCGGCGGCGGCTGGGTTGAGATAGGCGAGGGTGCCCCGCCCATCCACGGTGAGGATCCCCGTCCCGATCGTCTCGAGGATGTCGTCGGTATCGAGCCTCAGTCGCCGCAGCTCGGTCTGCACCTCGCCGAGGGCCGCACCGGTCTGCTTGAGCCGATCGCCCAGGTATCCGATCACGAGGGCGACGATCGCGAAGAGGCCGGCCTGGAGCATGACCGACGGATCGGTGGCCCCCGAACTCGCCACCGCCGCCGCGAAGTAGAGGATGCTCGCGAGGAAGCCGATCAGGATACCGCCGACGATCGGCAGGAGGAGTGCACCCGCGCTGATCACCAGGATGTAGAGCGGCGCGAACATGCTGCGCTGCCCACCGGTCATGTAGACGACGGCCGTGAGGAGAAGCGCGTCGAAGACTACCTGCGAGTAGAGGAAGAGGCCGCCCGGATTGCGGTCCATCCACCGGCCGTATCCGAACGAAGCCGCCGTGAAAACGAGGGTGAGGACGAGCAACGCCACCACGTAGCTGTTAGCCCCGCCGCCCTGGATGGTGACGTCCGGCAGCCGGAGGAGCAGCGCGGCGCCGAGGCTCAGCCGCCCGATGTAGACCCAGTTGAGGATCCGAACGGAGCTGACCGTAAAGCCTCCGGCAACCTGATCGGGAGCCCCGTCGGACGAGTATTCGGCGGATCGCTTGTCTGGCATTTACGCGCGGGCGAGGGGGATGACGGCGTAAATATCGGGGAAGCTACCGGGAGGGAACAAGAGAGACTTCGGGTCGGCGGGGGATCAGCGGCCGTTTCCCGCGGCATGAGGAGCCCAGCGCCAGCGCATGCGTCCCCGCCATCCGCAGCGGGCGCATTCGGCGATGAAAGTGCGGCCGAACGCGGGGAGCACGTCGACGATCGAACGCGCCAGGCTCACCTCCCGTGCGACCGATCGACAGCTCGGACACGCCGGGGCGATCGGGAGCTGCCGCAGATATCTGTCGATCAGCAGCGGTGCGGCGAGCAGGAGCGCCATTACGGCGGCGGCTAGAAATTCTTCGGGCATCTTCCGGGTATCGTTTTCGCCAATCTCGTTCGAGCGCCGCCTCGATGGTCGAGACGATGCCCCGCAACCCCACTAAAGTGCACGATCCGGACCGGAATCGGACGTATTATCCCGCCAATTTGGCGGCCCGGAACGAGACGTGGCGCGGTAGGCCGATCGGCGAGTAGAAGCTCGTGAACTGGAGCTTGTAGACCTCGTCACCCCGCTTCAGCAGGTAGACGTCGTACGTCGGCCAGATCTGGTGCTGACCAGCCAGGTTGTAGCGGTACCACGAGCTGGTCGAGATAGCGCCCGAATCCCAGGCGGAGGGATCGGACGGAATGTCCGCGGCGGTGACGGCCTCGAAGTCGGCAAGCTCGCCCTCGGCGGTGAGCGCCTGAATCTCGTCGCTGCCGAGGGCCTGGTTCGCACAGAGACAGTATGCGACGACCCCCGCCGGTCCGCTCTCGCCGCCGTTCACGCTCACGTTGGTGTTCATCACCCCGATGTCCCACGCGTCCGAGCTCAGCGGGTCGCTCACCTCGACGATGCCTTCGGGCGTGCTCAGGTCGAAGAATACCCACTCGGCAGAGACGTCGGCCGAGTACGCTGCCGCTTCCTGGGCCGCCGCCCGGCCCGCGAGCGCGAGCGTCAGAAGGACCGCCATTGTGGACGAGATCGAACCCATCGTCGGACGCATCATCAGTGGTATCGGTCTTCGGTGAACGGGTGCTCGCCAGGTACGGTGGCGAATCGATGATTTATATGTACGCCGGGAGCCGGCGGAAGTGCCGGAAGAAGCTATCGGCTATCGGCTATCGGCTATCGGCTACGGCGGGAGAGCCGATAGGTCGGCGCGGTGAAGCAGGGGACCGACGACGGGAAGTGCTCCGGAAACGTAGATGCGCGTAATGACCGGCTCGGCCAGAAGATTCGAAGCGCCGGTCCGTAGCCGATAGCTGATAGCCGATAGCCGATAGCCCCCTACAACCCCGGCCCTTCGCTCACCTTCTGGTAGCCCAGCAGGAAGACGATGGCCATCAGGGCGATGAGGAAGACGCCATAGGCTGCGGCGCCGCCGAAGTCGAACTCGCGAAGTTGGGAGAGGATCGCGATCGAGATGGGCCGGGTGCGGTGGGTGTAGAGGAGGATGGAGGCGACGAACTCGCCGAGCGCGGTGACGAAGGCGAGGAGCGCGCCGGCGACGAGGCCGGGGAGGACGAGGGGGAGGGCGACGCGCCGCATCGTCGTCGTCCAGGAGGCCCCGAGGGAGGCGGAAGCTTCCTCGAGCGCGGGGTCGAACTGCCGGAAGCTGGTGAGCGCCGCCCTCGTGACGAGAGGGATGTTGCGGATGAAGTACGCGAGCGGGAGAATCGCGAAGGTGCCGACCAGCAGAAACCGACCCGCCAGTGGCTCGTTCGCGCTGAAGGTCGTCGCAAGGGCCATCGCCAGCACGGTCCCCGGCAGCGCCCACGGCAGGATCACGAGCGCCCCGAGCAGCGTCTTCCCCCGGAACTGCCGGCGAACGATCAGGTACGCGGCGGCGAAGGCCAGGATCACGTTCGCGGTCGTGGCGATCGTGGCCATCTGCAAAGAGTTGATGATCGGCGTGAGCATCTCCGAGTCGGAGAAGAGACTCACGTAGTTCTCACCCGAGTACGTCGGCGGGAAGAGCTGAGTGGTCCAGGTGCCTTCGGGCACGAAGGAGACGAGCAGAACGGTCGCGTGCGGGAGCAGCAGGAAGACGGTGAGCGACGAGGCGATCAAGCTTAGCGTGATCGTGGTCCGCCGGGTCTGCGTCAAGGCACCGCCGCCAGGAGTGGTACCCTTCCCCGCCCCCGTGTAGCTGCGGCTCGCCTCGTAGTACTGCATCAGGCCGAGGAAGAGGATCGAGACGGCTGCCAGGATCACGGTCTCGACGGCCGCGATATTCAGATCGCCGTTCAGCTTGCTGACGTAGATCTGGGTGCTGAGCACCCGGAATCCCCCGCCGAAGATGTAGGGCGCGCTGAACGATCCCATGGAGGTCATGAAGACGAGCAGCCCGGCGCCACCCAGGGCCGGAGCGAGCATCGGCAGCGTGACCCTCCGGAAGGTGGTGACTCGGGACGCGCCGAGCGCGGCGGCGGCCTCGGAATAGCCACGATCGAGACGCGACAGGCTCGCGCTCGTGAAGAGGTAGAAGTACACATACATCGTGTACGCATGCACGAGCAGGATCGCCCACGGCCCCGTAAGCCTCCAGGGCGGCCGCTCGAGGCCGATAATGCCCTGAACGATGCGCGCGAGGAAGCCGCTCTCGCCGTAGAGGAAGAGAAAGGCGATGACTCCGACGAGGGGCGGGAGGAGGACCGGAAGCGCGACCAGGGCGCCCAGAATCGCGCGCCCCGGGAAGTTGTAGCGGGTGAAGAGGAAGGCGAGCGGCACGCCGATGAGCGCCGAGAAGACGACGCTCGCGCCCGAGATCCAGACGCTGTTCCAGAGCGCCTCCCGCTCCGAGCGACTCGCGGCGAAGCGCCGGTAGTTGTCGAGCGTCCACTCGGCGCCGTCACGTAGCGAATCGCCGAACACGAAGACGTTCGGGTACAGCACGAGCCAGAGGAGCAGCAGGATGACGGCGCCGCCGAGTATCGCAGGGGGGCTGAGGGGTCGGGTCATGGGACCAGCTTTCCCTTCAGAACCTCATCCGGAAGCCGGAGCCCGTCCGTCATCCCGAGCGCAGCGAGGGAGCCGCACCTCCCCCCCGAACAGATCAACGCGAATACGCGAAGCGGTGCGCTAATGGCGCACAGACCCGGGTTGGGGATAGAGAACGAGTGTTGCGACGATCCCGCCTTTGCGTCCTTCGAGTATTCATTGCGCCTTCGTGTGGAGCCGTCCTGCATCCGAGCGTGGAGTGCGCCCGAAGTTCGGATCCCTCGCTGCGCTCGGGATGACGGATCGGGTGACGTGGTGCGGCCCATCGTCACTCAAAGCCGTGCAGCGGGGGGTCCTGCTCGGCGGTGATGAGGACGTCGCCGTCGAAGCTTCCGCCCTGGCCAGGTACCGTCACGAGCAGCTCCCCGCTGTCGATCTCCACGTGATAAACGGTGCTGGCGCCGGCGAACCGCCGGTCGAGGACGCGGCCGTGAAGGCCCTCGCCGGCCGGCGCGGCCACGAGTCGGAGCGCTTCCGGCCTGACCATCACGCGTACCCGGTCGGCTCCCCGCGCGTGCAGTCGCACCCGCCAGACCGCTCCCTCACCGACGTCGACGAGCGCGTCCTCCCCCTCGCGTGAGACGACGCGGCCATCGAGGAAGTTTGCGCGGCCGACGAAGGCCGCGACGAAGGGGTTCACCGGGCTGCGGTACAGGTCCTCGGGCGTTCCGAGCTGCTGCAGCTCGCCCTCGCTCATCACCGCGATACGGTCCGAGAGGGCGAACGCCTCATCCTGGTCGTGGGTGACGAAGATGGATGTGATCCCGATGCGCTTCAGGAGCGCACGGAGCTCGTCGCGGGTGCGCTCGCGGAGGGCGGCGTCCAGGTTGGAGAGGGGCTCGTCGAGGAGGAGGAGAGGCGGTTCGGGCGCAAGCGCGCGGGCGAGCGCGACGCGCTGCTGCTGCCCGCCGGAGAGCGCCTGCACCGACCGCTTCTCGTAGCCCGCGAGGTCGACGAGCGCGAGCGCGTCGGCGACGCGGGAGCGGACTTCAGCGGCCGAGGTCCCCTGCGCCTTGAGTCCGAACGCGACGTTCTCGAATACGTCCAGATGAGGGAAGAGTGCGTAGTTCTGGAACACCATCCCCATCCCGCGGCGCTGCGGCGGGAGAGCCGTCACGTCGCGATCGCCGAGCAGGATGCGTCCGGATGTGGGGGTCTCGAACCCCGCGATCATCCGCAGCGTCGTCGTCTTGCCGCACCCGCTGGGCCCGAGAAGGCTGAGGAACTCGCCCTCCCCGATCTCCAGGGAGAGATCCCTGACCGCGACCGTCGCTCCGAAGCGCTTGTTGAGCGCCTCCAGTCGAAGCATCAGCCTCCCCGGACGTTCTCGTCCCAGTACCGCATCCATTCGGGCCCGCGTTCCTGCAGGATATCCCAGTCGATCGGCTCGGGCACGATCAGGTCGCGCGCGCGCCTGAGCTCCGCCGGCAACGAGTCGGTGGGGACGGCCTCGTTCGCGGGGAGGCGGAAGAAGTCCCTGGCAGCAAGCAGCACCTCTTCCTCTTCACCGATGAAGTCGACGAAGCGCCGCGCCAGCGCGGAGTTGCCGCTCCCCGCGACGACCGCGATCGCATCCTCCACCAGCGGGGTTCCACTCGACGCATAGATGTAGTCGATCGGATAGTCGGTGCTCGCCTTGAGCGCCTCGATGTCCGGCATGTCCCACAGCGTGACCAGCCCCTCGCGCCGCGCCAGCTTCTGATAGAGGAGCGTCGGGTTGAGGACGTACTCCCGGGTCCGCGCATCGAGGTCCCGCAGCCACTCGAATCCAGCCTCCGTGTCGCCAGTCTCTCGAACGGATCGCTGAATGGCCATGCCGAACAGGGTGCGCATCGTCCCGCTGGCGAGCGGATCACGGATGAGGACCTCGTCGTCCCACCTAGGGTCGAGGATCTCGTCCCAGTCCTGGGGGGCGGAAGCCGAGTCCACGACCTCGCTGTTGTAGGCGATGATCAGCGGCGTCAGATACACGCCGTGGTAGCGTCCCTGCTCGTCACTGTAGGCCGCCACGCCGGCGGCCCAGGGGGGGGAGTACGCCTCCAGCAGGCCGTCCTCGGCGGCGGCGTGGAAGAGCTGGCTCGGCCCACCGAACCAGACGTCCCCCTGCGGGTTCGCGCGCTCCGAGCGCACCCTGTCGAGCGCCTCCTGCGACCCCATGTCCAGCCACTGGACGTCGACCTCGGGATTCTCCGCTTCGAAACGCTCCTCGTAGGTGCGGAGCAGATCGGGACCGTGCGGCGAATAGACGACGAGGACCTCGCGATCGTCCGCCGGTCCGCAGGCCGCCAGGACCGCGAGGGCGAGTAAGGCGAGGAAGTTCGTTACGAAGCGCCGCGGCCGGCGCAGACGCCCGTCAACCGGAGCGCCCTCGT
>JBBDRR010000104.1:0-2614 GCA_040905395.1 Gemmatimonadota bacterium
CCGCGGCGCCGCTTTCTTGCCGATCGACCGGCGATCAGACCGGAACCGGAAAGAGCTGCTGGAACGCGTTCCGGGCCCGGAAGAGCCGGCTCTTGACGGTGCCGACCGGCACCCCGATCGCCTCGGAGATCTCCTCGTACGTCCGGTCCTCGACCTCGCGCATCACGAACGGCACCCGGTGGTGTTCGTCCATGCGCTCGATGGCGTCGCGAATCGCATCGCGGAGCTCCCGCTGGTACGCGATCCGCTCCGGGTCCGGGTTGTCGCTCTCGAACTCGATCGGCCGCGATGGCGATCCCTCAATCGAGTCGCGGCGCATGTCCGTGAAGCTGGTCTCCCGCTTTCGCGAACGGTTGCGGTACTCGTTCTTCAACAGGTTGCTCGCGATCGTGTAGATCCAGGTCGAGAACTTCCGGCTCGCATCGTAACGCTGACGGGCGCGGTGAACCCGCAGGAAGGTGTCCTGCGTCAGGTCTTCGACTCGCTCCTCGTCCTTCAGCCGCTTGTGAAGAAATCCCTTGATCGACGGCTGGTAGCGGTCGACGATGATCCGAAAAGCGGCCTCGTCGCCCTCTTGATATCGAGCGAAGAGAACCTCGTCCGTGAGCTCGGTCAGTGGCTTCGAATTGTCAGAGTCCACCGTCACGACCTCCGATCTCCGTCCCGTGGGGCGAAGCTCAGCGAATCGCTGCGGACTCCCCGTGTATCGACGTGTGGGCTTTGTTTTCATGGTTTCAATTTAACATATCGACCGGTAGAAAGCCACCGATTTAGCGGGAATTAACCAATAATTAACCTACCTCGGACCCGGTCTGACGCCGTCCCTGAAATCAAATGTTTAGAAGCACGGAGCGGAGCGCCTGCCCGGCCAGGAGTTGGCAGGCGCAATCCTTCAACACTGAGGGAATTACTGATAGAGAGTACACGCCGGGCTGCTGTCCCGTTGGGGGGAGGTGCAGCCATGCCGGTGCTGACCGAGGGGGTGAGCGGGTGTTTCACCACCGCTGAGCTGACGATTCGTGGATCGGGGATCAATGAGCAGATCGAGGGAAGGGGAGCCGCCGCGAATCTACGCCGAGGACCTGGCGTACGTTCATCACGTGGGTTTCGGAGAGTTCGCGGCCGGGGTCGGCGGGGGGATGGTAGGGCTTCTCCGAGAGGCAGGGATCCAGCGCGGGCTGCTCGTCGAGCTGGGGTGCGGGAGCGGGATTCTGGCGAGGAGACTGCTGGATGGTGGCTACGATCTGCTCGGGGTCGACGCATCGGCGGCGATGGTGGCGCTTGCCCGGGCGGAGGCGCCCGGCGGACAATTTGTGGAGGCGTCGATGTACGAGGTGGAGCTCCCGCGGTGTGCCGCCGTGATATCGGTCGGCGAGGGTCTCGGGTATATGCGCGCCGGAGGGGACCACGACCCGAGACCACTCTTTCGTCGGATCGCCGCGGCGCTCGCTCCCGGCGGCGTATTCATTTTCGACGTGATGGAGCGGGCGCAGGGGCCGCCGGAGTCTTACCGAAGCTGGCGGCGAGGTGAGGACTGGGCCGTGCTCGTCGAGGTTCGTACGGACCGGGAGGCGGACGTTCTCGAACGCGAGATCATCGTCTTCCGGCGGGTGGGGGACACGTATCGGCAGGCGATCGAGCTCCACCGGGTCCGGCTTTTCGATCCGGCGGAGCTCACGACCTGGCTGGCCGAGGCGGGGCTGGAGCCCGAGGAGATCGGCGGCTACGGCGAGCAGCAGCTCTCTTCGGGACGGATCGGCTTCGTGGCCAGGAAGCCGGCCGCCGGCGCTCGAAAGGCGAGCCCGGGCGCATCCGGGGAAATCGGTCGCCGACGGCCGTCCGGCTGAAGGACGGTGTGCCGGATCAGCTCAGCGCCGACTTCAGCCGTTGCAGGAGATCGAAGGCGTCGGTGGCGTGGACGAGAGCCGCCGCGGCGTTGCCGCCGCCGTCCGCGGCGTTCGCTCGTCGCAGGAGGGCTCCCACGCGGTCGGCGGCTCGCTGGAGGTTCACGACATCGCGTCCGGCGGCGGCGGCGGCGGCCAGTCGGCGGTCTACTTCGGGGAGCTCGCCGGCTACGTTCGCGACCACGCGGTCCAGGATCTGTGGTCCCTGGACCCGGAGGACGAAGCGTGCCGAGAGGAGCTTAGCGGCGTGAAGGTTCCGTCGGGCGAGCTCGCGGTCCCCCGCGGCGGCCGCGGCACGTGCGTCGGAGTGGAGCTGGTCGAGATTCGCCCTCAGGCGCCGCACCGCCGACTCGCCGCCACTGCTCGCCGCCTGACGCATCGCAGCGCCGAGGAGCTTCTTCAGAAGCGGGGTCGCCGCCTCCTGCGAGCCCCCGACACGCGTTCCGGGCGCTTCGGCGTCGAGCGCGGCCGACGGGGTGGGTAGCTCGGGACTCGTCGGAAACGCTTCGCAGCCGATGATCGCCAGCGCCAGCGACAGCAGGATTACTGCTCTGAAGTACAGATTGCTCGTCATGACCGCCCCCTTGCAGACTCGTTGTGGAAGACGCACCGTGCTCTCGACGACCCGACCACGTCCATCGTCACAATTCTGGACGCTGGCGGCGTCGCGGGAAAGCGACCACTCACTCACCCAGCCAATATACGCGAAA
>JBBDRR010000104.1:2714-6744 GCA_040905395.1 Gemmatimonadota bacterium
TACGCGAAAATGCATTACCTGCTGTTCTACGACGTCGTTCCCGACTATTCGGAGGCCCGCAAGCCGTTCCGCGCCGAACATCTCGAGCTCGCGCGTGGAGCACAGCAGAGCGGTGATCTCGTGCTGGGCGGGGCCCTCGCCGATCCCGCGGATGGTGCCGTGCTCCTCTTCCGTGGGAAGACGCCGGACGCGGCGCGGACGTTCGCCGAAGCCGACCCGTACGTGCGCAACGGCGTGGTGACCCGCTGGTGGATCCGGCAGTGGACGACGGTGGTCGGGGACGCGGCGGAACACCCCGTCCAGGTATAGCCGTCGTCTCGCCTCCACACCCGCGTCTACTTTCCGCAGTACACATTCGAGCGGCACTTCGTTTGCCGGCTCCAATCAGTTCGAGCGCATGACGCCCGGCCCTTCACGGCGCCGGACGCCAGCCCTCGCCGTGGACCCCTCCACCCACGCCGGATCCGAATGCGGTCGAAGCAGCTCGCCGAAAGCGTCACGCTCGGCGCGGAGCCACTGCCAGGGAACCGAACCCGCTTCCTGGTCTGGGCGCCGCGGCATTCAGCCGTGCAAGTCGTGCTGGAGCGGTCGGGCGACCTCCGCCCGGGCGCGGTTCACGCGCTCGAGAAGGACGATCTCGGCTACTTCGCGGGGGTCATGGAGGGCGTGGGCCCGGGCGACCTGTACCGTTTCCGGCTGTCCGGCGAGGAGCGGCTCTATCCCGACCCCGCATCGCGCTGTCAACCGAGCGGGCCGCACGGCCCGTCGATGGTGTGGGATCCTTCGGCGTTCGAATGGAGCGACTCCGGGTGGGAGGGCCCGGACCCCGAGGGCCAGGTCATCTACGAGATGCACGTCGGCACGTTCACAGCCGAGGGAACGTGGGCCGGCGCGATCGAGCAGGTCGAGGCGCTGGCCCAAACGGGCGTCACTACGATCGAGCTGATGCCGATTTCGGAGTTCGACGGGGAGTTCGGCTGGGGTTACGATGGCGTGGACCTCTTCGCACCGAGCCATCTCTACGGGACGCCGGACGACTTCCGCCGCTTCGTGGATCGAGCCCACGCCCTCGGCCTGGCGGTGCTGCTCGACGTCGTCTACAACCATCTCGGCCCCTCCGGCAACTACCTCGCGCCCTTCAGCTCCGATTACTTCAGCGATCGCTACGAAAACGACTGGGGGGACCCGATCAACTTCGACGGGCGGAACTCTCGAGCGGTGCGCGAATTCTTCGTACAGAACGCCGGCTACTGGATCCGCGACTTCCATCTCGACGGCCTGCGGCTCGACGCCACGCAGCAGATCTTCGACGCCTCCGATACGCACGTCATCGCCGAGATCGTCGACTGCGTCAGGCACGCGGGCGGCGCGCGACGAACCTTCGTCGTGGCGGAGAACGAGCCCCAGGACGTGGTGCTGATCAGGGGCCGGAACGAGGGGGGCTACGGCGCCGACGCGCTCTGGAACGACGACTTCCACCATACGGCGGTGGTCGCGTTGACGGGTCGAAACGAAGCGTACTACACCGACTACCGCGGGGCGCCACAGGAGCTGATCTCGAGCGCGAAGTGGGGCTTTCTCTACCAGGGGCAGCGGTACAGATGGCAGCAACAGCGGCGCGGGACGCCGACGTTCGGCATCGGTCCACGCGGCTTCGTCAACTTCATCGAGAACCACGACCAGGTCGCGAACTCCCGCGCCGGAGCGAGGCTACACACGCTGTCGAGTCCGGGCGCCTATCGGGCTGTCACGGCGCTCCTCCTCCTCGGCCCGGGCACCCCGATGCTCTTCCAGGGCCAGGAGTTCGCCTCCTCCGCACCCTTCCTTTACTTCGCCGATCACGAGCCGGAGCTCGCGGAAGCCGTGCGGAAGGGACGGGGCCGGTTTCTCGAGCAGTTCCGCAGCCTCGCCGCCCCCGACGCGTCGCATTCGCTCTCCAACCCGTCCGATCCCGAGACGTTCACGAGGTGCAAGCTGGATCACGCTGAGCGGGAAACGCACGCGGAGGCGTACGCCTTGCACCGCGACCTGCTCCGGCTGCGCCGGGAGGACCGGGTTTTCAGGATCGGCAGGCGCGGCGGCGTCGACGGGGCGGTGCTCGACGGCGAGGCATTCGTGCTGCGGTATTTCGGTGGAACCGCGGGCGATCGGCTACTCATCGTCAATCTCAGTCGGGACCTGCATCTGGATCCGGCGCCCGAACCGCTCCTGGGGCCGCCGGAAGCCGGCCGGTGGGGCTTGGGATGGTCGAGCGAACGAGTGGTTTACGGCGGCGTGGGCGCGGCCGAGGTCGAAACGGAGGAGGGTTGGATCATTCCCGGCCAGGCGGCAGTCGTGCTCGTTCCGACCGAGCCGTCGGAGGCGCCTGGCGAGACACGCCGATAAGAGGTTAGCCGTGAATCCAGACCGACGGGAGACGACAGGTGAGCGATAGCGAGTCGGAACAGCGCGGGAAGGGACGATATTTCTGGTGGCAGCGGGGCATCGTATACCAGATCTATCCGCGCTCCTTCCAGGACTCGAACGGGGACGGCATCGGCGACCTCGCCGGCATCACGTCACGACTCGACCATGCTCGCTGGCTCGGGGTGGACGCGATCTGGATCTCCCCCATCTACCCCTCGCCGATGGCCGATTTCGGCTACGACGTCGCCGATTACACCGACATCGATCCGATCTTCGGGACGCTCGACGATTTCGACCGGCTGATCGAGGAGGCGCACGGACGAGGCTTGAAGGTGATCCTGGACTTCGTGCCGAACCACACCTCCGACCAGCACGAGTGGTTCGAGGAGTCGCGTTCCTCGCGCGACAGCCCGAAGCGCGACTGGTACATCTGGCACGACCCCGCCCTCGACAGCGGACCGCCGAACAACTGGCTCTCCAACTTCGGCGGTCCGGCGTGGACGCTCGACGAGAAGACCGGGCAGTACTATTACCACGCCTTCCTGCCGGAGCAGCCCGACCTCAACTGGCGGAACCCCGATGTGGTGGACGCGATGCTCGACGTCCTCCGCTTCTGGCTGGATCGCGGCGTCGACGGCTTCAGGGTGGATGTCATCTGGCACATGATCAAGGACGAGCACTTCCGTGACAATCCGAAGAACCCCGACTGGTCGCCAGGCGACAATCCCTACCACGCCGTGGTCCCGCTCTATACCGCCGACCGCCCGGAAGTGCACGATATCATCGTACGAATGAGAGATCTCTTCGATCGCTACGACGAACGGGTGCTCATCGGCGAGATCTACCTGCCCGTCGAGCGGCTGGTGAGCTACTACGGCGTCGACCTCTCCGGCGTGCACCTGCCGTTCAACTTCCAGCTCATCCTCGCCGACTGGGACGCCGACCACCTCTCGCAGCTCATCCGCGAGTACGAGGACGCCCTACCCGAGGGCGGCTGGCCCAATTGGGTGCTCGGCAACCACGACCAGCACCGCATCGCGTCGCGCGTGGGAGAGCCTCAGGCGCGTGTCGCCGCCATGATGCTCCTCACGCTCAGGGGCACCCCCACCCTCTACTACGGCGACGAGATCGGCATGCACGATGTCGAGATCCCGCCCCACCGTGTGCACGATCCCTTCGAGAAGAACGTCCCGGGCAAGGGCCACGGCCGCGATCCGGAACGGACCCCCATGCAGTGGAGCACCGCGCCGCACGCCGGGTTCACCACCGGCGAGCCGTGGCTGCCGATCGCCGAAGACTACGAGGAGGTCAACGTCGAGGTGGAGCGGGACGACCCGGCGTCGATGCTCACGCTACATCGCCGGCTCATCGACCTGCGCCGTGGCGAGCCGGCCCTCGAGGTCGGTCGTTATCGCACGATATCGGCGGACGGGGACGTGCTCGCGTACATCCGCAGCGGCCGGGAAGGCGAGTCGAGCTTCCTCGTGGCGCTGAACCTCTCCGCGAAGGCGCAGGTGCTGAAGGCGCCGGACGGGGCCGTCGTGGGGACGGTCGCGGTCTCGACCTACCTCGATCGGGAGGGGCAGGAGGTCGGTGAGGAAATCGAGCTGCGGGCGGACGAGGG
>JBBDRR010000105.1:0-6655 GCA_040905395.1 Gemmatimonadota bacterium
GGGCTCTGATGCGGGGGGGGGTCCTTCCTGCTCTCTCATCGCCAGATCCCGATTGATCCCATCGCCGGAGCGCGGATCGCACCGGTCCCGGTGCCGGGTCAGGGCAAGAAAGGCACCAGAACCGGCATCATTCGTGGGGCAGGCCGATCAGCAACCGCACCTGTTCCGCCACCTCGTGAGGATCGACCGGTTTGATGAGAACGCCGTCCCCGCCCGCCGTGCGCACCCGCTCGAGGACGTCGTCGGCGGTCGAGGCCGTGTAGAAGAGGACCCGCGACTGCGACGTCCGTTCATCGGTACGCAGCTCCCGGCAGACCTCGAGGCCGTCGATCCGCGGCATCGCGATATCGAGCAGTACGAGGTCCGGCGTCGACCGCCGCGCGAGTTCCAGCGCTGCCCACCCGTCTTCCGCCTCCGTGACCGCGTACCCCAGGTGCTCTAGCATTGCCCGCTGAATCTCCCGTTCGTCGGGCTGATCGTCCACCAGCAGGATCGTCTTACGCCGGCGGCGCCCCGAGGACGGCGGCGCGGCGGAGGGCGGAATCCCTCCCTCGACGTCCTCAGTCATCGTCGTCGTCCAGACCCCCGAATCCCTCGGCCTCTTCTGCGAGCTGCTCCATGAATTCACTGCCCAGCCCGCGTTCCAGCACCCGGCGAACCTTCGGAAAGCGCTCGACCACCTCCGCCATCTCCGGATTCACGAACTCCTCGGTAAACGACTTCCTATCGAACTCGGCGGGATTCTCGTCTATGATCGTCTTCAACTCCGAGATGATGTCTTCGAGCTCGTTGAGGAGCTCGCGCGGAAAATGAGCTTCGTCGAGCGACAGCGCCGATTCGGTCCATTCGTGGAGCTGCGCGGTAAGGGCGTCGAGTTCCTGGTCCATTCGTCCTTGACAATCCAGAAGAAAGGCGGCTAGCCGGATATGGCTGACGGCACACGGCGTGCCCCGATGAGGGACAAGGCTACACCGCATGCGGAAGCCGGGCAAGCCCGTTCCGATCCCTCGGCGCCAGCGTCCAGGCTCTTTTCAACAACGCGGGTGTACAGCGTGGCCGATCAACCCCGATGAACGGTTCCTTTCGGGGCGCACGACTGGTAGGGAGCTGAGTGAATGAGCACGGATTATCTCGTTCGGGCGACGGCTCTGGAGGGCCGTGTCCGGGCTTTCGCTCTGGATGCGACGGCTGTCGTCGGCGAGCTGCGGGAGAGGCACGACATGTTTCCCGTCCCGACCGCCGCGGTCGGGCGAGCTGCCATGGGCGCACTGCTCCTCGCTGCCGCCTCCCTCAAGGAGGAGGACCAGCTTCTCACCGTCGAGATCAGGGGCGGCGGTCCGATCGGTCGGATCATCTGCACCGCGAACGGGCGCGGCGAGGTCCGGGGGCTCGCGAGCAACCCTCACGTCCACGCCGACAGCGATCTGCCGGGAAAGCTGAATGTCGCCGGCGTCGTGGGAAGTCAGGGGTACATCTCGGTGACCAAGGACCTCGGCATGCGCGATCCCTATCGAGGCACCGTCGAGCTCCAGTCGGGTGAAGTGGGCGACGATCTCGCGTACTATCTCAGCCGCAGCGAGCAGATACCGTCGGCCGTCGGACTCGGCGTGTTCGTGACGCCCGAGGGCGCAGTCGAGGCTGCCGGCGGCTTTCTGATCCAGCTCCTGCCGGGGCTCGAGGAAGAGGAGATCGCGGAAATCGAGCGCGAGGTGGCCGGCCTGCCGCATCCCACCGCGCTCATCCGGGCGGGCGTCGGCCCCGAAGAGGTGCTCGCGCGCGTTTTCGGAGACCGCGTCGAGGTGCTCGACAGCTATCCCGTCCGCTTCGCGTGTCCCTGCTCGCGCGAGCGGTTCGAAGCCGCGCTCGTTACACTCGGAAGCGAGGAGCTGACGCAGATCGTCGAGGAGGAAAGCGAGTATACGGAGCTCGTCTGCCACTTCTGCAACGAGAAGTACCACTTCGGCGCGAGCGACATGGAATCGATCCTGAAATCCGCCTACGGCGACCTGGCTTGACTCGACGGCCCGGCGAATCCGCTTTTAAGCGGCGGGGCGCGGGAAGGCGCGGGAGGCGGCGCTCGGCGCGGGAGACTTCTAGGGGCCGGCCGGAAGATCGTCGAATGTGAGCGTCGACAGAATCTGCAGGATCACCTCGCGCTCATCGTCCTCCTGCCCTGATGGACACGAGTAGCTGGCGAACAGGAGCCGGCTCGGCGCGGTCGCGACGCAGACCAACCAGTACACCAGCTCATCGCCCTCCTCCGCGAGGTACTCACAGAGGGCCGCGCCCGCCTCGCCGGGTAGCTCGAGATCATCGACCTCGTCCTCCTGCAGCTCGATCTCCTGATCCTCCAGGAATGCATACAGCTCCTCCGCAGGGTCGCTGGGCTCCTCCAGCTCCCGTTCGAACGGAACGAGGTGCAGGAGCCCCCTCCCTTCGACGGCGGAGACGAGCGCGCCCCCTTCCGCATCGGGTTCCATCTTCCATCCGGCCGGCAGGCGGAGCTCGAAAGCTCCGTCGTTACCGGTGTAGCGCGCTCTATTCATCGCATCCTGTTCGTTGCGGCGGTGCCCCAAGATGCGCGGAACGCCGCGGCGGCGGCAAGCGCCCCACGACCACTGCGGCCGACTCCCCCGCCCTCGCTAAAGATCGGCACGCATTCTGCCGAAACCACCCATGGACAACGCTTCTACTTCCGCACCACTTACGCGGAGGACGCCATACGTACCTTAGGGGTCAGCCTCGTCGCCATTGCCGCGATCGCAGCCAGCATGACGTTGGCTAGGCAGCGCAGCGAGCACCGCCAACCCGAGCAGTCGCAGGCGCCGGACGAGTCCGCGCCGGCGTCCGCCGTCAACCTCGACGCGATCCGCTCGGCCGGTCTCTGATCTGACTCGGTTCCGACGCAGGAGCGTCTGGCCCGACAAGTGCACCCAGAAGCCCCCGTCTCCTTTCCGAGACGGGGGCTTCTGCCTATTGACAAATCGCGCCGGACCCCTTCCCGAACGCAAGGCCCGACAGGCGGAATTATTACGAAAGGTTAATGAGTACGACGATTGTCAAGACGTTGCTATGCATGGGTTAACAACGTATATTCAATGTCGAGTTCAGCAAGAAATGCTTGCGTGGCAGTATAGGACGGCGCGGCCCTTGGGCGCGCCGTCCGATGCGCGGGCCATCTAGGACCAGAAGAAGGGGATTTTGTGAGCGAACAGGAACTGCAAGCGGTGCGGCAGCAAGGCCGCCGGGGTCGAGATACCCTGCGCGACCTCATCCGGAAGCCGACCACTCAGCTGATTCTTGTGGTCACCGCTGCTGCGCAGCTGGTGAACGTTCAGATCGATGGAGTCGCCGACGAGGGCGCGGCCTTCCAGACGACTCCGAAGGCGGTGGCGACGGTCGAGCTCGAGCCCGCGCTGGTGACGCCGGACAGCACGCTTCAGCGGGCCTGGATGCGGCGTGCGGTGGAGCGGGAGGCCGCGCGGTTGGGTTCGGATTACCGAATACAGGGGTACGACGTGCCGCCGCAGTTGGCACAGCAGATTGGCGAAGCGGCGGCTGAGTTCGGCATCGACACGAACACCGCGTTCGGACTCGTCCGCGCGGAGAGCTCGTTCCGCAACGTCGCGACGAGCCGGGTGGGTGCCATCGGGCTGACGCAGCTCATGCCGCGTACGGCCGCCTGGATGGAGCCCGGTATTACGCGTTCGCAGCTTCGCGACCCGCAGACGAACTTGCGAATCGGATTCAAATACTTCCGCTATCTGATGGATAAGTACGAGGGTGACGAGCGGCTGGCCCTGCTCGCTTACAACCGTGGCCCGGGAACGGTAGACAAGGCTCTGAAGCGGGGCGGGAACCCCGACAACGGGTACGCCGACTTCGTCTTCGGCAAGTCGAATCACGGCCACAAGCTCTTTACCCGCTGACCGCGGTTCGGCGGAGGGACGTGACGCAAGAAGGGTGAGCTTTCATCGAAAGCTCCCCCTTCTTGCGTACTCCCGCAGAGCCGAGCGCTAGGCGTCCGACATCACGCGATTCTTCTCGATGTAGTCGGTCCACTCCGGCGGAATGTCCGTATCGGGAAAGATCGCCTGTACGGGGCACTCCGGCTCACAAGCGCCGCAGTCGATGCACTCGTCCGGGTTGATATAGAACATCTCTTCCGCCTCGTAGATGCAATCGACCGGGCACACCTCGACGCAACTGGCGTCCTTGGTGCCGATGCATGGTTCGGCGATCACGTACGTCATGTAGAAACTCCGCAACTGGTACAGGAGTAAGCTCGTCTGATCGGGCCCTTTAGAGCGAGAGAGGATAGCGAGTGCTCCCGCTAATCACAATACCCGCTCCACACCGTCGAGGCATCCGTCCCGGGTCAGGAAAGGCGCCCGTCGAGCCAGCTCAATGTCGTCTGAACCGCGGTACGAAGCTCGGGTGTCGGTCCGTCGTACGGGTGCTTCGCTCCGAAGGTATGCGAGCCCGCTTCGATCAGACACAGCTCCGCGTCTTCGCCTGCGGCGGAGAAGAGCGTGTGCGCGTCCGACACGGGTACCGTCTCATCGGCTTCGCCGTGTACGATGAGCCACGGGATCCGCAGCCTGGCTGCGCTTCCGAGCACATCCAGCCGCTCGCGGTTCTCCACGATGTCACGCCAGTAAAAGGAGCCGATCGGCATCTCCTGCCGCGTGCGTGAGTTGGTGATGTGGGCCGTCTGGCCCCTCTCCCACGCGGCGATCTGTTCCGAGCTCCAGCGACCCTCGACCGACGAGATGGCCGACCACGTCACCAGGGCGTCGACCCTCCGATCCTCACCCGCTGCAAGAACCGCCTCAGCTCCGCCCCGGGAGTGGCCGATCAGCGCCACGCGGTCCGGTGCGACGGGGAACAGCCCGCTCTCGAGCGCGTCCAGCACAAATTTGATCTCGTCGACGTTCCTCGAATGGGTATTGGTTGCGAAGCGGTCGAGAGCCGAGAAATCGACGCCGTCGTCGCCCACACCGTTGTGCGAGAAGTCGAAGGTTATGGCGGCGTGGCCGCGGCGGGCTACCGCGCGGGCGAGACTCGGGAAGAAGCCCCACTCCCGGAAGCCCTTGAAGCCGTGGCAGATCACGACCGCCGTTCGCGGCGAACGGCCGGGCAACGCGCGCAGATCTCCGCGTATCCTCTCCGAGCCGTCGCGCGGGCTCGCTTCCCAGCGAGCTCGCACGATCGTACCGGCACTGTCCGAATCGTCGATCGGGATATCCCCCTTCCATTTTCATCGCCGAACGAGCGCCAGAGGTCGCACCCCCCGTGCCAGCGGATCCGCGGGCTCAGGCCGTCTTTCTCGATACGAGCAGATCGTACGTCGCGCGCTGGGCCGCCGACAACCGCGGGGGAAGGCCGACCCCGCGCGCGGGGGCGCGGGGGGTCGGGGGCAGGTGCAGGACGAGGTGGTCGGTCGGCACCGGCCTCGTGTAGGGAGACGAGCGGCCCGAGGGGTCGACCTGAACGGTCTCGCCCTCGAAGAGCAGGGATGCCAGCAGCCGTCCGTACTCGGTCCACTCCCCGATCGGATCGCTGTCCTCGTGCGCGACGGCGGGAAGCAGCGTCTGCTCGACGTAACCGGCCGCCTCCGAATAGCGATCCGGGGAGCGTTCCCGCAGCTCCTTCAGACGGTCTCTGTAGTAATCTCGCGCGTCACGACTGCCCGTCCTCTTTAGCGCCTCCTGGTACCGGCGCTCCGCAATGGTCCGCAGGTCTGTCATCGTCAGTCGAATCTGCACGTTAAGGAGCCCGTCTGCCGTGGCGTTCGCCGACGACGGCCCCGGGGGAAACCTGCACCACACGCCGTTCCTGATTGCCGGCCCCGGTGCGCGCGCCCCTGGCTTCCGGCACGCGCCTTGACCACATTGCCAATTCCATACATCAGGAGAGGCAAATGAGCAATCACAGCTACTTCCCGAACGGAAGCTTTCTGCCGAGCGGAATGCCCGGAGGCCAGCCCGGTGGTAAGGAGGAGGTGTTCGAGCTTTCGTGGGAGCTCTTCGGCGAGCTGTGCAGAGCTCTCGCCCTGAAGGTCTACCGCGAGTACGACCCGGATATCGTGGTCGGGATCGCCACCGCCGGCGTCATACCGGCAGCCGTCATAGCCGACATCCTCCAGGTGGACTTCTACAGCATGAAGATCTCCAGGCGCGCGGACGGGCAGCAGGTGAGCCACGAGCCGATGCTCCTTTCGACAGCGCCGGTCCAGGCGGCCGGTAAACGCGCCGTCCTCGTCGACGAGATCACCACCAGCGGAGACACTCTTCGGATCGCTCTCGCCGCGCTCCGTGAAGTCGTACCCGAGGAGATCCGTACCGCAACCTGCTTCTGCCGACCGGGCGCGTACTCACCCGACTACCACGCCCTGGAAACCGACGCCCTCATCGTCTTCCCCTGGGACCGCCAGGTCATCGAGGAGGGCGAGCTGGTGACGCATCCGACGTATCGGGGGAAGCTGGAGGACTAGGATTCGGGATTCGGGATTCAGGATTCAGGGAAAAGACAAGAAAGCGACCCGCGTAATAAGCTGCGGGTCGCTTTCTCTATGGAGCCTGGAGCCGGCGATTACGACCCCCTGAATCCTGAATCCTGAATCCTGAATCCTGAATCCTGAATCCTGAATCCT
>JBBDRR010000106.1:0-1128 GCA_040905395.1 Gemmatimonadota bacterium
ATCCTCCCGTCGGGTCACGCCGCAGATCTTGACCGCGGGGCCGTTCCCGGTGGCTTCAGGTCCCAACTCGCGCGCTCCTCCGCACGGCCGCGAGCGCCGCGGCCGCGGCCTCGGGGTCGGGGGCCCGCAGGAGTGTCTCGCCCACCAGGATCGCGTCCACGCCAGCCCATCCGAGGCGCTCGACATCCGCTGCGGTGCGGATCCCGCTTTCGGACACCAGCACCGCGTCTCGAGGTGCCGCGGCGGCCAGCCGCTCGGTCGTCGCCAGATCGGTGGTGAACGTCGCGAGATCCCTGTTGTTGATGCCGATGAGGTCCGCGCCGAGCGCGACCGCGCGCTCGAGCTCCGCCGCGTCGTGCACCTCGACGAGCACGTCCATGCCGAGCGCCAACGCCTCGGCGTGCAGCTCGGCGAGCACGGAGCCGGACAGGATACGCACGATGAGGAGCACCGCGTCCGCCCCGGCCGCCCGCGCTTCGAGCAGCTGTATCGGGCTGACCACGAAATCCTTTTGCAGCACGGGGATCGCGGTGGCACCGCGCACCGCCACGAGGTCCCCGAGCCCTCCACCGAAGTAGCTCCGGTCGGTCAGCACGCTGAGCGCGCTCGCTCCGGCCCGCTCGTAGCCCGCCGTCAGCGTCACAGGATCGAGATCCGGGAGGATGTCCCCGGCCCCGGGAGATCGGCGCTTGCACTCGGCGATGAGCGCGACCCGCTCCGGCGCCGCGAGCGCCGCCCGGAAGCCACGAGGCGGCGGCGCGCGCAGCATGGCCTCCTCGATGGCCTCGCGACGCGCCTCGAGCCGCCGCACCTCCGCCCGTTTCGTTCCGACGATGGCGGACAGCACTCCGGGCAACGCGTCGGCGCCTTGCGATTCGGGCAACGTTCTCCTATCCTTGCTTCGGTTCCTATTCGGGTGTCCCGGTGCCCAGGAGGGCTCCCCCATGCCGCTGACCAAGCGACAGAAAGAGATTCTGGACTACATCGGCGCGTTCATCGAGGATCAAGGGTACGCGCCCAGCTTCGAGGAGATCGCGGAGGCGTTCGGATACGCCTCCCTGGCCACGGTCCACGAGCACCTGAGCAATCTGGAACGCAAGGGCTACATAAGGAAGTCCTACAACGAGA
>JBBDRR010000107.1:0-6576 GCA_040905395.1 Gemmatimonadota bacterium
GAGCGTAGCGCGGGATCCGCACTTACCCGGCATCGAGGAAGTCCAGATCCCGCGCTGCGCTCGGGATGACGGACCTCCATGACCGACGACCGACGACCAATATGCCCGATACACGACTCCGCTTCGCCCCCAGCCCTACCGGTTACCTCCACGTCGGAGGCGCGCGGACGGCGCTCTTCAACTGGCTGTACGCCCGCCAGACAGGCGGCGTATTCGTGCTGCGTATCGAGGACACCGACCGCGAGCGGTCGAGCGACGAGATGACGCAGGCGATCCTCGACGGAATGACGTGGCTCGGCCTGGAGTGGGACGAGGGGCCGCTTCATCAGGCGGACGGAATCGACCGGCACGTCGCGGACGTCGGCAAACTCCTGGAAGCCGGCCACGCCTACCGCTGCTTCTGCCCGCCGGACGTGCTGCAGCAGAAGCGCGAGGAAGCCGAGGCGGAGGGCGGGCCGGGGGCCTACCGGTACGACCGGTCGTGCGCTGACGTCGACCGAATGACCTCGGACCGGCGAGAGAGGGAAGGGGAGCCTCATACGGTCCGCTTCAAGGTCCCCACGGGCGAGACGGTGTGGGCCGACATCGTCCACGACGAGGTCCGTTTCGACAACGCCGACATCGACGACTTCATCATCCTCCGCACTCACGGTACGCCCACCTACAACCTGGCCGTCGTCTCGGACGATGTGGAGATGAGGATCACGCACGTGCTGCGGGGGGACGACCACCTGTCGAACACCCCGAAGCAGATCATGCTCTACCGGTCGCTCGGCGCTCCCGAGCCTCTCTTCGGGCACCTCCCGATGATCCTCGGGCACGACGGCAAGCGTCTGTCCAAGCGCCACGGCGCGACGGCCGTGGGCGAATACCGCGGCGCGGGGATCCTGCCGCAGGCGCTCACCAACTTTCTCGCGCTTCTCGGCTGGAATCCCGGCGACGAGCAGGAGATCATGCTCGAGCACGAGCTGATCGCCCGTTTCTCACTCGAGCGCATCGGCAAGAAGAGCGCGATCTTCGATCCGGAGAAGCTCGAGTGGATGAACGGTCAGCACATCATGCTGATGGATTCGCACGAGCTCGCGCGGCTCGTCGGTCCGCTTCTCGTGGATGAAGGGCTGACCACCGAACAGGACCTCCAGGCCAGAGCCGACTGGTTCGCGCGGATCATCGACCTCCTGAAGCCGCGCGGCCGCACCGTCGGCTCCATCGCCGAGCAGGCCCGAATGTTCCTGGAGCCCGAGCTCGAGTACGAGGAGAAGGCGGTGGAGAAGGTGTGGAAGGACCGCGATGCTACGACCGAACGGCTCCATCTCGCCCAGCGCGCCTTCGATACCGTCGAGGACGACTGGACACCCGAGCGCATCGAGCAGACGCTTCGCGACGCCGCCGAACACGCGGGGATCGGCTTCGGAAAGCTCGTTCATCCGCTCCGTCTGGCGATCACCGGCACCTCGGCGAGCCCGGGCATCGATCAGGTCGTCTGGCTGCTCGGACCCGCCACCGTCCGGGACCGGATCGACGCCGCCGCGGCGTTCCTGAAGGGCCCTTCGGAGCAGGATCTTCCTGGTTGACACTGATCTGGGCGCCGCCTACCTTCCAATCTGGAGGGGAGGCTTCACCGCCGCCCAATGCAGGTTCGCTGCGCGAGGGAGGATGCATGCCCGAACCACTGTCGAAGATCGAGCGTCGCATCCTCGATTACCTCATCGATTACCTCAAGAAGAACACCTACCAGCCCAGCATCCGCGAGATCGGGAAGCGTTTCGGGATCAAGTCCACCAAGACGGTGTCGGAGTACCTCCAGACGCTCGCCGACAAGGGCTACATCGAGAGGGAAGCCTCGCGTTCGCGCGGGGTGAAGATCCTGGGGCTGGAGCTGGAGCGGCCCGATGCGGTCAGCGTTCCGTTCTACGGGAAGATCGCCGCGGGCGAGCCCGCCCTGAAGCCGTCGCACATCGAATCCGAGTTCGCCCTCGACCCGAAGCTGATCGGCTCGCCCGATGCGTTCTTCCTCGAGGTGCTCGGCGACAGCATGGAGCAGATGGGGATCTTCGACGGCGACCTCGTCCTGGTGGAGCCGATCGACAAGGCGGAGCTCGAGGATGGACAGGTGGTTGCGGCGCGGCTCGGTGGAGAGGCTACGGTGAAGCGTTATTTCCACCGCGACGAGCAGGTCGTCCTCGAACCGGCCAACAGCGACTACGCGCCGATTCTCGTCACGGAATACGATGACTTCGCGGTGCTCGGTCGCGTGGCCGGCCTCTTCCGGCGATTCACGGCCGAGCAGACACAGGCGGTTGGCGGCTGATCCACTCGGCTCGCCCCATGAGACCCCGGACGCCGACGAGCGCTCGGGGTCTCTTCTTGTCCCCTTTGAGCCCGAGCGCCCCGAGGATGTCGGGTGGATGGACGAAGCGCTCACCGAGGCGCGTGCGGCGTGGGATATCGGCGAGGTGCCCGTCGGTGCCGTCGTGGTGCACGAGGGCCGCGTCGTCGGCGCCGGCCACAACCTCACCAACACCATCCAGGACCCGTCTGGCCACGCCGAGATGATCGCGATCCGCCGGGCCGCCGAGACCCTCGGCCACTGGCGCCTCCTCGACTGCACCCTCTACGTGACGCTCGAGCCATGCGCCATGTGCGCCGGGGTGATCGTGCTGTCGCGACTGCCCAGGCTGGTCTACGGCGCGTCGGATCCAAAGGCGGGGATGTGCGGCTCGCTCGACAACCTCGTCCAGGACCCGCGGCTGAACCACCGCGTCGCGATGACGGCGGGGGTCCGCGGGGCCGAGGCGGGCGAGATGCTGCGAGCCTTCTTCAGGGCGCGGCGGGGGGCGGGCACCGCGGATCGGGGTGAACGGTGAGCAAAACGACGATCGGAGCGGCCCGGAGCTCCTCGGCTTCCGAGCCTGCGGCAGCGCCGATCTGGACCCCCTCCGAGGGGGATGTGCGGGACTCGGTCTATACCCGCTATCTCGAGTGGCTCGCGTCCGAGCGGGGGCTTCGCTTCGGCTCCTACGCGGAGACCTGGGAATGGTCGACGACCGAGCTCGAGGCGTTCTGGGAGTCGATCTGGGACTTCTTCGAAATCCGGTCGCACCAGCCGTACACGACCGTCCTCGAGGAGCGCAGGATGCCCGGCGCCCGCTGGTTCCCCGGCGCCGAGCTGAACTACGTGGAGCACGTCTTCCGGATGGCGGGCAGCGATCGGCCGGCGCTCGTCTACCTCTCGGAGGACAGGCCGCCGGCGGAGATGAGCTGGACCGAGATGGAGCGGCAGGTCGCGTCCCTCGCCGCTTCGCTGCGGGAGATGGGCGTGGAGCGCGGCGACCGCGTCGCCTCGTATCTCCCGAACGTCCCGGCGGCCACGATCGCCTTTCTCGCGACCGCCACCATCGGCGCCGTCTGGTCGAGCTGCTCTCCCGATTTCGGCGTCCGGAGCGTAGTCGAGCGTTTCCAGCAGATCGAACCGAAGGTTCTCTTCGCGGTCGATGGCTACCGCTACGGCGGGAAGCCGCACGACAGGCGCGCGGTCGTGGAGGATCTGCGTAGCGCGCTGCCTAGCCTGCGCGAAACCGTCTTCCTTCCGTACCTCGATCCCTCGGCGCGTCTCGAAGGGGGGCTCGAGTGGGCCGATCTGATCGGGAGGGACGAGCCGCTGCGGATCGAAGCCGTTCCCTTCGACCATCCGCTCTGGATCCTCTACTCGTCGGGTACTACCGGTGCGCCGAAGGCGATCGTCCACGGCCACGGCGGGATCCTGCTCGAGCAGCACAAGTCGCTGCGCCTGCATTTCGACATGCGCCCGGGCGACCGATTCCTCTGGGTAACGACGACCGGTTGGATGATGTGGAACGTCCTGGTCGGCGGGCTGATCGCGGGCGCGGTCCCCGTCCTCTACGACGGTAGCATCGCGTATCCAGACCTGAAGTTCTTGTGGCGGCTGATCCAGGACGTGCGGATCAGCCGTTTTGGGGCGAGTCCCGCATTTCTCGGCGCGTGCAGGGACGCGGGGCTCGAGCCTGGTCGCGAGCTCGACCTCTCCTGCCTGAAGTCCATCGGCGCGACGGGCTCGCCCGTCCCGCCGGAAATCTATCCGTGGGTCTTCGAGGCCGTCGCCGCCGACGTCTGGTTCACCTCCACGAGCGGGGGCACCGACGTCGCCACTTCCTTCGTCGGCGGCTGCCCGACCCTTCCGCTGTACCAGGGGGAGATCCAGGGGCCGATGCTCGGCGTCCGCGCAACGGCGTACGACGACGCGGGGAACGAGGTCCTCGACGAAGTCGGCGAGCTCGTCATTACCGAGCCGATGCCGTCGATGCCCCTCTTCTTCTGGAACGATCCGGGCGACGTGCGCTATCGCGACACCTACTTCGACCTCTATCCCGGCGTCTGGCGGCACGGCGACTGGATTCGCTTCACCCCGCGTGGCGGCGCCATCATCTACGGCCGCTCCGATTCGACGCTGAACCGCTTCGGCGTGCGAATCGGTACGAGCGAGGTGTACCGGGCGGTCGAGGGGCTGCCGGAGGTCGTCGACAGCCTCGTCATCGGCGTCGAGCGGCCCGGCGGCGGATACTTCATGCCCCTGTTCGTCGTGCTCGCCGAGGGAATGCAACTCGACGAGCCGCTGCGCGGGAGGATCCGGCAGCAGATCCGCACCGCGTTCACCCCCCGCCACGTCCCCGACGAGATCGTCCAGGCGCCAGCCGTTCCGCGCACGCTGAGCGGGAAGAAGCTCGAGGTCCCGATCAAGAAGCTGCTCATGGGTCAGCCGGTCGAGCGCGTCTTGAACCTCGGGTCGCTGACGAATCCCGAAGCAATGGCGTTCTTCGTGGAGTTCGCGGCGCGGTACCTGTCCGGCGACGGGTAGCTCCTTTCCCGCTTCGCGGCGCTCCCCGGATCCGGCCGAAGTCCCGCCTCATCCGCCTTCAAGCGAGTCCAGAGGATCCTCCCGCAACTCGATCAGCCGACCGCCGGACTTCCTTCCTCCCCTGTGCGAATGCGGGTACAGCCGGCGAGCTCGACGACGAAGATCACGCCATCGCCGAACTTCCCCGTTCGGGCTCCCTTGATGATGGCTTCTCGAGTACGCTCGAGGTAGTCGTCGTTCACCGCGATCTCGAAGCGGACCTTGTTGCGCAACTGCACCTCGAATTCGGCACCCCGATACGTCTCCGTGTACCCGCCCTGCTGTCCGGCGCCGAGCGCATTGGTCACCGACATGCGGGGCACACCCACGTCAGTGAGCGCCTGCTTCACATGGTACAGTCTATCGGGCTGAACGTATGCGATAACTAGTTTCATCTGTCACTCCGTTTCCGGTTGCGATTGTGGTCAGCGTGCGGTGAAGATCGTGTAATCCGGGTAGGCCTCCATATCGTGCTCGGACAGGTCCAGACCCCGACGCTCTTCTTCTTCCGTCACCCGAACTCCGACCGTCGCCTTCAGCGCCAGGAAGATGAGGAGGGCCGCCGGGAACGCCACTGCCGCGTAGGCCGCGATTCCGATCAGCTGAGTGAAAATGCTGAAATCCGCGCTGAAGATACCGACAGCGAGTGTGCCCCAGATCCCACAGACGAGATGAACCGAAATCGCACCGACGGGATCGTCGAACTTCGCACGGTCCATCGCCATCACCGAAAAGACGACGATGATGCCGGCGACGCTTCCGATGGTGACGGCTCCCATCACGCTGACCACGTCCGCACCCGCGGTGATTCCCACCAGCCCAGCCAACGCACCGTTCAGCACCATCGACGCGTCAGGATGCTTGTGGACGATCCAGGTGGTGGCCATCGCCCCCACGATGCCCGCCGCTGCGGCAAGCGATGTGGTCACCAGCACGAACGACACGAGTCCGGGGTCCGCGCTCAGAACGGAGCCGCCGTTGAAGCCGAACCATCCAAGCCACAGCAGGAACATCCCGATCACCGCGAGTGGCAGGTTGTGACCCAGGATGGGCCTGATCTGCCCATTCACGTACTTGCCGAGCCGCGGTCCGATCACGATCACCCCCGCCAGCGCCGCCCATCCACCGACAGAGTGCACCACAGTGGATCCCGCGAAATCGTAGAAACCCAATGCATCCAGCCAGCCGCCACCCCACTTCCACGATCCGAGCACCGGATAGACCAGCGCCACGTAGATCGCAGAAAACACGATGAAGGGCCCGATCTTGACCCGCTCGGCAACCGCACCGGAGACGATCGTCGCCGCCGTCGCTGCGAACATGCCCTGGAAGAGGAAATCGGTCCAGTACGTGTACCCTTCGCTGTACGCAGCAGTCAGCCCCGCCGCGTCGGTCCCGATACCGAAACCCGCGAACCCGAAGAACTGCCCCAGAGAGAACTCGCCGGGATACATCAGGTTGAACCCGACCACCGCGTAGGTAAGGAGCCCGATCGCGATGATCGCCATGTTCTTGAAGAGAATGTTGACCGTGTTCTTCGACTGCGTCAGTCCGGTCTCCAAGGTGGCGAAGCCCAGGTGCATGATGAAGACGAGAAAGGTCGCCACCATCATCCAGGTGTTGTTCACCGTGAACATCGCGTCCGGTCCAACCACCTCCTG
>JBBDRR010000108.1:0-15834 GCA_040905395.1 Gemmatimonadota bacterium
ACGTCGAGGGCCTGCAGGCCCGGGACCCCGCTGACCTCGCGCGCGTCGTAATCCAGCTCGACGCCGAGGGCGTCGCCGAGGGAATGGGCCGGGTCGGTGGAGAGGACGAGAACCCGCTCTCCCGCCACGGCGATCTCGACGGCGAGCGCCGCCGCCACGGTCGTCTTCCCGACGCCGCCCTTACCCCCGATGAAGGTCAGCCGCGAGCCGAGCTTGAGGTGGGATGATAGCATTCGGGCGGGGAGCGGATCACTCCCAGTCGAAGTTGACCTCTACGCTCGCTCCGTCCGGTTTTGCGATGCCCCCGCCCTTCGGCGCCTCATCGGCCTCATCCGCACTGAGCGACCCTTCGCCCTCGGGGGTCGCTACGACGTCCTCGGCGACGTTCGGCTCGTCCTCCCCGGCCGCGACCCGTACCGGCCCGCCCGACGTCCCCATCCCGAACTGCTCACGCCAGTAGCGCACGGCCCTGAGCCGCTCCATCAGCGCGGCTTCCTCGGCGATGTACTGTTCGTCGTCCAGCTCACCCAGCTCGACCCGCATCTGCAGGGAGAGGAGCTCCTCCTTCACCGCCGCATCGTTCGTCAGCTCTTCACGAACCGTGTCGCCGACCTTCCCGAGTGAAAATCGCGTCAGGAAGCTCGGCCCGGTTACCGGCCAGAAGAGGAGGTGTTTGATGAGGCCCATGACTCACCCCGTCGCCTTCTCCAGCTTCAGTTTGATGTTCACGAAGTTGTAGGGCGGCCAGGGGCCGGTGTACTTGAAGGAGAGCAGCTGCTCGTACTTTCGCGAGATCTCCTTCACCGCGTCGTCGAAGTTCTTCTCCCGGTCGCGGTCCACCAGGAAGGCGGCGTTCAGGATCATCCGGTCGCCGATCGGCTTGTTGGAGCGTGAGGCGACCGCAGCGGGCTTCAGTGCCTCGTGGATGTCGCGGACGTAGTGGTTCCCCGCGTCCTCCAGGGCGGCCTCCACGAGACGTCCGAGCTGCATCCGGGCGAAATAGGTGGAGCTCTGCGCATTACGATTGATCTCGTCGCGGAGCCTGCGGATCTCCTCGTTCTCCTCCTCGATCGTCGCCACGACCTTGTCGCGATCCCAGAGCACCTTCAGACCGAACTCGATCTTGTCCTTCATCTTCTCGAGAACGTCGTCGAACGCCTGGTAGGTCGACTTCAGGAGCTCCACGATGTCCTCCTCCGTGCGAAAGAGAGTGCCGAAGCTCATGGGGATCACGGTGTACTCCCGCATCACCGTCTCGTTGACGAATTCGTGTGCGAGGACGTTCTCCCGCGTCGGGTCGTAGATGCGGATCGGCGTATCGCTGACCACGGCGGCGAGATCACCGTGGTGGACGGTGTAGACGGGGCTGTTCGCCTCGCCGATTCCGATCTGCCCGAACTCCCGCTCCTTCGGGCTCTTGATGATGCAGTAGACGTACTTGCCTTCTTCCACGACGTTCGCGTCCTCGTTCATCGGCAGTCCTCGCGCGTTGCTGCGTCGGCCCCCGTGCCTGTTTCGATCCGCGGCATCAGCGCATGAGTGTGAGAATCGTGAAGACGGCGACTACGACGGCCGCCGAGGTTTTGACGCCCATCGCGATCGTCTCGCCGAGGATCGCGACGGAACGGGGCGGACCGGCGCGGCCCGTGAGAGCCGCGACGAACGCCCCGAGCAATGCGCCAACGAGGGCGCCGAACGGACTCCCCAACAGGGGGAAGGCGGTCCCGAACGCGGCACCCGTACATCCGCCTGCTATGCCGCCGGTCGCCGAACGTCGACACCTTGCCGGTCCGATCCGGCCACCGGTGAGAATGGCCTCGAGCAGCTCGGCAATGAGCGCGACTGTGACGAGCAGAACGAGGGACACCGTTCCGATCGGGGCGAAATCGCTCCACCAGCCGAAGAGCGCCAGCGTTCCGAGCTGGAGCCAGAGGCCTGGCCATCCGAATGGAATGAGCAGCAGCCCCGCGGCGAGCCCCAGACCGAGCAGGAGGTATGCCACCACCCGTCAGTACCCCGCGCTCTTGTCGACCGTGTTCAGGAGCGGCTCGCCGGACTCGTACCTTCTGAGGTTTTCGAGGACCAGGTCGAGCTGCCTCTTCCAGAAGCGATGGGTCGTCGCAGAGGCATGCGGGGTGACGAGTACGTTCGGCAGGCCCCAGAGCGGCGAGGATTCGGGCAGAGGCTCGCGGGCGAAGACATCGAGGCCGGCACCCCGGATTCGTCCCTCCTGCAGTGCCTCCGTCAGCGCCTCCTCGTGGATCAGCTCCCCCCGGCCGACATTGATCACCACGGCGTCAGGGCGCAAGCTGGCGATCCTGTCCGGGTCGAGCAACCCTTCCGTCTCGCGCGTGCGTGGGAGGGCGAGCACGATGTACTGGCTCTCGCGCAGGAGCCGCCCGAGTCCCGCCGACCCGCTGACCTGCTCGGCGGCCGGGTCCGGATCCGCTCTGCTGCGGCGGAAGGCGAGCACGCGCATCCCGAGCGCCGCCGCGCGGCGGCCGACCGCCTGGCCGATTCCGCCGTAACCCAGGATGCCGACGGTCGCTCCGGCCAGCTCCCGGACGACCGTGTCGGTCGCCTCGAACGGCTCGTTCTCCCAACGGCGCTGCCGCTGGCCGTGGACGGCGAAGTCGAGGCCGCGGGCGAAGTAGTGGATCATTCCGATGACGGTTTCCGCCATCGGCTCGGCGTGGATGCCAGCCGAGTTCGTGAGCACCACCGTGGAATCGCGCATCGCCGGATAGAGCGACCCCCCGACGCCGGCCGACGCGGAGTGCACCCACCTCAGCCGATCGCCGCCGCCGCGGGCGGCCTCCAGGAGCGGCTCGGGAAAGCCGAACCCCACGTAGATCTCCGCCTCCGCGACGGCTTCGAGCGCCTCCGGCGCTGCCGCCCCGCCATCGCCCCGCCCGTCGGCGATCGCATCGACGACGACGACCTCGAGCCGCGGTGGGGCGGCTCGGCGTATCTCATCCACGATCGCGTCGGGAATGCTCCAGACCGGCCGCGGATCCCGGAGGTTCAGAACGAGACGGCTCATCGTCGCAGCCTGCCCGGCGATCGGCCCGCGGGCTCGGCACGAGCGGCGCCGCCGGCCGACGGGGCGGCCGCGGGCTGCGAGCCGGCCATCCATGTCCGGGGCGTTGCGGCAGCGAGCAGAAGGTCGTCCACCGTGAAGGGGTCGGGAGGCGAGCCGCAGGGTTTCAGAGGCCCAGGACGTCGAGCATGGAATAGCGGCCGGACGGTTGGTCGTTCAGCCAGGCGGCCGCTCGAAGGGCGCCGGCCGCGAACAGAGCACGGTCGGAGGCGCGGTGCGTGAGCTCGATCCGTTCGAGGTCGCCGATGAAGTGAACGTGATGATCGCCGATCACGTCCCCGCCTCGCAGCGAATGGAAGCCGATCTCCCTCTCCGGACGGGCGCCCGGCCTTCCTGATCGGCCGTCCCGCCGCACGTCCGGGAGGTGGACGTTCCGTCCCTCGGCGACGGCCTCTCCGAGGGCGAGAGCCGTACCGCTCGGCGCGTCCTCCTTCCGCCGGTGGTGAGCCTCCACGATCTCGATGTCGAAACCCTCTCCGAGCGAAGCGGCCGCTCGTTCCGCGAGCACCAGCAGCAGGTTGACGCCGATGCTGAAGTTTGCAGCCGTGAGGACCGCGACCCTCCGGCTCGCCGCGCTCAGCATGGCGGCCTCGTCATCACCGAGCCCCGTGGTCCCAACCACCAGCGCGGGGGGGGCGTCGAGCTCGGCGAGGCTCGCCAGGAGCCGACGCAGGAATTCGGGCGCCGAGAAATCGACGATCACGTCGGCCGTCGCGAGGAGATCTCCGGCTTCCTCGATCCGGAGAACACGCGGGCAATGTGGCAGCGCCTCGGACGGAGTCTCCCGATCGAGCCCGCCGACGACTTCCATCGAGGCGCTCTCCGCCGCCAGCCGGGCAACCGTCCGTCCCATCCGTCCGGCCGCACCGCTGACGAGGATCCTGGTCCTGTTCGCCACGGCTAGACCCCCACCTCGACGTCGATTCCGGCTTCCTTCATCCGCTCGCGGATGAGCTGCACCGTCTCGTCCAATGGTGGCGTCAGCGGCAACCGCACGTCACCGACTTCGAATCCGAGCGCGCGCACCGCCGCCTTGACCGGCACCGGATTCGGCTCGCTGAACAGGGCCTGCACGAGCGGCAGATAACGGAACTGCATCTGCCTGGCTTCCTCGAGGTCGCCATCGAGGAAGGAGCGAACCATACGCGCCACGGCAGCCGGAGCGATGTTGGCGACCACCGAGATGACGCCGAGTCCGCCCAGCGCCATCAGCGGCAGCACCTGGTCGTCGTTGCCGCTGTAGATCGCCAGCCTTCCATGTACCCGCCTCGCGAGCTCGGCGACTTGCGAGACGTCTCCGCTCGCCTCCTTGACCCCGATCACCCGTGCGTCGCCGGCGAGCTGTTCGATCGTCTCCGGCTGCACGTTGCAGGCGGTGCGGCTGGGCACGTTGTAGACGATCATCGGAAGGTCGCCAGCCTCCAGGACTGCCCGGAAGTGAGCGAGCATTCCACGCTGCCCCGGCTTGTTGTAGGGTGGCGGGGAAGCCAGCAGCGCATCGGCACCCGCCTGACGTGCCTGCCGCGCGAGCTTCGCGACCACGGCCGTGTCGGTGCCGCCCACGCCTACGACGACCGGCACCCGCCCGGCAGTCGCCTCCACGGCGACTGCAGCCACGCGGCCCTGTTCGGCCGCCGACATCGTCGCCGCCTCGCCGGTGCTGCCGCAGACCACGATGGCGTTGGTGCCTTCGGCCACCTGAAACTCGACGAGCTCGCGCAGGACGCGCTCGTCGACCCCCCGTTCGTCGAAGGGGGTCACGAGCGCCACGCCGGAGCCCACGAAGAGCGCGTTGTTCATCTGCTGCGGTAGCTCGAATGAAGGCTGCCGCCGGAGCGCCGGCTCAGCCCCGGTTGAGATCCCTCACGTCCCCCGGCAGGGTTTCGCCCTCCGCGTCGTCGGGATCGAGATCTCTCTGGGTTGAATCCCGGAAGTCGTCCGCCGCCTCGTCACCCTCCGCAGAGTGGAAGCTGCGGAAGACGGTGTTGCCGCACTTCTCGCACGACATCTCGGAAGGCGGCTCCTCCTCGGAAAAGTAATACTCGGTTCCGCACTTGAAACATACGAGCGTCAGAACGCCCTCTGAATCGGCCTCCGTTCTACCGGCCGCCGACATCTGCGTATCGTCGCCCTGTCCCGGCGTGCGGTCGCCGCTCTCTCGCTCGGCCATCTTCGCCCCCTTGTATCCTCATTCACGCCCTCTTCCGGGAGTGAGCGAGTGCACAAGGTGTACCGGGCCGAGTCAGCTCAATCCGACTGCCCGCCGCACCCTCTCGAACGTCGACGAAGCGATCTCCCGAGCCCGCTCGCCGCCCTCGGCCAGAATGCGGTCGACAGCCTCCTCGTCCCGCAGCAGCTCTTCTCGACGGGCCTGGAAGGGAGCGAAGTAGTCGCGGATCGCTTCGAACAGCCGCTGCTTGAACTCCCCATAGCCGATGCCCCCGGCACGGAAGTCTGCCTTCATCCGCTCGACCTCCGCGGGGATCGCGACGAGCCGGTAGAGCTCCACGATGGTCGAACCCTCCGGATCTTTCGGAGCTTCCAGAGGAGTGGAATCGGTAACGATGCTCATGACCCGCTTCCGCAGCTTCTTCTCCTCCATGAAGAGCTCGATCGTGTTGCCGTAGCTCTTGCTCATCTTCTGCCCGTCCAATCCCGGAACCGTCGCTACGTCGTCGGCGATTTCCGGCTCGGGGAGCTTGAGAACCTCGCCGTACGCCTCGTTCATCTTCACGACGATGTCTCGCGCGACCTCGAGGTGCTGCTTCTGATCCTTTCCGACGGGAACCACGTCCGCGTCGTAGAGGAGGATATCGGCGGCCATGAGCACGGGGTAGGCAAAGAGGGCGTGCATCGCGCCGACTCCCCTGGCCGTCTTGTCCTTGTAGGCGTGGCACCGCTCGAGGAGCCCCATGGGAGTAACGGCGCTCAGCACCCACATCAGCTCGGTGTGGTGGGGAACGTCGGACTGCCGGAAGAAGACGCTGCGGGAGGGATCGAGCCCGCAGGCGAGGAAGTCGACAGCGGCGCGGCGGGTATTGTCGCGAAGGGTCTGCGGATCGCGGACGGTGGTCAGCGCATGCAGGTCGACGATGATCGCGAAGACCTGTCCGCGCTCCTGCATCTGCAGCAGCGGGCGCATCGCGCCGAAGTAGTTTCCCAGGTGGAAGGCACCGGACGGCTGGATCCCCGTCAGAATTCGCTTCATCGACCCCGTAGCGGACTGCGTTCGTCTCGAGACGCCCGGTACAGGCCGGGCGGGGGCGTAACTTACCCCGCACTTCCGACGCGAAGCAACTTCCAGCTATCGGATGGGGGCCGCGGCTCGGCGATGCACGGGGCGGTCATTGAATTCGCCCCGATGCAAGCACGAAGGGCACGGGATCGACCCGTGCCCTTCGTGCTTCGAACCCCGGCGTTTACTGGTTCTGCAACAGCCGCTCGCGATATTCCTCACTCGCGTAGATCACGACCTCCACCCGGCGATTCTGCTGCATGCCCCAGTCGGTGCTGTTGTCGGCGATCGGCTCGGTCTCGCCGCGCCCCATGGTGCGGACGCGATCGCGGGGAACGTTGTAGCTCGACAAGACGTTCGCCGCCGAATCCCCCCGCCGCTCCGAGAGTGCCTGGTTGTACGCGTCGGAACCGGCCGAGTCCGTATGCCCGATGATCAGCACCTCGGTCTCCGGATACGCCTGGAGACTCTGGCCGAGGTTCGCGAGGTTCTCACGACCGGCGGGAAGCAGGTCCGACGAATCGTACGGGAAGAGCAGGCCCGATTCGAAGGTGACCACGATACCCTCACCGACCCTCTGCACCGTCGCGCCCGGAATGCTGGCTGCGAGTTCCTCCGCCTGCTGATCCATCTGCCGCCCGATCACAGCGCCCGCCGCCCCTCCGACGACCGCACCCACGACCGCACCGCGCGCAGTGGAGCCGATCTGACGTCCCACGATAGCGCCGACGGCGGCTCCGCCAGCGGCACCGATGGCCGCGCCCCGCTCAGTCTGGCTCAGAGAGGAGCAGCCGACGAGGCCGGTTCCGGTCAGCGCCGTGAACGCTAGCATCGCTGTGCACGAACGAATCGCTGTATTCATGTCTCGGTCCTTGGTTTTCGAATATAATTTGGCAGACGAACTTCAGAGTCGTTGCAAACGGAGTGCCCGTTTTCTTTCCCCGGGCGGCCGGGTCGTCGTCCGAAGGCGTTCGTCCTCTCGATCGGACGTGTGGGTCGACCGTACGGGTCACCGGGTGCGGATCGCTCGAAGCAGCGGCGGAAAGCGCGCCAGGTCGGTGAGGCGGACACTGAACATTGGTCTGGACATTGCACCCGACCGGCCGGTGTTTCCACGTCGATCGCAAATGAAAACCGGGTGAACATACGTGTCAGCGGCCGAATCCACCGCTCGAGATCTACTGCCGACGCTACGGGAGCGATTCGGCCTTTCCACCTTCCGTGCCGGTCAGCGGGAAGCCATCGAGAAGGTCCTCGAGGGTCGTGACGGGCTGGTCATCATGCCGACTGGAGCGGGGAAGTCCCTGGTTTACCAGCTCCCGGCCGTGCTGCTGCCCGGGCTGACGATCGTCGTCTCTCCGCTGATCGCCCTGATGAAGGACCAGACGGACAAGCTGGAGGAGATCGGAGTCGATGCAAGGACGATCAATTCGTCGCTGACGGCGCGAGAGCAGTCGGACGAGGAGATCGCCGTCGGCCAGGGGGAGGGAAAGATCCTGTACGTCACGCCCGAGCGCTTCCGCGACCGGGCGTTTTTCGAGCTGCTCCTCTCGCGTGAGATCTCTCTCTTCGTGGTGGACGAGGCACATTGCGTGTCGCAATGGGGACACGACTTCCGCCCCGATTACATGATGCTCGGCTCGATAGCCGAGCGATTGGGTCGCCCTCCGATCCTCGCGCTCACTGCGACGGCTCCTCCCGAGGTGCAGGCCGACATCGCCGAGCAGCTACACATGCGGGACCCGGTCCGCACGATCGGCGAGCTCGTCCGCCCGAACCTGTTCCTCGAGGTGCAGCCGACGGTCAACGACGAAGCGAAGGACTCGGCTCTGGAGCGCCTGCTCCGTGAGACCGAAGGCAGTGGCATCATCTACACGGCGACGGTACGGGAAGCGGAGCGACTGTACGAGGAGCTGAGCGAACGCTGGAGGGTGGCGCTCTATCACGGGCGGCGATCCTCCAGGCTACGCGAGGAAGCGCAGGACGCATGGAGCGCCGGTGAGGTGAAGGCAGTGATCGCCACGAACGCCTTCGGACTGGGCATCGACAAGGCCGATATCCGCTTCGTCATCCACTACCACTTCCCCGGTTCGCTCGAAGCCTATTACCAGGAAGCCGGGCGCGCGGGCCGGGACGGCCAGCCGGCGCGGTGCACCATTCTCTATCGCGAGGAGGACCGTTCGATCCAGGGGTATTTCCTGGGCGGGAAGTACCCCGACATCGTCGAAGCGGCGGCGGTCGGGCGCGTTCTGAACGGTCTGAGCGATCCGACCTCGCTGGACGAGATCGCGGAAGCGGCCGACGTGCCCCGAAGGAAGACGAGGATCGTGCTGACGCTCCTGAAGCGACACGGGATGGTGCGGGAGCACCGGGGGGGTGTGTGGGAGCGGCTGGCGGAGGACGTCACTCGAACCGACCTCAGTCACGAGCTGCGCGACTACGAGGAACGTCGGGAGATGGACCGCAGGAAGCTGGAGGCGATGATCCGGTACTGCCGCACTGCCCGCTGCCGCACGCGGATGCTACTCGAATACTTCGGCGAGACGCGGCCGGAAGAATACCTGTGCGGGCACTGCGACAACGAGTCCAAGCTGTCCGAGACCCGTCCGGATCTCGACTTCGCCGATCTGGACGCGGAGGAGACGCTTCTCGTGCCCCGCGCCGCGAGCTCGGGCGGGGAGCCGTTCGAACCCGAGCCGGGCGAGGAGGTCAGACACACCACCTTCGGAACGGGCGTCGTGCTGGCGATCGAGGGCGACCGGGCGGAGATCGACTTCGGAGGGCACGGAATCCGCACCGTCCGCTGCGACTTCGTCTCGCCAGTCTGAGGAGGGGTCGCGTTCACAACCCCCGCGCGTGCTCCAGCGCCCCGGTCACGGCGTCGGCTCGCGATGCCACGAGACGGACTGGCGTGGTGCAGGAGCGGAGCACCCGCGCCACGTGGACGGAGAAGACCGGATCCAACGCAACCCCCCCGTGCAGGACCACCGCCGGGGTTGATGTCCACGGACCCAGGCGCTCGACCAGCGCTCCAACGTGCGCGCCGAGGTCCAGTGCGGCCTCCATCACGATCTCGCGGGCCACCCGATCGCCCCGGTCCGCGAGCCTGAGCACGTGCACGGCGAGCAGGGCGATCTCGCTCTTTTCCGCCCGCGCAGCCCACGGCGGGATCGCATCGGGGATGGCGAGCCCGAGCGCCTCCATGAGGCCGGGCAGGAGCTTCGTCTCGGCTCCGCGGCCGTCGGCGTAGAGAAGCGCGGCCGACAGGCCGGCCTGGCCGATCCGGTAGCCCGAGCCCTCGTCACCGAGGATCATACCCCATCCGCCACAATGCTCCACCCGTCCGTCCTCCGATCGTCCGTAGGCGACCGAGCCCGTTCCCGCGATCAGGAGAATCCCCGGTCCACCACCCAGCGCGCCGTCGAGCGCCGCCTCTCCATCGGAGATGACGACCACTCGATCGGCGACGCCGGAGCGCTCGAGCGCCTCCTGCACGAGCTCGCGCTCGGTGGCGTTTCCGACGCCCGCGAGGCCTGCACACAGTGCCGTCGCGGGCAGCTCGAGTCCCGCCGCCCCGGCGGCGTCGCGCACCAGCGTCACCAGGAGGTCTACGGTAGCGGACGGTCGCTTCGCGTCGACGAGGCCGGCCGGACCGATCCGCCGCAGCAGCTCGGTTCCGCTCTCGTCCGCGATTCCCACGGTGGTGCGGGTGCCGCCGCCGTCGATCCCCACGTAGTACGCCATTCAGGCCGCCTGCCCGAGCACGTTCAGTGGTGGATCGGCGCAGCTGGGCGCTGCATCCGCAAGAGATTCGGCTCCCGGACGTGTGCGGGAGCCGTTATGAGCGATCCGTCCGCTCCGAGCGTCCGCCGTCGTTCGCAGCAGCTATCGCTGCTTGGAGTGGCGTCCACGACTACTTCCCGCGGTCCGCGCCCGCACCGCATGATCGGTTTCGCGCCGCATCCGGGGCGGAGCGGCCAGCGAGCTGGTGGAGACCATCTCGTGTTCCACCTTCTTCCCCGCCTTGCGCACGACGAACGCCTCCATGGCATAGTATTCCGGGAGACCGAGCTGATCGACCACGCGCGCCGTGTCGGTGTTCCGCTCCTCGACCCGCTGCCAGAACTCGCGGTCGTCCTGGCCCGGGAAGGGCGCCCGATCCTTCTGGCTCTGGTGTTTGAAGATGGCGAGGATCTTACGCCGCAGCTCGTCCTCCGACATCGGCACCAGCACGTCGGCGTCCGAGACCGCCCACTCCTGCCATGCCCCGCGATAGTACCAGACCTCCGGCTGCTCGCCTTCGTAGACGGCCAGCGCCCTTTCGACAGCTTCCAGACACATGCGGTGGGTGCCGTGCGGATCCGACAGGTCGCCGGCGACGAACACGATGTCCGGGCGATGCTCCTCGATCAGCTCGAGCGTGATCTCCACGTCCTTCGGTCCGATCGGGTCCTTCCTCACCTTGCCCGTCTGATAGAAGGGGAGGTTCAGAAAGCGCGCCCTGTCCCTCGACATTCCGAACGTCTGGATGCCCGAGACCGCCTCGGACTCGCGAATCGATTTCTTCAGATCCTGCACCACGGGGATATCCACATCGCCGGGCTCCTTTTCGTCGAGGGCCCGCTCGAGGTCCTCGACCTGCGCCCGCATCGCTCCGTCGCCGGCGCCGAAGCTGGAACCGCAGCGGCGCATGAAGTCCAGATACCGCCGCACCTCATGGTCGAAGACCGCGATGTTGCCCGACGTCTGGTACGCGACGATGATCTCGTTCTGGTTCTGGTGCAGCTTGTTCAGGATGCCGCCCATCGAAATGACATCGTCGTCGGGGTGCGGTGAGAACACGATGATCCGCTTCTCCCGCGGCAGCTTGCTCTTCCCGCGAATCTTCGAGATCAGGAAGTTGAACACCTCGCCGTTGAGCGGCCCGGCGGAGCCGTAATGGGCGAGCAGGGGGCTGAGATGATGATCCCGATAATCGCTGCTCTCCAGCTTCAGGACCGACTTCCCGGTCTCCTTGCTGAGCCAGATCACCGCCTCGATCTCGAGCTCCCGGGTCCATTCGACCTCCCCGGTGATCCATGGCGTCTTCACCCGCGTGAGCTCGGCGGCGGCCGCCGGATCGAGGTAGAAGGTTGCCTGCGGGTGGTCCTGCAGGTACGTCGCGGCGACATCCGGGTCGACCTCCCCCTCGACCGCGCGCCGGACGACGACGGCCTTGTGCTCGCCGGTGGCGATCAGCGCGATCTCCCGCGCATCGAGGATCGTCGCGACCCCCATCGTGATCGCCTCGTAGGGAACGTTGTCCTCCCCGAAGAAGTCCGCCGAGGCGTCCCGCCTCGTCACGGTATCGAGCGCCACCCGCCTCGTTCGCGATTCGACCCCCGAACCGGGCTCGTTGAAGCCGATGTGGCCCGTCTTGCCGATGCCCAGGAGCTGCAGATCGATGCCCCCCGCGTCGGCGATCGCCGTCTCGTACGCCGCGCAGTGCTCCGCGACCTGCTCGCGCGGGATGGCGCCCCTCGGGATGTGTACGTTGGCGGGATCGATGTTGATGTGCTCGAAGAGGTTCTCCCACATGTACCGGTGGTAGCTGTGGATGCTCTTCGGGTCCATCGGGTAGTACTCGTCGAGATTGAAGGTCACCACGTTCGAAAAATCGAGGCCCTCCTCCCGGTGCCTGCGGATCAACTCACGGTATATCCCGATCGGGGTGCTGCCGGTGGCCAGACCCAGCACCGCCGACCGGCCCTCCTCGTTTCTCTCCTGTATGATCGTCGCGATCCGTGCCGCGATGACCGCCGCGATCTCATCGTATTCGATGATCTGGACGGGAACGCGTTCGCGCGTCTGCGCCATATCCGCACCTCTCCTTTTGAGTCTGGCTCCTGGTCCTGCGAGGGTTGTGCCGAGGAGGGGCGGGGTTGGAGGAAGAAGAGTTTTGAGTTTTCAGTTTTTAGTTTTTAGTTGGGCCGGGCCCGAGGCTCGGGCGCCTCACCTGCATCCCGACAGCTCAAAAGCATCAACTAAAAACTAAAAACTCACAACTAAAAACCGAAACTCCTAGAGTTTCCAAACCTTCTCCGCATACTCGGCCACCGACCGGTCGCTCGAGAAGAAGCCGCATCGGGCGACGTTGAGGATCGCCATCTCGGCCCATCGCTCCTGGTCGAGGTAGGTGGCGTCGACCTTCGTCTGCGCGTCCAGGTACGCATCGAAGTCGGCGACGAGCATGAAACGATCGTGATGCAGGAGGTCGTCCAGGATGGGATCGAAGAGGCCGGGCTCGTCCGGGCAGAGACCGCCGCCGCGGATGAAATCGAACACGCGGCGGATGCGCGGACTCGATTCGTAGGCCTGGAGCGGATTATAGCCCGCTTCCTTGCGGGCCGTCACTTCCTCCGCCGTCAGCCCGAAGATGAAGATGTTCTCCGGGCCGACCGCCTCGGCGATCTCGACGTTCGCGCCGTCGAGCGTGCCGATCGTCAGGGCGCCGTTCAGCGCGAACTTCATGTTCCCCGTCCCCGACGCCTCGAATCCCGCGGTCGAGATCTGCTCCGATAGATCGCTACCCGGGAAGATCCTCTCCGCGAGCGAGACGTTGTAATCGGGGAGGAAGGCGACCTGCAGCCTTCTGCCGACTTCGGGGGTCCGGTTCACCAGATCGGCGATGCAGTTGATCATCTTGATGATCAGCTTCGCGCTCCAGTAGGTCGGCGCCGCCTTGCCGCCGAAGAGCACGGCCCGGGGCACCACGTCCCGCGCCGGGTTGTCACGCAGCTCCAGGTACTGGTGCACCAGTCGGAGGGCATTCAGGAGCTGCCGCTTGTACTCGTGCATCCGCTTCACCTGCACGTCGATGATCGCGGCAGGGTCGATGCGGACTCCCGACACCTGCTGCACGACCTTCGCGAGCTCCTTCTTGTTCACCTCCTTGATCGTTCGCCAGACGGTCCGGAAGTCCTCGTCGGTCGCGAACTTCTCCAGTTCCCGCAAGCGTGTCAGATCGGTCACCCACTCCTCGCCGATGGTGTGGGTGATCAGGCGCGAGAGCGCGGGATTCGCCTTGAGCATCCAGCGACGTTGCGTCACGCCGTTCGTGACCGAAACGAATTTCTCCGGCCACAGCTCGTAGAAGTCCTGGAAGATGCGGTCGCGGAGTATCTGGGTGTGCAGGGCCGCGACGCCGTTTACGGTGTGGCTTCCGGCAATGGCCAGGCTGGCCATGCGCACGTCGCCGCCTGACAGGATCGCCATCCGCTCGACGCGGAGCGGGTCGCCCTTGAAGCGCTCCACGACCCTGGAACGGAGTCGGCGGTCGATCTCCTCGATGATCTGCAGGTGGCGAGGCAGCAGCCTCCCGAAGAGCTCGATCGACCAGGCCTCCAGCGCTTCCGGCAGCACCGTATGGTTGGTATACGCGAAGGTGCGCCGGGCGATGTCCCAGCTCTCGTCCCATCCGAGGTCGTACTGGTCCATCAGCAGTCGCATCAGCTCGGGTATCGCGACGGCCGGATGCGTGTCGTTGAGCTGGATCTGCACCTTGTCGGGGAAGTCCGTGAACGTCTTCCGCTCTCTCAGATAGCGCCGGAGTATGTCCTGAAGCGTCGCCGACACGAAGAAGTATTGCTGCTTGATCCGCAGTTCCTTCCCCGACCCCGTATCGTCCGGTGGGTAGAGTACCTTCGAGATGGTCTCGGACTGTGTCTTGGCGGCCACGGCGGCGAGGTAGTCGCCGCGCATGAAGTCGGCGAGATCGAACTCCTCGGTGGCCTTTGCGGCCCACAGGCGCAAGGTGTTGACGGTGTTGTTCCGGTAACCCGGAACGGGCGTATCGTAAGCCATCGCGCGGACGTCCTGCGTATCAACCCACCGGAACCGGGTGTCCCCGTTCGACTCTCGATCCGTCTCGCACCGCCCGTAGAACTGCACGCTGTACGTCCTCTCGGGTCGAGCGATCTCCCATGGATTGTCGTCGTGGAGCCAGTTGTCCGGCATCTCCACCTGCCGGCCGTCGACGATCTTCTGGCGGAAGATTCCGTGCTCGTAGCGGATCCCGTAGCCGTAGCCGGGAATCTCGAGGGTGGCCATCGAATCGAGGTAACACGCCGCCAAGCGGCCCAGCCCACCATTGCCGAGCCCCGCGTCGGGCTCCATCTCCTGCAGCTCCTCGAGCTTGTAGCCGAGCGGGTCGAGCGCTTCGTGCGCGCTCTCCGTCAGGTCCAGGTTGATGAGCGCGTTTCCGAGCATCCGACCCATCAGGAACTCGAGCGACAGATAGTAGACGCGCTTCGCGTCCTGCTCCTTGTACTGACGCTGCGTCGCGGCCCAACGCTCCGCGAGACGGTCGCGGATCGCCCACGCCGTGCTCATGTAGAAGTCGCGGTCGCTCGCCGTACCGCGGTCGAGCGCCAGCGTATACGTGATGTGGTCGGTGACGTCGTGCTTCAGCGACTCCGCCTGGCTGGCCCGTCGCCCGTCACCCGGTACATAGCCTCGAAACATGTGGGAGATTTCCGTTGTACGTTGAACGTTATCCGTCCAGAATCATTCCACGGCGGGACGAATCCTCTCGATGCGCTCCCCATCGCGAACCCGCACGCGACCGCTGTTCATCGAGCGCCTCTCCTCGAGACCGCCGTCGGGGAGCCGCACGGCGACGATCACGTGGACCGAACGCGTGAGCGCCGGATTCCACGTAGCCGTCCGTCGATCCGGCGTCAGGCGGGCGGTCAGTTCGTGCGACATCGATCGACTGCTGTCGTCTGCCGTTTGGGATGATCGAAGGACGCGAGCCGGGCAGATCGAGAAGATGGGCAACCCCGTCCCCCACGTCCACCGCCGGCCGCGCCGCCGGCGATCGCGAACCGCAGCGCCCGTCGGCGGTATTACTCGGTTCGCTCCGGCAATGCGTCAGCCGGGGCTGGACCCGCGAAAAAAGGAGCAGTCGTGTCAGCCATTCAGTGCAAGCGTTGTGGGCAGGAAGGCCAGCCGCTCCCCTACGCGCCTTTCCGAAACGAGCTCGGAGAACGCATTCACGCCGAGATCTGCCAGACATGCTGGGCCGCCTGGCTGCAACATCAGACGATGCTGATCAATCACTACGGGCTGAACCTGCGCGAGCCCGAGGCGAAGAAGTTCCTCACCGAGCAGACGGAGCTCTTCCTCTACGGCGGCGACACCGAGGAAGTCGATACCACGAAGCAGGGCACCATAAGCTGGTAGCGCTCCGCGGCGGGCGGCTGCAGCGCAGTCATCCCGGCGAAAGCAGTCGTCCCGGCGAGAAAGAAGTCGTCCCGGCGAGAAAGAAGTCATCCCGGCTAAAAAGGCAGTCATCCCGGCGAAAGCCGGGATCCAGTACGGTGCCTCGAGCATCCACTGGATCCCGGCATTCGCCGGGATGACTGCTCTACGGATGACTGCTCTACCGGGACGAAGTTGATCGACGACGGCTCAGCCGCCCTTCTCTTTCCGCTCCAGCTCCTCGAACTCCTCGAGGAGC
>JBBDRR010000108.1:15934-25734 GCA_040905395.1 Gemmatimonadota bacterium
GACGGCTCAGCCGCCCTTCTCTTTCCGCTCCAGCTCCTCGAACTCCTCGAGGAGCTGCGCGTCGTGCACCGGGCCACCCGACTGACTCCCGATTCGCCGCTGTTCGGCTGCGGTCGAGTCGGGGAGCTCCTGTGCCTCGTCTTCCTCGGCCGGGGGTAGGAGACCCATCTTCCGCTTCATCTCGATGAGGCGTGCGTCGGCATTGTCTCCGACCTCGAGGCGCTTGAATTCCTGCTCGAGATGATCGGAGCCGAGCTCCTCGGTGACCTCGGCGGAAGCGAGCGCGAGCCGTTCGTTCTCCTCGATCTTCGAGGCCATGCGGTCGAACGCGTCGAACGCAGACCGGTCAGAGAGACCGGTCATCGTCTCGTGGATCCGCTTCTGCGCCTCCGCACGCTTCTGCTTCGCGACCAGCAGGTTCTTCTTGCGTCTCGCCTCCTCGATCTTGGCGTTCAGCTGCCGGAGCGACTCCTTCAGCCGCTCGGTCTCGGTCGCCTGCTTCTGCCAGGTGTCGTAGAGCTGCTGGGCGCGGCTGCCGTATTCCTGCTGCCGCTGGAGCGCCTGCCGCGCCAGATCGTCGCGTCCTTCACGGACCGCGAGCATCGCCCGCTTCTCCCAATCCTGCGACTGCCGCGCCTCCTCCTCGGCCTGCGACTTCAACTTCCGTTCATCCGCGATCGCGACGGCGACTTCCTGCTTCGCCTTCGTCAGCTGATCCCGCATGTCCAGGATGATCTGGTTCAGCATCTTCTCCGGGTTTTCCGCCCGGGCGATCAGGTCGTTCAGATTCGACCGGATCACAGTCGACAGCTTATTGAAGATTCCCATAAGATCTAATTGGATTAGGGCAGCCGGGTGTCATCCTGAGCGCAGCGAAGGATCTGCACTCCTGGCGCTGCGCCCGGTGGGTACGGATCTCTCACTTCGTTCGGGATGACGGCGGGCGACTCAACATTCCCTGTAGGGGGAAAGGCTCTCCAGGTGAGACGCGAGGGCGAGCTGCAGCGAATCGATCGCGGCCTGGAAGGTACCGAAATCGAGGTGTTCGAGCTCGAGCGTATCGGTGAGGATCACATCGTTCTCCTCGATCGCGTAGGCGCCGTGCACGAGGTCGGTCGCGTTCAGCTCCAGGAGACGCCGGAAGAGCTCCGTACAACTCGTGTCCTCCTTCGGCACGTCGAGGACCTTGACCCTCAGCACGAGCACCGGGGGGGAGTAGTGGAGCACCAGTCGACCTCCATCGGAGTCGAGGACCCACATCCCCCGCTCGACTTCCTCGACACTCTCCTCCATCCGAAGGAGAAAGCTCTCGATGTCTTCGCGTGTCACCATGCCGGCTCTCCGGTATACGGGTGTGCGTCGCGCGGCGGCCTCAGTCGGCGTCGCCGCGTCCCTCCTCGAGCCTCTTCCGCTCGCCGTCGCTCAACAGGCGAACCATGAACGACTGCTCGTCCTGCAGGCGGGAGACTTCCTGCGTGAGCCGCTCGACGTCTTCCTTCAGCCGAGCGAGATCTCCAGCATCGATGTCGGAGCCGGGGGGCAGCTCGCGCGAGATCCGATCCGCATACGCCTTCGCGATCGGACCCAGAACGAACACGAGCAGCAAGATAATAAGTAGCGTCGACATCACGATACCCTACGGATGAGGTGGGGCGGGGGTTTCGCCAAAAAGCTATCGGCTATCAGCTATCAGCTACGCATAGACCGGCCCTACTGCGGTTCTCCGAGCACCAGGCCCGTAGAGCCGATAGCTGATAGCCGATAGCCGATAGCTACGTCAGTAGCGCCTTCAAATACTCCCCCGTATACGACGTCTCCACCCGAGCCACTTCCTCCGGCGTGCCGGCTGCGACGATCTCGCCGCCGAGGTGGCCACCTTCCGGGCCGAGGTCGATGATCCAGTCCGAGGTTTTGATCACGTCGAGGTTGTGCTCGATGACCAGCACGCTGTTGCCCTTGTCGACGAGGCGGTGGAGCACGTCGAGGAGCATGCGTACGTCCTCGAAGTGGAGTCCGGTCGTGGGCTCGTCGAGGATGTAGAGCGTGCTGCCCGTCGCCTGGCGGGCCAGCTCGGTGGCGAGCTTGACCCGCTGCGCCTCGCCGCCCGAAAGGGTGGTCGCCGGCTGACCGAGGTGGAGGTAGCCGAGGCCGACGTCGGAGAGGGTGCTCAGGTGGCGGTTCAGCCGCGGCACGGCCTCGAAAACCTCGAGTGCCTCGTCGACGGTAAGGTCGAGCACGTCGGCGATCGAGTTACCCTTGTAGAAGACCTCGAGCGTCTCGCGGTTGTACCGTTTCCCCTTACATACCTCGCAGGGGACGTAAACGTCGGGGAGGAAGTGCATCTCGATCTTCACGAGACCCTCACCCTGACACGCCTCGCAGCGCCCGCCCTTCACATTGAAGGAGAAGCGACCGGGGGAATAGCCGCGCATCTTGCTCTCCGGAAGCTCGGCGAAGAGCTCGCGGATGACGGTGAAGAGGCCGGTGTAGGTCGCCGGATTCGAGCGGGGTGTGCGGCCGATCGGTGACTGGTCGATGTCCACGACCTTGTCGATGTGGTCGAGCCCCTCGATCCGGTCGTGCAGCCCGGGAACCAGCTTCGCCCTGTAGAACCGCCGTGAGAGCGTCTTCCACAGGATGTCGTTGATCAGCGTCGACTTTCCGGATCCCGATACGCCGGTGATGCTGACGAAACAGCCGAGGGGTATGCGGGCGGTGACGTGCTTGAGGTTGTGCTCGCGAGCACCGATGATCACCAGCTCGTGTCCCTGCTTCGCGGCGCGGCGCTTCGCGGGGATCTCGATTCGTTCGTCCCCGCGCAGGTAGGATCCCGTCAGCGATCGGGGTTCCGCGAGGATTGCGGCGAGGTCGCCCTCGGCGACCACCTCGCCACCGTGTCTGCCGGCACGCGGCCCCAGATCGATGATGTGGTCCGCCGCCCGGATCGTCTCTTCGTCGTGCTCGACGACGAGCACCGTGTTGCCGAGATCCCGAAGCTGCTCGAGCGTCGAGAGAAGCCTCCGATTGTCGCGCTGGTGGAGCCCGATGGAGGGTTCGTCCAGGATGTAGAGCACTCCGACGAGTCGGGATCCGATCTGCGTCGCCAGCCGGATCCGCTGGGCCTCGCCGCCTGAGAGCGTCTCGGCCGAGCGGCCGATCGTCAGGTACTCGAGACCGACATCGGTGAGGAACCGCAGCCGCTCGGTGACCTCCTTGAGGATCGGACCCGCGATCTCCATTGGCAACGAGCTGTCCTCGTCCAGCGAGCCGAAGAATTCGAGCGCGCCGCTCACCGGCATCTCGACGACATCGCCAATCGAGGTGCCCGCGACATGCACGGCAAGGCTCTCCTGGCGAAGTCGGGAACCACCGCAGACGGTGCACGGCAGCGTCGACATGTACTCCTCGAGCTGTCCCCGCACCGAGTCGCTCGTCGTCTCCCGATACCGCTGTTCGACGTCGTTCAGAATGCCGCCCCACTTCAGGCCCTTCGGCAGCCGGCCGGCCAGGGAGGATCTGGAGCCGTGGACGAGGATCGCTCGTATCTCCTCCGGCAGCTCCCCCCACGGCGTGTTCAGATCGAAGTCGAGCGCGGCGGCGAGGCCGTCGAGGATGGTCGTGCGAAGATGTCCGCGAGGAACTCCCCACGGAAGCACGACTCCCTCGAGGATGGAAACGGTAGCGTCGCCGACGATCAGCTCGGCGTTCGGCTCCTTGCGCGTCCCGAGCCCGCCGCACGCGCTGCACGCGCCGTACGGCGAGTTGAAGGAGAACTGCCGCGGCTCCAGCTCCGGCAGGCTGACGCCACAACTCGGACATGCGTATCGCTCCGAGAAGACATGGCTCTCCGGCTGTGCCCCGTTGCCATGCACCGCGACCTCCACGACGCCGTCCGCCGTGCGCAGGGCCGTCTCCACCGAGTCCGCGAGCCGCGTACGGTCGTCCTCCCGCACCACGAGCCGATCGACCACGACGGAGATGTCGTGATTCTGGCGCCTCGCCAACTGCGGCGGGTTCTGCAGCTCGATCAGCTCACCGTCGACGCGCGCCCGAACGAAGCCCTTCCGAACCATCTCGTCGAAAAGGTCCCGGAACTCGCCCTTGCGGCCGCGGACGAGGGGTGCGAGGACCTCGATCCGGCTTCCTTCGGGCCATTCCAGGATCTGGTCGACGATCTGGGTGGCGCTCTGACGCCTTACCGGCTTGCCGCACGACGGACAGTGCGGCGTTCCCGCGCGTGCCCAGAGAAGACGCAGATAGTCGTAGACCTCCGTTACCGTGCCGACGGTCGAGCGCGGATTGCGACCAGCGGTCTTCTGCTCGATCGAGATCGCCGGAGAGAGTCCCTCGATCGCGTCCACGTCGGGCTTCTCCATCAGCCCCAGGAACTGCCGCGCGTACGCCGAGAGGGACTCGACGTACCGACGCTGCCCCTCCGCGTAGATCGTGTCGAACGCGAGCGACGACTTCCCGCTGCCGCTCAGCCCCGTGAAGACCGTGAGGCGATCGCGGGGGATCGAAACGTCGATATTTTTCAGGTTGTGTTCGCGGGCACCGCGAACCACCAGGAATTCTTCGGCCATCCCGAAAACGTACCGCAAGTCTGCGGGAGATTCAACCGGCGGAGGCGGGAGGAAGGAAGCGGCGGTGGCGGCCAGGAGGGGACGGGCCGGAGCACTGGTCTACGGCACGAGCACCAGAACCCCGCCCTTGATCGCCCGCGCGACGAGGGGCGTCTCGCCGAAGACGTCACCGTCCACCTGGGCGATGACCGGTGGGTCGGTCTCGATTCTGATCTCCTTCGCCTGCAGGTAGATCATCCGCTGATCGCCGAGGTACCGTTTGCTCGCGACCTTCCAGAGGACGGTCGCAACGTCGGGCAGGCTGCGGGGAGCGAAGATGCAGATGTCGAACACGCCGTCGCTGACCGAGGTCGCGGGCGCGATCTTGAACTCGAGCGGGAGCATCGCGTGAAAGATCTGTCCGACGTTGGCGATGAGGACGGTTGCGGCGCGGATCTCGAAAACCTGACCATCGGCCGTGATGCGGAAGAGCGCCGACGGGGGTGTGACGACCTTGCGGAGCGCGGCCAGCAGGTACGCTCCGAAGCCGAGCCGGTCCTTCAGCTCACGAGTCGCACGCTGCATGACCTCGGCGTCCCAGCCGGCACCGGCGATCAGGGCGAAGTAGCGGCCGTTCTGGAGCTGCCCGACGTCGACCGGAATGGCGTTACCATGGACCACCGCGTCCACCGAGCGCTCGATGTCGCCGGGAATTCCGAGGTGAGATGCCACCAGGTTGGCCGTCCCCTGCGGAATGATTCCCAAGGGGACGGACGTACCCGCTAGACCGGTGAGCACCTCGGCAAGCGTTCCATCGCCGCCGGCGGACGCAACCGCGCGATAGCCGAGGCGTACGCCCTCGCGCGCGAGCTTCTCCGCATCGCCAGCCGCGGTCGTCTCGATGAGATCGAAGCTCGCCCCCCGAACGGCGAATGCGCCGCCAATCTGGCGGCGCACTCTGTCCGGATCGTCCTGACCGGCGGCGGGATTCAGGATGACGAGGGTCCGCTCCGAATTCCCTTCGATCAGCTCTCCCTTCAGCCGTTCAGCCACGCTACATCGCGCTGACCGGCGATCTGCTGGAGCCGGGCGACGCGGTCCGCCGTCGGCGGGTGAGTCCGGAACAGCCCGGTGAGACCGCCCATGCCCGCGAGCGGATTCACGATGGCCAGGTGGGCCGCCGACGGATTGAGCTGCATCGGCTGCCGCTGCGCGACCTGCTCGATCTTCTGGAGCGCGCTCGCTAGCGCGAGCGGCTTCCCGCAGATCGCCGCCCCGCCCTGGTCCGCCTCGAACTCGTTCCGCCGGGAGATCGCCATCTGCACGACCATCGCGGCGATCGGCGCGAGGATCGCGAGGGCGATCAGCGCCAGCGGGTTACCGTTCTGACCGTCGCGGCCGCCCATTCCGAATATCGCCCCCCACTTCAGCATGTTGCCGATCAGCATCACGGCGCCGGCCATGCTCGCGGCGATCGTGCCGACCAGCATGTGATAGTTCTTGATATGCGACAGCTCGTGTGCCATCACGGCCTCGAGCTCCTCGACCGACATTTGCCCGCGGCCGACCAGCTCCCACATGCCTCGCGTCACGCACACCACCGCATGCTTCGGGTTGCGACCCGTCGCGAATGCGTTCGGCTGCGCCTGCTCCGAGACCGCGACCACCGGCATCGGCAGATCCGCGTTCTGACGTAGCCGGTCCACCATCCGGTACAGCTCGTCGAAACGGCCGCCTTCCTCGCCCGGCTGGATGATGTGCGCCTTGTACTGCTTCAGCACGATCTTGTCGCTGAACCAGTACATCCCGAAGTTCATCGCCAGAGCGATGACGAAGAAGAGGGCCGCACCCCCGTTCCCGCCGATGTACCCGCCCAACCCGACGAGCAGCAGGGTCAGCACGGTCATCAGCCCCACTACCTTCAGCTTTTCCATCAATCGGTCTCCTGGAAAGGTTTGAGTCGCACAATCATGGTACCCGTATCGAGGGCACGTTGTTCGGGGAGAGGTGAGACGACAGTTGTGGTCCGCGAACGGCTCACACCGCACACTCTTGGCGCTTGCGCCCAAATTGGGAAAGTGGTATGATCCCAAACAGGACTTTCCCCATCCACCCAGCAGGCCACATGACTTTCATCACGGTCGATCCACGTGGGAGAAACACTCTCCCCGAGCATGTCCGTCGTGATCTTGGCATCGACAAGGACGGCTCGTCCATCGTGCTCCTCGAGAAGACGGATCGTGGCACCTACGAACTGGTGCCAGCGGCGCTTCTTCCCAGGGACCAGCTGTGGTTCCACCACCCCGAATTGAGAAGCCGTGTCTCGGAAGCGGAGTCAGATTTTCGGGAGGGGAATTCCACGAGCACATCAACCGTTGAGGACGCACAGGCGCATCTCGATCGCCTCAAGAAGGGAGATTGAGTTCGCGTGGCTCGAAAGCAGCACTTCCTTGGAGCCGAGTGGTCGAAGCGCTGGGATAAGAGTTACGAGAAGCTCACCCACGAACAGCAAAAGGGAGTCGACAAGGTCGCAATCGCGCTGATCAAGCAAGAGCCGACTCCCGGAATGCGGGTGAAGCCTGTCGAGCCTGAGAAATACTATAACGAGGCCAGGGCCAACGACGGGGATCGAGTCATTCACAGAATCGAAGCCGGAAAGGTATGGTTCGTGGACGTTGTTCCGCACGATGACATCGGCCGTTACGGAAAAGAACTACCCGGGCGCTTCTGAACCGGAGAAGACCGGGCGGCCCTGAGCAAGGCCTCGCGATCACAGGGAGCATGGGCCGCTCGCGGGCTACCCCGGCGCGCACCGCACAACGGATGACGTACAACGTATGACGTACGACGTTTCCCTCACACCTCCCACTCCTCGCTCTTCGCCTCGCGCGCGTCCCACTCCTTCCTTGCCTCCTCGAAGCCGGGCCGGCCCATGATGCCGTAGGTGAGCTGCTTGCCGAGCTCCACGCCGGGCTGGTCCAGCGGATCGACGTCGTAGAGGGCGCCGGCGTAGACGGTCGCGACCTGGAGGAGGAAGAAGAGCTCGCCGATCGAGCGTGCATCGACCTTCGGAAGCTCGATGGTCATGTTCATCCGCCCTCGCTGCGTGAGCGCGGCCTCGGTAGCCTCCTTCTCCACATGCAGGAGCTCGCCCAGCGAGTGGCCGCCGAGGTAGGCCAGCTCGGGGATGTCGGGGTAGAGGCCAGGGATCGTCACATCCTCCTCCCGTTCGCGTTCGACGAGGAAGGTGATCGTCTTGTCGAACGGGCCCTCGACGTAGAGCTGGACCTGGGAGTGCTGGTCGGTGGCGCCGAGCGCCTTCACGGGCGTCGGGCCCACGTTGATCTCGTCTCCCGTCAGAGACGTCCTCTTACCGAGGCTCTCCGCCCAGAGCTGGCGGAACCAGTCCGCCACATCGCGGAGCGGGTCCGAATACGGCATCATGACGTGGATCGGTGCGCCCATTTCGGTGTCGGCCAGGTACTGGAGCATCGCATAAACGCCGGCAGGGTTCCGCAGGAGCTCGTCGCTGCGGCAGCGGGCGTCCATCGCCTGCGCTCCCTCGAGGAACTCGCGGATGGAGATGCCCGCCATCGCGGCGGGGAGCAGACCGACCGCCGACATCACGCTGAAGCGGCCTCCGACGTTCGGCGGCACCGCGAGCGCGGCGACATCCTCGTCGCGGGAGAGCTTCCGCAGCACGCCCGATTCGGGGTCCGTCGTAAAGAGCAGGTGTCGCCGGTATCCGTCCCCGATCACCTCCTCCAGCTTTTCGCGGATGATGAGGAGCTGGCTCATCGTCTCGGCCGTGCCGCCGGACTTGGAGACGACGTTGAACAGCGTCTTCCGCACGTCGATCCTGCGGAGGAGCGCGGAGAAGGTGGCGGGGTCCGGGTTGTCGACGACGTAGAGCCGCGGGTAGAAGTCGCGCGCCTCGTCGTCCAGCTCGTTCCAGAAGGGATCGAGGAGAGCGGTGCGAAGGGCGATCGTGCCCAGGGCCGAACCGCCGATTCCGAGGACCACGAGATTGGAGAACGCCTGCCCCGGCCCCTCCGCGAACGTCTCGATCGCGTCGATCACCTCCGTCGCGTAGGGCAGGTCGAAAAAGCCGAGCTTCCCGGCTTCGCGCCGCTGCTGCACGTCCGCACTGATGTCGCGGAAGCGGCTTGCCAGCGCGCTGAGGCGCTCCGGGTCGATTCCCCGCCCCGCTCCCACCCGCGGCGCGAGCATGTTGTTGTAGTCGAGCTTGATCGGCATCTGAGGGTTTCTTTCTAAGCGTTGAACATTGGCTCACCCGCAATCTCTGGCGCTGGCTCTCAAGGTCAAAGCCGGACCACCAGACCGTCGTGCGCCGGCAGGATTCCGGGCGGCAGGCGGTCCACCAGCTCGCGGTGGGACGCAAGGTGGCTGATGTGGGTGAGATAGGTCTGTTCCGCGCCCACCTCCTTCGCCACCTCGACGGCCTCCTCCACATTGAAATGAGTGGGGTGCTCAAGGCCGAACCAGAGGGCGTTGAGCACCAGGACACGAACTCCCTCCAGCCCCGTTCGCGTCCGCTCCGGCAGCCGCTTCGCGTCGGTGATGTAGCCGAGATCGCCGATGCGAAATCCATACGCCTCCATCTGACCGTGCGGCACGGGAAGGGGGGTCAGATCGAACCCGGCGATCTCGATCTCCTCGTACGGTGTCAGCACCTGCAGCTCGCCCTCCGGCTTCGTCGTGCCCTCCACCGCTTTGCGGAAACTGTCGAAGACATAGGCGAACTTGGTGCCGAGCATCTCCACGGTGGCCTGCGACCCGTAGACGGTGAGCGGCGTGCCGGTCCGCATCGAGAAGACCCGCAGGTCGTCGACGCCGTGCGTATGATCCGCATGGTAGTGCGTGAACCACACCGCATCGATGTCACTGATCCCCGCCGCGAGGAGCTGGAGTCGGAGCTCCGGAGGGGTGTCGATCAGGAGTCGCCGGTCACCCTCCTCGAGGACGGCGGCGTGCCTCGTCCGCTGATCCTTCGGGTCGTCGGACAGGCAGGTGGCGCACCCGCAACCCACGACCGGGATGCCGAAGGACGTGCCCGTACCGAGGAAGCGAAGGTTCATACCAGCACCACCCGCATCGTATTCGTGGTGCCCGAGGTATGGACGGGCAGTCCGGCCGTTAGCACCACACGCTGACCGTTCTCCGCGAGACCGCGGCCGATCGCGGGCAACCGTCAGGCGACGAGGTCGCACGCGAACC